>NZ_JBEXEX010000018.1:0-148526 GCF_040606445.1 Streptomyces sp. NPDC005408 | reverse complement strand
GCCTGGCGGCCGTGGGAGGTACCCCCATCCCGGCTGTGACATTTGCGGCTCCGCCGCGTGGGGGGGGGGCAAGCCCCAGACCCCCGTACGCGCTTCGCGCGTGTCCTCAAACGCCGGACGGGCTGAAATTCAGCCCCGCCGGCGTTTGAGGCGCGGGGTCTGGGGCGGACCCCAGTCGGGAAGGGGCGGGTAGGGGAACAAGCCCGCCGCAGGCGCACCTCGCACCGCCCGCCTACTCCGGCCGCTCGGTCTCGAAGTCGTACGCCTCCACCTCAGCGATCAGCCGCGCCCGCCGCGGCTCGTCGTCATCCAGAAACGCCGCCGCGAACGAGTTCCGCGCCAGCTCCCGCAGCCGCTCCTCGTCCAGCCCCAGCGCCTCCCGCACCGCATGAAACGTGTCCCCGACATAGCCGCCGAAGTACGCCGGGTCGTCCGAGTTCACCGTGCACAGCAGGCCCGCGGTCATCATCCGGGCCAGTGGGTGGTCCTCCAGGGTGTCGACCGCCCGCAGGCGGACGTTCGACAACGGGCAGAGCGTCAGCGGGACCCGCTCCCGTACCAGTCGCTCGACGAGCCGCGGGTCCTCCATGCAGCGCAGCCCGTGGTCGATGCGCTCCACGCCGAGGACGTCCAGGGCCTCGGCGATGTACGCCGGCGGGCCCTCCTCGCCCGCGTGGGCGACCCGGCGCAGGCCCAGCGCCGCCGCGGCCTCGTACACCTCGCGGAACTTCGACGGCGGATGCCCGGCCTCCGCCGAGTCCAGGCCCACCGCAGTGATCCGGTGCAGATACGGCTTCGCGGCCGCGAGTGTCTCCATCGCCGACTCGGCGGACTCGTCCCGCAGGAAGCACATGATCAGCCGCGTCGAGATGCCGTGCCGCTCCTCGCTGCGGTCCAGCGCACGGCCCAGCCCTTCGACGACCGTGCCCAGCTCGACGCCGCGCGCCGTGTGCGCCTGCGGGTCGAAGAAGATCTCCGCATGACGTACGCCCTGCCCGGCGGCGCGCGCCAGATAAGCCTCGGCCAGTTCGGCGAAGTCGTCCTCGGTGTGCAGTACGGCCATCAGGCCGTAGTAGAGATCGAGGAAGGACTGAAGGTCCTGGAAGAGGTAGGCGCGACGCAGCTCTTCGGTGTCCTTGTACGGCAGCTCCACGCCGTTGCGCGCGGCCAGGGCGAAGGCGAGCTCGGGTTCGAGGGTGCCTTCGATGTGGAGGTGCAGTTCGGCCTTGGGGAGGGGCACGGCTCTCGTCTCGCTCACTGGTGACGTTTGGGCAGGGGGACGCGCAACAGGTCCTTGGCGATGGTCAGCTCGCCCTCGAACCCGGCCGCGCGTGCCTGCCGTTCGAATTCGTCCGGGTCGTGGTACCGCTGCGAGAAGTGCGTGAGCACCAGATGCCGCACCCCGGCGTCGCGCGCCACCCGGGCCGCCTGCCCGGCGGTCAAGTGGCCGTGGTCCGTGGCCAGTTGTTCGTCCTCGTCGAGGAAGGTGGACTCGATGACGAGCATGTCGCAGCCGTCCGCGAGCGCGTGCACGCCGTCGCAGAGCCGGGTGTCCATGACGAACGCGAACCGCTGTCCTCTGCGCACCTCGCTGACCTCGGCCAGCGTGACGCCGTTCACCTCGCCCTCGCGCTGGAGCCGCCCCACGTCGGGGCCCTTGATCCCGTGCGCGGCGAGCTTCTCCGGCAGCATCCGGCGGCCGTCCGGCTCGGTGATGCGGTAGCCGTACGACTCGACGGGGTGCGAGAGCTTGCGGGCTTCGAGGGTGTACGCACCGTTCTCGGCCAGCACCCCGTCGGCAGCGACCGGCGCCTGGACCAGCTCGACGGTCTCGCGATAGGCCGTCGCGTACCGCAGCCGGTCGAAGAAGCGCTGCCCGCTCTTCGGGTAGTGCGCGGAGACTTCGTGCGGGACCCGGTCGAGGTTGATGCGCTGGATCACCCCGGCGAGGCCGAGCGAGTGGTCGCCGTGGAAGTGCGTGACGCAGATCCGGTTGATGTCGTGGGCGGCCACCCCGGCCCGCAGCATCTGGCGCTGGGTGCCCTCGCCCGGGTCGAAGAGTATGCCTTCGCCGTCCCAGCGCAGGAGGTAGCCGTTGTGGTTGCGGTGCCGGGTCGGGACCTGGCTGGCGGTGCCGAGCACTACCAATTCACGTACGGACAAGGTGAGTCGGCTTTCGTTATCCCGGGGGCCATTCGAGGCCGCGGCCGCCCAGCAGGTGCGCGTGGGCGTGGAAGACGGTCTGGCCCGCGCCGGATCCGGTGTTGAAGACGATCCGGTACCCGGCGCCGTCGACCTTCTCCTCGGCGGCGACCTCGCCGGCCTCGCGCAGCACATCGGCGGCGAGCTCCGGCTCGGCTGCGGCGAGGGTCGCGGCGTCGCGGTAGTGCGCCTTGGGGATGACCAGGATGTGCGTCGGGGCCTGGGGGTTGATGTCACGGAAGGCGACGATCCGCTCGGTCTCCCGTACCACGGTCGCGGGCACCTCCCCCGCGACGATCTTGCAGAACAGGCAGTCAGCCTGCGGTTCTCCCGCCATGCCGGGGTCCTCCTCGCGTGCGTCCACTACGGCTTGCATCGTATCGAGTGGCCGGGTTCGCGGACGCCGTGGGCAAGGGGCGTTGACGGTTGCTGCCCGGTGGTGGGCTTCGCGGGCGAGCCGCGCGCTCCTGATGGTGGGCTTCGCGCGCGGGCCGCGGAGCACGCAGCCCGCGCCACGCGAACGCCGGGCGCGGTCCCCGCTCGGGGAACCGGCGCCCGGCGCGGCGGCGGAGTCCTACGGAAGCTCCGGCGGGGACTTCGCCGGGTTCTCCGTGAGCACCGCGAGCGCCATCCGTACCGCCTCGTCCAGTTGCGGGTCGCGCCCCGCCGCATGGTCCTGCGGGGTCATCACCACCTCCACGTCCGGGTCGACACCGTGGTTCTCCACGCCCCAGCCGTAGCCCTCCAGCCAGAAGGCGTACTTGGGCTGGGTGACCAGCGTCCCGTCCACCAGGGAGTACCGGCTGTCGATGCCGATGACTCCGCCCCAGGTCCGGGTGCCCACCACCGGGCCGATGCCGAGTGCCTTGATCGCCGCGTTGACGATGTCCCCGTCCGATCCCGAGAACTCGTTCGCCACCGCGACGACCGGGCCGCGCGGCGCGTCCTGCGGATAGCTGAACGCCTGCATCCCGCGCGGCAGGTCCCAGCCCACGATCCGCCGCGCCAGTTTCTCGACGACGAGCTGCGACGTATGCCCGCCGCGGTTCTCGCGCACATCCACGACCAGGCCCTCGCAGGCGACCTCGATCCGCAGATCGCGGTGGATCTGGGCCCAGCCCGGCGCCTGCATGTCGGGGACGTGCAGATAGCCGAGGCGGCCACCGGACTTCTCGTGGACGTAGGCACGCCGGTCCGCGACCCACGCGTGGTAACGCAGCGGTTCCTCGTCGGCGAGCGGTACGACGACGGCGTGGCGCGGATCGCCGCCGCCGGCCGGGGAGACGGTCAGTTCGACGGGCTTGCCCGCCGCGCCCACGAGCAGCGGTCCGGGCCCGGCGACGGGATCCACCGGTCTGCCGTCCACCGCGAGGATCGCGTCGCCCGCGCGCACAGCGACACCGGGCGCGGCGAGCGGCGAGTGGGCGTTCGGGTCGGACGTCTCGGAGGGCAGGATGCGGTCGATGCGCCAGGCGCCGTCCGCCGCGCGGGAGATGTCGGCGCCCAGCAGGCCCTGGCGGGTCGTCGCGCTTCCGTATCCGAAGCGCGGCGTGACGTAGGCGTGCGAGGTGCCGAGCTCGCCCTGCACCTCCCAGAGCAGATCGATCAGATCGTCGTGGGTGGCCACGCGCGACAGGACCGGGCGGTAGCGGTCCAGTACGCCGTCCCAGTCGACGCCGCCGAGGTCAGCGCGCCAGAAGTTGTCGCGCATGAGGCGCCCGGCTTCGTCGTACATCTGCCGCCACTCGGCGGCAGGGTCGACACTGCCGCGCACCCGCGAGAGATCGACGGTGATGTTGGTGTCGCTCTCCTCGTCCCGTGAGGCCCTGCGGTCGCTCGGAACCACCTTGAGCTTGCCCTCGGTGTACAGCAGCACCCGCTTGCCGTCGCCGCTGACGGAGAAGCTCGTCGCGTCCGACGAGAGCTCCTCGATGCGCTGCTGCGTCAGGTCGTACCGCTCCAGGGCGGTCCTGGGCCCCGGGTCGTCGGGGGTCGCGCGGGTCGCGCCGAGGACGCCGCGCAGCGGGTGGCGCAGCCACAGCAGCCCGTCCTTGGCGGCGGACAGCGTGGAGTAACTGGCGGCCTCGACCGGGAAGGGCACTATCCGGTCGGCGAGCCCTTCGAGGTCGATACGGGTCACCGGGACGCCGCTCTCCTCGGCGTCCTGCCTGCTGTGGTCCTTGTCCTTGTCCGTCTCGAACGCCCGCCCGTGGCGCTGCGGCCCGAACGGCGAGGGCGTGGTGGCCGCCAGCGTGATCAGATGCGGGCGGCAGCCGCCGACGAAGGCAAGGTCGAAGACATGGGTGTCGTAGACCGGGTCGAAGGCGCGCTCGGAGAGGAACGCGAGGTGCTTTCCGTCGAGCGTGAAGGCGGGCTGGTAGTCGCAGAAACGCAGCGGGGTCGCCTCGGAGACCGCCAGATCGGAGGTGTTGGCGAGTTTGAGCTGGCGCAGCGGGTCAGGGCCCGCGTGCGACCAGGCGAGCCAGCCGGAGTCGGGCGAGAAGGCGAGACCGGTGGCTTCGCCGTGCTCGCTGCGGTCGACCTCGCGGATCTCGCCCGAGTCGCGTTCGACGAGCAGGACGCGGCCGTCGTGCGAGGCGACGGCGGCGCGGCTGCCGTCGGGAGCGACGGCCAGGCTCAGTACGCGGCCGAGCCGTCCGGCGCCGAGCCTGCGGGGTGTCGCACCGGGCGCCGGTCCGGTGGCCGGGGCGAATTCGAGTGCGTCGTCGCCCTCGGCGTCGGTGACCCAGACGACCTGCTCCTCGCCCTCCACGCGGAAGGTGCGGGGCAGCCTGGCCCGAACCCCCGGCTCCGCGGCGAGCGCACGCGCGGGCCCCTCCCGGTGGGTGACCCAGTGGACGCCGCCGCGGATCTCCACGGCGCTGCCGCGGCCCGTGTGGTCGGGGGTCGCTGTGCCGAGGAATCGGTCGGCCTTGACGGGGCGGGGGCGCAGATCGGTGCGCTGGCCGCCGAGACGGATGTCGAGACGGCGGGGCTCGGCGCCGTCCAGGCCGTCGATGAGCCACAGTTCACCGGCGGAGGCGTAGACGACGCGGGTGCCGTCGGTGGCGGCGTGGCGGGCGTAGAAGCCGTCGACGGGGGTGTGCCGCCGCAGGTCGGAGCCGTCAGCCGCCGACGAGTAGACGGCGCCGACGCCTTCGTGGTCGGAGAGGAAGGCGATCCGGTCCCCCACCCACAGCGGGTACTCGATGTTCCCTTCGAGCTCCTCGTGGAGGCGTACGAACTCCCCCTCGCCGTCCCGGTCGATCCACAACTTGCCTGCCGTGCCGCCCCGGTAGCGCTTCCAGGCGGCGGCCTCCCGCCCCATCGTGGCGGAGAGGAGCACGGTGTGCGGCCCGTGCGCCACATCGCCCACGGGCCCGTACGGCAGCACGGCCGCGGGCCCGCCGTCGAGCGGCACGGCACGCGCCCAGGTGCGGCGCAGCGTGGCCTGGCCGTGCGTGCTGATCGCGAGGACCTCGCCGTCCGGGGTCCAGCCGCGGACGGACGTCTTGGCGCTGCCCCAGTACGTCAGCCGGTCGGCGGGCCCGCCGTCGATGGGCGCCAGATGGACCTCGGGGGCGCCT
Source organism: Streptomyces sp. NPDC005408 (assembly GCF_040606445.1). Taxonomy (NCBI): domain Bacteria; kingdom Bacillati; phylum Actinomycetota; class Actinomycetes; order Kitasatosporales; family Streptomycetaceae; genus Streptomyces; species Streptomyces sp. NPDC005408. The sequence continues at coordinate 142,737 of NZ_JBEXEX010000018.1, read as the reverse complement.
GCCCGCTGCGAGGACCACGCTATGTGCGTACCGTCGGGCGAGATCCTCGGATGGTTCACCGGAACGTTGTCGGCGCTCACGCGCCACGCGCGGCCGCCGTCGAGCGGGGCGACCCAGACGTCGTCCTCTGCGGTGAAGGCGATCAACTCGCCGTGGACATGCGGATACCGGAGGTAGGCAGGGTGCGTCACACAGTCACCCTAGGCAGGTGCCCGCCGCGGGGTCACGGCTTTCGGATCACTTGCCCGGCGGGTCACTTGCCCGGCGGGTCTGCGGTCACGGTCACCGTCACGGTGACGGTGGGACGCGACGGCCCGCCCGGTGTCCTGGTGGCCGGGGTGCTGCTGGGCGCGGCGTTGCAGTTGCCGAGCACACTGGCCTCGAAGACGACCTTGCCGTCCACCTTGCCGACGAGATCACCGCGTACACACTTGCCTGAACGCTCGTCCGTCACCTTGCCCTTGAGCGTGATCTTCTGCCCCGACTCGGTCTCGCCCTGACAGTCGACGGTGGCCACGCTCGGCCTGGACGGCGATGCGGAGGCGGTAGCACCCGCCTTGCCGCCGTCGACGTTCGCCGTGCAGCTGAGCCAGCGCACATGAAACCCGATGCGCTCCAGGGTGCTGGTCCCGGTCCGGTCGGTAGTGACCGCGACGGCAACGGAATTGAGCCCACCGGCGACCGGCTCACAGGCGGCCACGCCGGCAACTGCGGCCCCGGAAGCACAGATTGCGGCGAGGATGCGGCGGTGGAGTACTCGTCTCAAGGCCCCCATGAGGGGAGCCTCCCACTGCGCTGGGGAGTGCGGTAGACCGCTTGCCGCCATCATCGCTCGCGCGGGCGGGCGTTCCCGAACGGGGGCCTCCGCCCCCGGGCCCCGGGCCTAGGTCCTGTCCGGTCGATCAGGCCGGATCAGGGAGCGGGGTCTGGCACGCGAGCCCGGCAAGATCGGCCGGACAGGACCTAGGACCAGCGGCCCGTGCGGGTCAGGAGGAGCGCCGTTGCCGCCGTGCCCGCCGTCGAGGTGCGCAGCACACTCCGGCCCAGCCGGTACGGCTTCGCCCCCGCCTCCGCGAACACCGCCAACTCCTCCGGGGACACGCCCCCTTCGGGCCCCACCACCAGCACGATCGACCCCTCCGCGGGGAGTTCCGCGGTGGCCAGCGGCTCCGCGCCCTCCTCGTGGAGCACCGCCGCGAAATCCGCTTCGGCCAGAAGTGACGCAACCTGCTTGGTCGTTGCCGCGTCCGCGACCTCCGGGAAGCGCAGCCGGCGCGACTGTTTGCCCGCCTCGCGCGCCGTCGCCCGCCACTTCGCCAGCGACTTGGCGGCCCGCTCGCCCTTCCACTGCGTGATGCAGCGCGCGGCAGCCCACGGCACGACCGCGTCCACACCGGTCTCCGTCATGGTCTCGACGGCGAGTTCACCACGGTCGCCCTTCGGCAGCGCCTGGACGACGGTGATATGGGGCGTCGGCTCCGGTTCCGCCGGAAACTCCCGCGGTTCGACGATCAGCCGGTCCTTGCCCTCGGTCCGTACGACGACCCCCGCCGCACCGCGGCCTCGGCCGTCCGTCAGCACGATCTCCTCGCCGGGCTGCAGCCTGCGCACGGAGACGGCGTGCCGCCCCTCCGGACCGTCCAGGGTGACGGTCGCCCCGGGTCCGACGCCCTCCAGCGAGTCGACGACGAATACCGGCGCGGTCATCGCGAACCACCCAGCGCCAGAGCCGCCCGCGCGGAGTCGGTCTCGGCGACGAGGACCTCGACCAGCCGACCCGCAGGCAGGTCACGCGCCAGCCGGTGGCCCTGTCCTGCCCAGAGCGCCATGCCCTGCGGGTCGCCCGCCTTCGCCGCGGCCTTGCGCAGGCCGCTCGTCAGATGGTGCACCTGGGGGTAGGCGGCGGGGGCGTACGGGCCGTGCTCGCGCATGAAGCGGTTGACGAGGCCGCGGGCGGGCCGCCCGGAGAAGGCGCGGGTGAGTTCGGTGCGTACGAACAAAGGATTCGTCATGGCCTGCTTGTGCAGCGCATTCGCGCCGGACTCGGGGCAGACCAGGAACGCGGTCCCGAGCTGCCCCGCAACCGCCCCGGCCGCGAGCGCGCCCGCGATCTGGCCGCCGCGCATCAGGCCACCCGCGGCGATGACCGGAAGCTGCACGGTCTCGCGGACCAGCGCGATGAGCGACAGCAGCCCGATCCCGGCGCCGTCGGTCTCGGGGTCGTCGCGGTGGGTGCCCTGGTGGCCGCCGGCCTCGACGCCCTGCACACACACGGCGTCGGCCCCTGCCCACTGCGCGGCCTGCGCCTCTTCCGGCGTGGTGACGGTGACGACGGTGAAGGTCCCGGCCTTGGCGAAGGAGTCGAGCACATCGCGGGTCGGGCAGCCGAAGGTGAACGAGACGACGGGTACGGGGTCGTCGAGGAGGATGGCCAGTTTTGCCTCGTAGCCGTCGTCGCGCCCGGAGTCGGGGTCGCCGAGGGGCGTCTCGTACCAGGCGGCCTCACCGGCGAGCTGATGCCGGTAGACCTCGACGGCACCGTGGTCGGCGGTGCTGGGCTGCGGCATGAAGAGATTGACGCCGAAGGGCTGCGTGGTGAGCCCGCGGACCTGTTTGACCTCCTGGTACATGCCGTCCGCGGTCTTGTATCCGGCAGCCAGGAATCCGAGCCCACCGGCTTCGGACACGGCGGCGGCGAGCTGGGGGCAGGAGGCGCCGCCCGCCATGGGGGCCTGCACGATCGGATGACGGCAAAGATCGGTCAGTGCGGAGGACATGCAGGCATGGTGCCATGCCGCCCGCGCCGCACCGAATCGGCCGTTCCGCAACCGTCGCGGGTGCGGTAGGTGTCCTCAATCGCCGGACGGGCTGCGTTTCCGGCCCGTCCGGCGGCTGAGGCGCGGGGGGTCCCGGCGCAGAGCCCAGACCTACCTGCCGTTGAACGCGTCCTTCAGGCGGGAGAACAGCCCCTGCTGCCCCGGCTGGAACTGCCCCGTCGGCCGCTCCTCGCCCCGCAGCTTCGCCAGGTCCCGCAGCAGCCTCTCCTGCTCCGTGTCCATCTTCGTCGGGGTCATCACCTCGACGTGCACGATCAGGTCGCCACGGCCGCCGCCCCGCAGGTGCGTGATGCCGCGCCCGTGCAGCGGGATCGACTGGCCCGACTGCGTGCCCGGGCGGATGTCTACGTCCTCCACGCCGTCCAGCGTCTCCAGCGGGCACTTCGTGCCCAGCGCCGCCGCCGTCATGGGGATGGTCACCGTGCAGTGCAGATCGTCGCCCCGGCGCTGGAAGACCGGGTGCGGCAGTTCGTGGATCTCGACGTACAGGTCACCGGCGGGACCGCCGCCCGGGCCGACCTCGCCCTCGCCCGCGAGCTGGATGCGCGTGCCGTTGTCGACACCGGCGGGGATCTTGACCGTCAGCGTCCGGCGGGACCGGACACGGCCGTCGCCGGCGCATTCGGGGCACGGCGTCGGCACAACGGTGCCGAAACCCTGGCACTGCGGGCACGGCCGCGACGTCATGACCTGGCCCAGGAAGGACCGCGTCACCTGCGAGACCTCGCCGCGGCCGCGGCACATGTCGCAGGTCTGCGCCGAGGTACCCGGCGCCGCGCCCTCGCCCGAGCACGTCGTACAGACGACCGCCGTGTCGACCTGGATGTCCTTCGTCGTACCGAAGGCCGCCTCGTTGAGCTCGATCTCCAGGCGGATCATCGCGTCCTGGCCCCGCCGCGTACGCGACCTGGGCCCCCGCTGCGAAGCCGTCCCGAAGAACGCGTCCATGATGTCCGAGAAGTTCCCGAAGCCACCGGCTCCGAAGCCGCCCGCGCCACCGCCGCCCGCCTGCGAGAGCGGGTCCCCGCCGAGGTCGTAGACCTGCTTCTTCTGCGGGTCCGAGAGCACCTCGTACGCGGCGTTGATCTCCTTGAAGCGCTCCTGCGTCTTCGGGTCCGGATTCACATCCGGGTGGAGTTCACGGGCAAGCCGGCGGAAGGCCTTCTTGATCTCGTCCTGGGACGCGTCGCGGCGTACGCCGAGTACGGCGTAGTAGTCCGTGGCCACTTACGACTCCGCCAGGATCTGTCCGACGTAACGTGCCACTGCGCGTACCGCTCCCATCGTTCCGGGGTAGTCCATGCGGGTCGGTCCGACCACGCCGAGTTTGGCAACTGCCTCGTCGCCCGAACCGTAGCCGACCGCGACGACGGACGTGGAGTTGAGGCCCTCGTGGGCGTTCTCATGACCGATCTTCACGGTCATGCCCATGCCGCCCGCCTCCTTGGCCTCGCCGAGCAGCTTGAGGAGCACCACATGCTCCTCGAGCGCTTCGAGCACCGGCCGGATGGTCAGCGGGAAGTCGTGTCCGAAGCGCGTCAGATTGGCGGTGCCGCCGATCATCAGCCGCTCCTCGGTCTCCTCGACCAGGGTTTCGAGCAGGGTCGAGAGCACTGTGGAGACAGTCCCTCGGTCCTCCGCCTCGAAGGAATCGGGAAGGTCCTGCACCAGCTGCGGCACATCCGCGAAACGGCGCCCGACGACCCGGCTGTTGAGCCGGGCCCGCAGATCCGCGAGCGAGGTGTCCGCGAAGGGCGCGGGGCAGTCGATCATGCGCTGCTCGACACGTCCGGTGTCCGTGATCAGCACCAGCATGAGCCGGGCGGGCGCGAGGGAGAGGAGCTCCACATGCCGGACGGTGGACCGGGTCAGCGAGGGGTACTGCACCACCGCGACCTGCCGGGTCAGCTGCGCCAGCAGCCGTACCGTACGGCCCACGACGTCGTCGAGGTCGACGGCTCCGTCCAGGAAGTTCTGGATGGCACGGCGCTCGGGCGACGACAGCGGCTTGACGCCGGCCAGCTTGTCGACGAAGAGCCGGTAGCCCTTGTCCGTGGGGATGCGTCCCGCACTCGTATGAGGCTGGGCGATGAACCCTTCCTCCTCCAGCACGGCCATGTCATTGCGGACGGTGGCCGGGGAGACGCCGAGCTTGTGGCGCTCGGTGAGCGCCTTGGAGCCGACGGGCTCCTCGGTGCCGACATAGTCCTGGACGATGGCGCGCAGCACCTCGAGTCTGCGTTCGCTGAGCATCGCGCACACCTCCAGCTGTGATTCGTCGGTGACTGCTTGGCACTCGTTGCGTGCGAGTGCCAGCATTTCCCCGTGCCAGTGTACGGCCGTGGGGTACATCCCTAGCAAGGGCGGCCGACGATCGTGCGGTGGGGTATCCCCAGCGTAGCGAGGGGACAGTGCTGGTCGATTGCGGATAGCGTCGCGGTATGGACGTCAGTTGGGAAGACTTCGGCTGGGAGCGGCTGGCTGACGGGGTGGGGCGCCGGCGGCTTCCTGTCTGGGACGCGACCACCGGTTTGGTCGCCGGTGAGGACGGTGTCCTCCTGTACGACACGGGCTCGACGCTCCGCGAGGGAGCCGAGCTGCGCGCCCAGGCGCAGGCGCTGCTCGGCGGCCGCCGGGTGACGCATATCGCACTGAGCCATCCCCACTTCGACCATGTGCTGGGGACGGCGGCGTTCTCAGGCGCGGAGGTGTACGGCGCGGTCGGCATCGCCGAGTTGATGAAACGCGAGCGGGACGAGATCCGCGACTCGGCGATACACCACGGGGTCGGCGAGGCCGATGCGGCGGAGGCGGCCGACGTGCTGGTGGCGCCGCACCATCTGGTGTGCGGGGAGTGGACGCTGGACCTGGGCGGCCGCCAGGTGCTCCTGGCGAACGTCGGCCCCGGACACTCGGGCCACGATCTGGCCGTCCTGGTACCCGGCAGCCCGGAGGTCGTGTTCTGCGGCGACCTGGTCGAGGAGTCCGGCGAACCACAGGCGGGCCCGGACGCGATCCCGTCCCGCTGGCCCGCGGCGCTGGACCGGCTGCTGTCCCTCGGCGGCGAGGACGCGCTGTACGTACCGGGGCACGGCGCGGTGGTCGACGCGGCCTTCGTACGCGCCCAACGCGACGTGCTGGCGGCGCGCTTCGGGGTGTCGTAGCGTCTGCCGAATGCGCAGCTACAGCCCGGATCTGACCCCGCCCTGGAAGAAGTCGCAGCCCGCGCCCGAGGTGCCGGCCGAGCCCGATCTGGTCGTGGAGGAGGTCGGCACGGGCTTCTGCGGTGCGGTGATCCGCTGTGAGAAGACGTCGGAGGGGCCGACGGTCACCCTGGAGGACCGCTTCGGCAAACACCGGGTGTTCCCGATGGTCCCGCGGGGCTTCCTGCTGGAGGGCCGCGTCGTCACGCTCGTCCGCCCAGCCGCCGCCGCTCCGGCGCGCCCGACCCGTACCGCATCGGGCTCGGTCGCGGTCCCGGGGGCGCGCGCCAGGGTGGCGCGGGCGGGGCGCATCTACGTCGAGGGCCGCCACGACGCGGAGCTGGTGGAGCGGGTGTGGGGCGACGACCTGCGGATCGAGGGCGTGGTCGTCGAATACCTGGAGGGCATCGACGACCTTCCGTCGATCGTCCGCGACTTCGCCCCCGGACCGGACGCCCGCCTGGGTGTGCTGGTGGACCACCTGGTCCCGGGCTCGAAGGAGTCCCGCATCGCGGCGGAGGTCACGGGCGAGGACGTCCTGGTGGTGGGCCACCCGTACATCGACGTGTGGGAGGCGGTGAAGCCGTCCTCGGTGGGCATCCGCGCATGGCCGTCGGTCCCGCGGGGCCAGGACTGGAAGACGAGCGTCTGCCGGGCGCTGGGCTGGCCGGAGAACACGGGGGCGGCGTGGCAGCGGATCCTGTCGGGGGTGCGGTCGTACAAGGACCTGGAGCCGGAGCTGCTGGGGCGGGTGGAGGAACTGATCGACTTCGTGACGGTGCCGGGGAAAATTTGAGCCCCGCCGGCGTTTGAGGCGCGGGGTCCGGGGCGGAGCCCCAGTTCAGGGAAGGGGCGGGGTGGGGCAGGCCCGCCGCAGGCGCACCCCCGCACCGCCCGTCAGTCCACCAGGTCCCGCACCACCGCGTCCGCCAGCAACCGCCCCCGGAGCGTCAGCACCGCACGCCCCTCCCCGTACGGCCCCGGCTCCAGCAGGCCGTCCGACAGTGCCCGGCCCGCCGCCGCGAGGCCCGCCGGGCGCAGCAGGGACAGGTCGCAGCCCTCGCGCAGGCGCAGTTCCAGGAGCACCCGCTCCACCCGGCGGTCCTCCGGCGCGAGCACCTCACGGCCCGCACCCGGCGACCGCCCGTCAGCCAGCGCCGCCGCATACGCTCCCGGGTGCTTCACGTTCCACCACCGCACCCCGCCGACATGGCTGTGGGCACCCGGTCCCGCGCCCCACCAGTCCGCGCCCCGCCAGTACAGCTCGTTGTGCAGGCACCTGCCCGCGTCCGAGGTCGACCAGTTGGAGACCTCGTACCAGTCGAAGCCCGCGTCCCCCAGCACCGAGTCCGCGATCAGATAGCGGTCCGCGTGGACGTCGTCGTCGGTCATCGGCACCTCGCCGCGCCGGATGCGCCGCGCCAGCTGCGTGCCCTCCTCCACGATCAGCGCGTACGCCGAGATGTGGTCGGGCCCCGCCCCCACTGCCGCCGCCAGGGAGGCGCGCCAGTCGTCGTCGCTCTCGCCGGGCGTGCCGTAGATCAGGTCCAGGTTCACATGGTCGAAGCCGGCCGCCCGCGCCTCGGCGACGCACGCCTCGGGCCGCCCGGGCGTGTGCGTACGGTCCAGCACCTTCAGGACGTGCTGCTTCGCGCTCTGCATCCCGAAGGAGACCCGGTTGAAGCCGCCCTCCCGCAGCTCGGCCAGATACGCCGGATCCACCGAGTCCGGATTCGCCTCGGTGGTGATCTCCGCGTCGTCCGCGAGCCCGAACTCCTCCCGTACGGCATCCAGCATCCGTACAAGATCGGAGGCAGCGAGCAGCGTCGGCGTACCGCCCCCGACGAAGACCGTCTTCACCTGCCGCGGGTCGGCGCCCAGCACCTTGCGGGCCAGCCTCACCTCGTCGACGAGCGTCGCGGCGTAGTTGTCGCGGGAGGCGAGGACGCCGCCCGAGCCGCGCAGCTCGGTCGCCGTGTAGGTGTTGAAATCGCAGTAGCCGCAGCGGGTCGCGCAGTACGGCACATGCAGATAGAAGGCGAGCGGCCGGTCACCGGCCTCTTCGAGGGCTGCTGCGGGCAGCGCCCCGTCCTCGGGCATGGGCTCACCATCGGGCAGTACGGAAGGCATGCCCCCATTGTCCGTCACTCCGCACGTCGCCCGGGACGTCACTCGGGCCGTCGCCCGGGACGCACCCGCAACTCGGCTACAGCGCCTGCAGCACCAGCAGCGCCAGATCGTCCCCCGGCGGCGTCTCCGCGAACTCGTGCACCGCCTGCTTGATCCGCTCCGCGATCCCCTGCGCGGTCAAACCCGCGCACCCCGCGAGCACCCGCGCAAGCCCGTCCCCGTCGTCGAACATCAACGGCCCCGAGCGCCGCTCGGTCACCCCGTCCGTGACGCAGAGCAGCGTGTCGCCGGGCTCCAGGTCGAAAGTCTGGCTCTGGTACGCCACATCGTCGACGACCCCGAGCAGCACCTGCGGCTCCGCAGCCGTACGCACCCGGCCGTCCGGCCGCAGCAGCAGCGGCAAGGGATGCCCGGCACTGGCGACGGTGCACCGCACACCGCCCTGCGGGGAGCGCACCAGCTCGCCGTAGAGCAGGGACAGAAAGCGGGCCTGCGGCCCCTCCGGCAGACCCTGGACGCCGCCTGCCGCGGCGACCATCAGCGCTGCCGCCTCGGCCGCCTCCATGGCGTCGTCGAGCAGCAGTCCGTTCAGCCGGTCGAGCACCGCGCCCACCTGGTAGCCCTCGCGGGCGAGCAGCCGCAGCCAGGGCCGGGCGAGGCCGGTGACGACGGCGGCCTCGGGCCCGCTGCCCTGAACGTCGCCGAGCATGAAGCACCAGCGGCCGCCGGAGCCCGCCGGGAAGATGTCGTAGAAGTCGCCGCCCGCGACTCCGTCGTCGCTCGGCTCGTACACGAGGAAGCGGTCCACGCCGGGGATCTCGCCGACCTTGCCGGGCAGCAGCCCCCGCTGGAGCACTTTGCTGATGGTGGCCTGCCGGGTGTACTGCCGGGCGGCTCCGATCGCGAGGGCGAGCCGCCGCGCGAAGTCCTCGATCAGCGCGGTGACTTCGTCGGGCACGCGGGCCAGACCCTGCCGGGCGACGAGCAGCGTCCCGATGCCCCGGCCGCCGGTGACGAGGCGGTAGGCGAGCGCCGTCCCCTCGCCCGCGCCCGGTTCGCCCGCACGCGGCCAGGGGATCGGCACAGGACCGTTGCGCAGATTGTCGAGCAGCGGCGGCGGCTCCTTGCTGAGAGCCTCCCGCAGTTCCTCGATGCAGGACTCGTCGCTGTGCCAGACCCTGGCGAGCCGCGGCGCGGCCCCCGACTGGCTGCCCGTCCCCCATCCCGAGCGCCCGCCCTCCGCGTCCACCCAGATCGCGCACCAGTCGGCGAGCCGTGGCACGAGCAGCTGTCCGGCGAGCGCCGCGACCATGTCCTCGTCGAGCTGTCCGGCGAGCAGGTCCGAGGCTTCGGCGAGAAAGGACAGCGCTCCCCGGCTGACCCAGTCCTGGTCCTCGCGGACGGTGCGGCGCGGCGAGGGGGCGAGGATCTCGGCGGCGCGCAGCCCGCGCTGGAGCGCGGGTTCGGCGCCGGGCAGCGGGCAGGATTCCAGGCCGTCGACGGGAAGACGGGCCCAGATGGTCTTGAGAGCCGCGAGATAGGTGATGCCCCAGCGTTCGGCGAGGGCGGCGACGAGATGGAGGCCGCGCCCGTATTCGGGGGTGCCGGTGTGATCCTCGCCGTGCGGTTCGTTGCGTACGGTCCTGGCGGGGTGGTGGTCGGAGACCTCGATCACCAGGGCGGCGGGCTCGCCGTCGGCCGACCCCTCGAGACGGCAGAGGAGTTCGACGGTGGTGCCCGCATGGACTACGGCGTTTGTCACGAGCTCGTTGACGATGAGTACGGCATCGTCTGCGAGCCGGTCCGTACTGTGCCTGCCCGGCGGGCAGCCCCCATTGCCTGTCGTACCCCGGCAGAAACCGCAGGTGGCGAGCAGTCCGAGGCTGGTCCAGTCGGCGAGTGCGGCCCGTACGAAACGGCGGGCTGCGGACGGTGCGAGCGTGTTTCCGGGCAGACTCGTGTGCGAAGCCGACCGCGCGTCATCCCGTAGTGGGTACAACGGGGTTGAGCGTTGGACGGTTTCGCGCTGCATCGGAATGGACCCCACGGTGCGGCTCCTGGTCGGTTCTGGCAATGCGCCGCTTATGACACCGACAGAGTGACAGACTGAGCCTGCCCATAAGCGCCGAGTCACTGAAGTGGGCGGATATGAACAAACAGAGTGCTTTGTCTCCCGCCCAGCCGGCCCCCCAGTCGGCCCTCCGGCCGCCTGCCCAGCCGCCCTCCGACGGTGCCTGGATCCGTGTCTCGGAGCTCCGCCCGCTGCTGGCCGCCATGACGGCCCTGCGGGACGGGGACTTCAAGATACGGGTCACGGAAACCGATGAGGGCATGTCCGCCGAGCTGGCCGCGATGTTCAACCAGATCGCGGTGCGCAATCAGCACTTCACGGATGAACTGACCCGTGTGCGCAGGGAAGTCGTACGCCACGGGCGCCTCGACGACCGGCTGGCGGCCAGCCCCGGCCAGGGCGCCTGGACCTCCGGCGTGAACAGCACGAACGCACTCCTTGACGCGTTGGTCGTGCCCGCGGCGAACGCCACCCGAGTGCTGGACGCGGTGGCCGGAGGGGATCTGACCCAGCGGGTCGACCTGCACGACGGCAACCGGCAGTTGCGCGGAGATTTACGCCGGCTGGGCCGCGCCGTCAACAAGATGGTCGACCAGCTGTCGCTGTTCACGGGCGAAGTGACCCGGGTCGCGCGCGAGGTCGGGACCGAGGGCAGGCTCGGCGGACGGGCCAAGGTGCAGGGTCTGTCCGGCAGTTGGCGGGATGTGACAGAAGCGGTCAACACCATGGCCTCCCGGCTGACCGCGCAGGTGCGGGACATCGCAGCGGTGACCACCGCTGTCGCCCGCGGCGACCTGACCCGTACGGTCACGGTCGAGGCGACCGGCGAGCTGCTTGAGCTGAAGCTCACCGTCAACACGATGGTGGACCAGCTCTCGGCCTTCGCCGACGAGGTGACGAGGGTCGCCCGCGAGGTGGGCACGGAGGGCCGGCTGGGCGGCCGCGCCCAGGTCCGCGGTGTGTCCGGCGTCTGGAAGGACCTCACGGACAACGTCAACTTCATGGCGTCCAACCTGACCTCCCAGGTCCGCAATATCGCCCAGGTCACCACCGCCGTCGCCAACGGCGACCTGTCCCAGAAGATCACCGTCGACGCGCAGGGCGAGATCCTGGAACTGAAGTCGACCATCAACACCATGGTCGACCAGCTCTCCGCCTTCGCCGACGAAGTCACCCGCGTCGCCCGCGAAGTGGGAACGGAAGGAAACCTCGGCGGCCGCGCCCAGGTCCGCGGCGTCTCGGGCGTCTGGAAAGACCTCACCGAGAACGTCAACTTCATGGCCGACAACCTCACTTCACAGGTGCGGAACATCGCCCTCGTGTCGACGGCCGTCGCCCAGGGCGACCTCGGCAAGAAGATCACGGTCGAGGCGAAGGGCGAGATCCTGGAACTGAAGTCGACCATCAACACCATGGTCGACCAGCTCTCCGCCTTCGCCGACGAAGTCACCCGCGTCGCCCGCGAAGTGGGAACGGAAGGAAACCTCGGCGGCCAGGCCCAGGTCCGCGGCGTCTCCGGCGTCTGGAAAGACCTCACGGACAACGTCAACTTCATGGCTTCCAACCTGACGTCCCAGGTCCGCAATATCGCCCAGGTCACCACGGCCGTCGCCAACGGCGACCTGTCCAAGAAGATCACCGTGGATGCGCGCGGCGAGATCCTGGAGCTCAAGGACACCGTCAACACGATGGTGGAGCAGCTGCGCGCCTTCGGCGACGAGGTGACCAGGGTCGCCCGCGAGGTCGGTACGGACGGCAGGCTCGGCGGCCGCGCCCAGGTCCTCGGCGTCACCGGCCTGTGGAAGGACCTCACCGACAACGTCAACTACATGGCCGACAACCTCACTTCACAGGTGCGGAACATCGCCCAGGTGGCGACGGCCGTCGCCCAGGGCGACCTGTCCAAGAAGATCGACGTGGACGCCCGCGGCGAGATCCTGGAGCTCAAGACCACCATCAACACCATGGTGGACACGCTCTCCTCCTTCTCCTCCGAGGTCACGCGGGTGGCCCGCGAGGTGGGCAGCGAAGGCCAGCTGGGCGGCCAGGCCCGCGTCGAGGGCGTGTACGGCACCTGGAAGCGCCTGACGACCAACGTGAATGAACTGGCCCTCAACCTCACCACCCAGGTCCGCGCCATCGCCGAGGTCGCGTCCTCCGTCGCCCAGGGCGACATGTCCCGCTCGATCACCGTCGAGACCCGCGGCGAGGTCTCCGAGCTCAAGGACAACATCAACCTGATGGTGTCCAACCTCCGCGAGACCACCCGCGCCAAGGACTGGCTGGAGTCCAATCTCGCCCGCCTGGCGGGTCTGATGCAGGGCCACCGCGATCTGATGGAGGTCGCCGACCTGATCCTGCGCGAGCTGACCCCGTTGGTGAACGCGCAGTACGGCGCGTTCTTCCTGGCCGACCCCGACGGCGACGGCACTCCGTCCCGTACGACATCGACCACCAAGGGACTGGCCTTCATCGCCGGTTACGGCTCGGCCCAGTCGTCCACCATCGACACGACCGGCATGCCGGGTCACGGTCTTGTGCGCCAGGCGGCCCTGGAGAAGAAGCGGATCCTCCTGGAGGAGGCCCCGCCGGACTACATCAAGATCAACTCCGGTCTTGGTGAGGCATCCCCCGCCAGCGTCGTCATCATCCCGATTCTCTTCGAGGACAAGCTGCTCGGCGTGATCGAGCTGGCGTCCTTCTCCCGCTTCTCCGACGTCCACCTGGCCTTCTTCGACCAGTTCGTCAACACCATCGGCGTCGCGATCAACACCATCATCGCCAACTCCCGTACGGAATCGCTGCTCGGCGAGTCCCAGCGCCTGGCCGTCCAGCTCCAGGAACGCTCCGACGAACTCCAGCGGCAGCAGGCCAAGTTGCAGCGCTCCAACGCAGAGCTTGAGGAGAAGGCAGCCCTTCTCGCCACCTCCTCGCAGTACAAGTCGGAGTTCCTGGCGAACATGTCGCACGAGCTGCGCACCCCGCTGAACTCCCTGCTCATCCTCGCCCGGCTGCTCTCCGACAATCCGGACGGCCATCTCTCCGACCAGGAAGTGCAGTTCGCCACCACGATCCACCGCTCGGGCTCCGACCTGCTCCAGCTGATCAACGACATCCTGGACCTGTCGAAGATCGAGGCAGGGCGGATGGACGTGCGCCCGAAGAAGCTGCCGCTGATCAAACTGCTCGACTACGTCCACGCCACCTTCCGCCCGATCACGCTCGACCGGGGTCTTGCCTTCGAGGTCGCGGTCGGCGAGGACGTACCGCGCGAGATGTACTCCGACGAGCAGCGGCTCCAGCAGATCCTGCGCAATCTGCTCTCCAACGCGATCAAGTTCACCTCCACCGGCCGCGTCGAGCTGAGGGTGAGCCGGGTCAAGGACCCTGACAACAAGCTGCTCAAGGGCATGGACGACCTGATCGCCTTCGCCGTCACCGATACCGGAATCGGTATCGCGAGGGAGAAACTGCCGGTGATCTTCGAGGCGTTCCAGCAGGCCGATGGCACCACCAACCGCAAATACGGCGGCACGGGCCTTGGCCTGTCCATCAGCCGCGAGATCGCGGGGCTGCTCGGCGGCCGCATCATCGCCGAGAGCGAGCCGGGCTGCGGCTCCACCTTCACGCTGTACGCCCCCGTCCTCTACCCCGGCCATGTCGGCGCCGACGGCGATGGCTTCCACGACGGCCAGGGAATCCATGACGTCCAAGACGTGCCGATGACCTCGCCCGAGCGGCACCACGCCGAGCACCACCCACGCCCGGACCTGGACGACGGCTGGCCGACGACCACCAAACTGGAGGAGTGGAAGGCGGGCCGGGCGGGCCGGATCCTTGCGGCCCGGCGTGTCCTCATCGTCGACGACGACATCCGCAACGTCTTCGCACTCACCCATGTGCTGGGCAGGGTGGGCATGCCCGTGCTGTACGCGGAGAACGGCCGGGAAGGCATCGAGACCCTGGAGCGCAACCCCGACGTCGAACTGGTCCTGATGGACATCATGATGCCCGAGATGGACGGTTACGAGACGATCGAGGCGATCAGGCGGAGCCCGCTGTGGACGGATCTGCCGATCGTCGCTCTCACCGCCAAGGCGATGCCCGGGGACCGTGAGAAGTCGATCGCCCAGGGCGCGAACGAGTACGTGCCCAAGCCTGTGGATGTCGACCGTCTGCTGACCGTCGTCTGCGCCCTGCTGGATCCGGAGGGCGGGACGAGCGGACCGGACGGCGCGGAGCCTGGAGAAAAACCTGCAATACCGGGACAGCCAACCGGCGATGGGGAGCCGGCTGTCCCGCCGACGATCACGTGAGGCAAACACGATGAGCACAGAGGCGACCACCGCCGACCGCGCGAGCATCCTCCTCGTGGACGACATGGAGGACAATCTCGTCGCCTTGGAGGCCGTACTCGGGTCCCTCAACGAACCGTTGGTCCGCGCCCGTTCAGGAGAGGAGGCGATGAAGGCACTGCTGCGGCAGAAGTTCGCGGTGGTCCTGCTGGATGTACGGATGCCGGGCATGGACGGCTTCGAGACCGCGTCCAACATCAAGCGCCTGGACCAGACGAAGGACGTCCCGATCATCTTCCTGACGGGGACGGAGGCGGACAGCGGCTATGCCTTCAGGGGGTACGCGACGGGGGCGGCGGACTTTCTGACCAAGCCCTTCGACCCGTGGGTGCTGCGGGCGAAGGTGAACGTGTTCCTCGATCTGCACCGCAAGAACCGCCAGTTGGAGCGGCTGCTGGCACGCGAGCAGGAGCAGCTGGGCGAGTTCGCGGAGCGGCTGACCACGATAGAGACGGAACTGGGACGGCGCGGCCCGGCGGATGCACCGGAGCTGCAGGTGCAGTTGACGCGGGTGGAGGAACTGCTGACGGACCTGCGCCGCGGGCGGAGGTAGCTGGGGCTCGGCGTCGCGAACGCCGGCGGGGCTGAATATTCAGCCCCGCCGGCGTTTGAGGCGCGGGGTCCGGGGCGGAGCCCAGGGGAAGGCCCCGGTGGCCCCGCCTACGCCTCGCGCGAGCCCGCGTACATGTCCTCGATGAGGTCCTTGTACTCCCGCTCGACAACCGGCCTCTTGAGCTTGAGGCTCGGCGTCAGCTCCCCGTGCTCAATGTCCAGATCCCTCGGCAGCAGCCGGAACTTCTTGATCGTCTGCCACCGCTGCAGCCCCTCGTTCAGCCGCTTCACGTAGCCCGCGATCAGCTGCTCGGCCTCCTTGGTGGCCACCACCTCGGCGTACGGCTTGCCGTCGAGACCGTTCTCCTTGGCCCAGCCGAGGATCGTGGGCTCGTCGAGCGCGATCAGGGCGGTGCAGAAGTTACGGTCCGCGCCGTGCACCAGGATGTTGGAGACGAACGGGCACACCGCCTTGAACTGACCCTCGACCTCCGCCGGCGCGATGTACTTTCCGCCCGACGTCTTGATCAGGTCCTTCTTGCGGTCGGTGATCCGCAGGTAGCCGTCCGCGGACAGCTCGCCGATGTCCCCGGTGTGGAACCACCCGTCGGACTCCAGGACCTCCGCGGTCTTCTCGGGCAGCCCGTGGTAGCCCTCCATGATGCCGGGACCGCGCAGCAGGATCTCGCCGTCGTCCGCGATGCGCACCTCGGTGCCGGGGAGCGGCTTGCCGACGGTGCCGGTGCGGTACGCCTCGCCCGGGTTGACGAAGGACGCCGCGCTGGACTCCGTAAGGCCGTAGCCCTCCAGGATGTGGATCCCGGCGCCGGCGAAGAAGTAACCGATGTCGGGTGCGAGGGCCGCGGACCCGGAGACGGCGGCGCGCAGCTTCCCGCCGAAGGCCTCGCGGAGCTTGGAGTAGACGAGCGCGTCCGCGACCTTGTGCTTGGCGGTCAGCCCGAACGGCGCGGAGGCCGTGCCCGTACGGCGGAAGTTGTCCTGCGCGGCCTTGGCGTACTCGCGGGAGATCCCGGCGGCCCACTGGAAGATCTTGTACTTCGCGCCGCCACCGGCCCGCGCCTTGGCCGCGACGCCGTTGTATACCTTCTCGAAGATGCGCGGCACAGCGGCCATGTACGTCGGCTGCACCACCGGCAGATTCTCGATGATCTTGTCGACGCGCCCGTCGACGGCGGTGACGTGCCCGACCTCGATCTGCCCGGAGGTCAGCACCTTGCCGAAGACATGGGCGAGCGGCAGCCAGAGGTACTGGACGTCCTCCGGGCCGATCAGGCCGGTGGCGGCCATGGCCTTGGCCATGTAGGCCCAGTTGTCGTGCGGCAGCCGCACGCCCTTGGGCCGGCCCGTGGTGCCCGAGGTGTAGATGAGCGTCGCCAGCTGGTCGGAGGTGATCGCAGCGATCCGCTCCTTGACGGAGTCGGGGTGCTTGGCGAGGTACTCCGCGCCGCGCGCCTCCAGGTCGGCGAGCGAGAGCACCCAGCCCTCGGGGTCGTTCTCGTCCGGCTCCACGCCCGTCATGTCGAACACGACGACGTGCTTCAGCTCCGGCAGATCGGCCCGCTTCTCGCGGGCCTTCGCCAGCTGGGACGCGTCCTCCGCGATGAGCACCCGGCTGGCGGAGTCGGAGAGGATGTACGCCGATTCCTCGGCGTTCGTGGACGGATAGACGGTCGTGGTCGCACCGCCCGCGCACATCACGCCGAGGTCGGCGAGGATCCACTCGACCCGGGTGGAGGAGGCGAGCGCGACCCGCTCCTCGGGCTGTACGCCGAGATCGATCAGACCGGCCGCGATGGCGTAGACCCGCTCGGCGGCCTGGCCCCAGCTCAGCGACTTCCAGTCGTCGGGCCCATCACCGGATGCGGGGGCCACCGGATACCGGTAGGCCGCGGCGTCCGGCGTGGCCGCCACGCGCTCGGCGAAGAGGATCGCCACCGAGGGCGGTCGGTTCTCGATCAGGGTCTGTGTGTCGCTCACGACGTCCTCCGGGCCTGCGGCAGCATGCACAACTGGCTGGTTTTTAAACTGGCGAGTAACCATCGAGCCGTGATCAGAGTAGAACGCACAAAGCCGGTGCGTAAGAGGCTGCGGGCTGCCGCTTGATAACGAACGGACCCGCGGATCGCTGGCCGGAAGCGCTGGTCGGTGTATCCCTCACGTAACGGGCGATGCGTTGCCAGACACGCGAAAAGCGCCCGTCCGGACCCCCGGCGGGCGCTTTCGCTCGTCAGTCGCGACCACTCGCGGCCACTCACGACACGTGGGGCTACTTCTTCGCCTTGCCGCCCTCGTCGCTGGACAGCACCGCGATGAAGGCCTCCTGCGGGACCTCCACGCTGCCGACCATCTTCATCCGCTTCTTGCCTTCCTTCTGCTTCTCCAGCAGCTTCCGCTTACGGGAGATGTCACCGCCGTAGCACTTGGCGAGGACGTCCTTGCGGATGGCGCGAATGGTCTCCCGGGCGATGACCCGGGAGCCGATGGCAGCCTGGATGGGCACCTCGAAGGCCTGCCGCGGGATGAGCTCGCGCAGCTTGGCGACGAGCCGCACGCCGTACGCGTACGCCGCGTCCTTGTGCGTGACGGCGGAGAAGGCGTCGACCTTGTCGCCGTGCAGCAGGATGTCGACCTTGACCAGGCTGGCGGACTGCTCGCCGGTGGGCTCGTAGTCGAGGGAGGCGTAGCCGCGGGTCTTGGACTTCAGCTGGTCGAAGAAGTCGAAGACGATCTCGGCGAGGGGAAGGGTGTAGCGGATCTCGACCCGGTCCTCGGAGAGGTAGTCCATGCCGAGCAGCGTGCCGCGGCGGGTCTGGCACAGCTCCATGATCGAGCCGATGAACTCGCTCGGCGCGAGGATCGTGGCCCGTACGACCGGCTCGTGCACCTCGGAGATCTTGCCCTCGGGGAACTCACTCGGATTGGTGACGGTGTGCTCGGCGCCGTCCTCCATGACCACGCGGTAGACCACGTTGGGGGCAGTGGCGATCAGGTCCAGGCCGAACTCGCGCTCCAGGCGCTCGCGGATGACGTCCAGGTGCAGCAGACCGAGGAAGCCCACGCGGAAGCCGAAGCCGAGGGCCGCGGAGGTCTCCGGCTCGTAGACCAGCGCGGCATCGTTGAGCTGCAGCTTGTCGAGGGCCTCGCGGAGGTCCGGGTACTCCGAGCCGTCCAGCGGATAGAGGCCCGAGAACACCATCGGCTTGGGGTCCTTGTAGCCGCCCAGCGCCTCGGTCGCGCCCTTGGTGAAGGAGGTGATCGTGTCACCGACCTTGGACTGACGCACGTCCTTCACGCCGGTGATGATGTAGCCCACCTCGCCGACGCCGATGCCGTCGGCCGGGGTCATCTCGGGAGAGGAGACACCGATCTCGAGAAGCTCATGCGTAGCGCCGGTGGACATCATCCTGATGCGCTCGCGCTTGTTGAGCTGCCCGTCGACGACTCGTACGTACGTCACGACACCGCGGTACGAGTCATAAACCGAGTCGAAGATCATCGCGCGGGCGGGGGCGTCGGCGACACCGACCGGGGCGGGGACATCGCGGACCACCCGGTCCAGCAGGGCCTCGACGCCGACGCCGGTCTTGGCCGAGACCTTGAGGACGTCCTCCGGCTGGCAGCCGATGAGGTTGGCGAGCTCCTCGGAGAACTTCTCCGGCTGGGCGGCCGGCAGGTCGATCTTGTTGAGGACCGGAACGATCGTGAGGTCGTTCTCCATCGCCAGATAGAGGTTGGCGAGGGTCTGCGCCTCGATGCCCTGGGCGGCGTCGACCAGCAGGACCGTGCCCTCGCAGGCGGCGAGGGACCGCGACACCTCGTAGGTGAAGTCAACGTGCCCGGGGGTGTCGATCATGTTCAGGATGTGGGTGCTGCTCTGATCGGGCCCCTCGGTCGGGGCCCAGGGGAGCCGGACGGCCTGGGACTTGATCGTGATGCCGCGCTCGCGCTCGATGTCCATACGGTCGAGGTACTGAGCACGCATCTGCCGCTGGTCGACCACACCGGTCAGCTGGAGCATCCGGTCGGCAAGGGTCGACTTGCCGTGGTCGATGTGCGCGATGATGCAGAAGTTGCGGATCAGCGCCGGGTCGGTACGGCTCGGCTCGGGGACGTTGGTAGGAGTCGCGGGCACGCAGGGTCCTGATTCTTGAGACGCGGGGCGTCTCGTCTCGGGCGATGTCGGATCGATACGTAGCCTCTATGGTCCCATGGCTGCGGGGCTGTGCCCGGTTTGGGCCGTCGGATGGACGGCTGGTAACGTGGGCAGCTGTGTCTCGTGCCCTCTCAGTGCGGGACGCAACCTCAGAGATCAGAGTTTCACCGAACCTGAAAAGGCTCTTTCGTGGCGAACATCAAGTCCCAGATCAAGCGGAACAAGACCAACGAGAAGGCGCGCCTGCGCAACAAGGCCGTCAAGTCGTCGCTCAAGACCTCGATCCGTAAGGCCCGTGAGGCTGTCGCAGCCGGTGACGTCGAGAAGGCCACTGTGGCCGTCCGTGAGGCGTCGCAGAAGCTGGACAAGGCTGTCTCCAAGGGTGTCATCCACAAGAACGCCGCCGCCAACAAGAAGTCGGCGCTGGCCGCCAAGGTTGGCTCCCTGCAGGGCTGAACCTCTTGATTGTCGCCGGTAGGGACTCAGCGGGCCCTCTCTTCCGCTCCTGACCCGGCACCCTCCGCGCCGCACGCGGCCTGCGTTCGCCACGCGGGTGCGGCGCACCAGCTAAATGCCTGGTCACAGGCCGTTTGCGTACTGCCCGCCCGGATCCCCCCGAAGCGGGCAGTACGCATTTTGTACACACGAATCTGATCAGCTCTTCGCAGTACGGGCGGCCAGTGCGGACTTACGTCCGGCGTCGAGCGCGTTGGCCACCTCGTCCAGACGGTCCGGAAAGAGATGCCCGTAGACGTCGAGCGTCATGGCCGCGGACTTGTGGCCGAGCATCAGCTGCACGACCTTCACGTCCGCTCCAGCCGCGATGGCGAGACTGGCCGCTGTGTGCCGCAGCTTGTGCGGCGTGATGCCCAGCCCGTCAAGGCCGGCCGCCTTCACCGCGGCGTCAAAGACGTTCGGCCGGAACGTCGTGTACTTCAGGTGCGTGCCGTCGTCACCGACGAACAGCAGCTGACCCCGCTTCCGCTGCTCGGCGATGGGCCGCAGCTCCTCAACCATCGAGGCCAGCACGGGCACCGAGCGCCGCTCATGGTTCTTCACGGGCCCCACCTTCATACCGCCCTTGACCCTGGTGTGCGCCTGCACTATCCGCAGCCGGCGCGTGTCGAGCTGGAGCCGTCCGGCCTCGAGCGCCGTGGCCTCGCTCCAGCGGATGCCGCAGTATCCCAGCACCAGAAGGAACGTCCGGTACTCCCCCGCTGCGTCGGCAAGCGCCGCCAGCTGGTCATGAGTGAGGTAGACGTGTTCGCCGTCGTCGTCGATGCGCGGCAGCTCATGGTCTGCCGCGGGGTTCGTCGGGATCTTCCCTGACTGCATGGCGCGCTTCATCGCCATGCTGAAGACCAGGTGCGTCTTCGCAATGCGGGCCGGCGACAGTGGCTTGCCGCGCTTGCCGGGCTGGCCGCAGAGCTCGGTCACCCAGCCGGAGACGTCCTCCCACCGGATCGCAGCTACCTGCCAAGTCCCCCACTTCGGGATGACGTACAGATCGAGCAGTTCGCGGTAGTCGTTCTTGGTCCGCTCTGCCTGCTTGCGCAGCGACCCGAACCATTCCTCGGCCACGTCCGAGAACAGCGTCTTCCCCTGCTTCGGATCTCGATACGAGCCCTTGCCCAGCCGCTCCTCAAGCCCCCGCTTCTCTGCCTCAGCCTGCGGCAGCTTCTGGAACGTCAGGGCCTTCGGCTTGTTGTCAGGCCCGTACCACCGCACTCGCCATCTGCCCGGAGAATTCCTCTTGCTGCCTGCCTTCTTGGCCTCGGCCCATTTCTCCAGCGCCTGCTGATAGTCGGCGTGGTTGGCGCGATCCTCGATCCAGACCTTCGCCATCAATCCTCCTCGCCAGGCGATAGCTGCATGCGTCGGCCGGCGGGGCGGGCGTAGAGCTGGAACTGGAGAATCGCCCCGCTCGGGTCTCCCGGCTCGATGGGCTCGATCGGCATCTCGCCGTCCATCCAGTCCCATGCATCCTCGGCACTCACGGTGCCAACGCCCGTGATCTCTACGGTGGTCGCCGGGTCGTCGTTGAGGGGCAGCAGCAAGGCGGAAGGGTTGACGCGGAGGGCCGCAGCGAGCGCCACGAGTTCGTCGGCGGTCACCTGCCGTTCCGCCTTCTCCATGCGGGTGATGCCCGACGCCGGAATGTGACGCCCGTTGCGTTCGAGCAGTCCGGACAGCTGTCGAGTGGTGAGCCCACGAACCTTCCGGAGTCGGGCCAGGTTCTCGCCCACGGTCTTGCCGGTCGGGCCTGCCTCGATGGCGCGGCGTCCGCGCTGCTGCTCGCTCATGGGTAGCAGCGTAAGCAACAGCGATCGCCTTGTATTGCAGCCGGTATGCGCTACTCTCTGATCCATGGGTGCAGCATAGGACCACTTGGTTCTAGTTAGCAACGCATGTTGCAGAGAGAGGTGAACTGGTGAAGGCCAGCGCAACACCCAGCACTGATCAGCTCCTGTCCGCCAAAGAGGTGATCCGGGAGTACCCCATCTTCGGTAGCGCTTCATCGCTCGCCGAACGACGTTGGCGTGGGGATGGCCCCGACTACATCAAGACGTCCGAGGGGCGAGCCGGCCGCGTCTTCTACCGGCGCAGCGCCATCGAGAAGTGGCTCGACGCGCGCACCGTCTCGGGAGGCCAGGCGGCATGAGCCAGAACGCAAAGAAGGGCCTGCTGCTGACAGGCCCTTCTCAGGAAGTCCTCTTCGCTGCGGGCGGCGAGAACGCTGCCAGCGTAGCGCGACCGCTCGTCCTCGTCACAAGGGGACGCGTCGAATTCCTCGCTCACTGCCCGAAGTGCAGCGACTGGCACCGTCACGTACACCTCGGCAAGGTCACGGGGCCCTGCGGCACGGAGTACGACCTGCAGCCCCGAGCCAAGGGGGCGGCGTGAACGCCTGGCAGAAGGCTCTGGACGCAGCCCTGTACGCCACAGAGCGCGGGTACGCAGTGTTCCCGCTCTCCATCAACAAGACCCCCGCCATCAAGTCCCCGCACGACCGGGGCCACAGCTGCAAGGGAGACTGCGGATTGGCCGGCCACGGTGTTCACGACGCAACCAGCGTGGCCGCTCATGCCCGTATCCTCTTTGACCTTGCGCCCCGCGCAGCCGGGTACGGGATCTCCTGCATCGGCCAGTTCGTCGGTCTCGACCTCGACCGCAAGAACGGGGTCGACGGGGTCGCCAGCCTCAACCAGCTGGCCACCGAGCACGGGTTCGCCATCCCGCAGACCATGACCGTGTGCACCCCGTCGGGCGGCTTTCACCTGTGGCTGTCCATCCCGGCCGGGGTCACCGTGCCGAACTCGGCCGGGCGCCTCGGCCCCGGCATCGACGTGCGAGGAACCGGTGGCTACGTCGTCGGCCCCGGCAGTTGGGGCAAGGCCGGGCAGTACGAGGTGCATCCGCGCCTCGGTGAGGTCGACGTCCAGCCGGTCCCCGACCAGCTGCTGAAGCTGATGCTGCCCCCGCCCGCACCGAAGCGGCCGGTACGACGGGAGTCCCTACAGTGCACTGCCGACGCGGCCCTGAACGGCCTGCTGCGGGTTGTTCTCGGAGCGCCCGAAGGCACGCGCAACGACCGCCTGTACTGGGCTGCAGCCAAGGCTTGGGCTCACGTGGGAGACGGGCATATCGACGCCCTGACCGCCGAGGCTGCGCTTGTCGACGCGGCTGTCTCTACGGGTCTGGCTGAGGCCGAGGCACGCCGTACCTACGCCTCGGCCCGACGTGCAGCGGGGGTCTCCTGATGAGCCGTCCGACGAGCGGGTCTCTCGCACTCGTGTCAGAACCGTCAGGACTGTCAGAAACGGAAGTCGAGCCGCCTATGCCTTCTGACACTTCTGACGGTTCTGACAGCATCAGTGATGCCGAGTTCGATGCCCGTCTGCTCGCTGCTATGCGCGATGGCTCATGGCTCGACGAGCAGACATTCGCGCCTCTCAGCTACGCCATCCCCGGGCTGATGCCGGAAGGCTTCTCGCTGCTCATCGGACCGCCGAAGGCAGGCAAGAGCTGGCTGGCACTGGACTTCCTGCTGGCCGTCTCGGGCGGCAGGGAAGCGGTCGGGAAGATCGCCATGGCGGGCAAGCGCCGCGTCCTCTACCTGGCCCTGGAGGACGGCGACCGCCGTATGCAGGACCGGTGCCGGACGCTGCTCGGCGACGAGCCCATCCCGGACCTCTTCCATTACATGACCGACATTCAGCCGGGCTTCGTGGTGCACACCCTGCAGGCGTTCATCCGGCGGTACCCGGACACCGCGCTGATCGTCATCGACACGCTCGGCAAGGTCATGCCGCCGTCGATGCCCGGTGAGTCTGCGTATCAGCGCGACTACCGGGTGGCGGGCGCTCTCAAGCGGGTGGCGGACGCCAACCCGGGCCTGGCCATCAGCGCCCTGCACCACGACCGTAAGGCCGCCTCAGAGGACTTCGTGGACTCCGTGTCCGGCACTCACGGGCTGGCCGGCGCGGCGGACACCATCGTCGTCCTCGCCCGCAAGCGGCAGGCGACCGAGGCGCTCCTGATGGTCACCGGGCGAGACGTCGAAGAAGCCGAGTACGCGCTCGTCATGGACAGCGGCCTGTGGACGCTCGACGGCCTGAATCTGGCGGACGCCGCGGCCACCGCGCAGCGCAGGGAAGACGCATCCGGGCTCGGCGACGTGTCCGTGAACATCCTCCAGTTCGTCCGCGAGCACCCCGACGGATGCAAGGCGAAGGACGTCGTGGAGAAGTTCGGCAGGGACGCCTACCAGTACCTCGGCCGCCTCGAGGAGTCCGGCCGGCTCATGAAACCGAAGCGCGGTTTCTACATCGCAACCGACTCCATCCCCGGCATCGAAGAGGAGGCGTCGTGAACGTCAACGACCTCGTACAGGAGCGGATAGACGCGGCCCGGCTGCGCATCGCACGCCGCAAGAAGGAACGCACCGAGCTCGCCGAGGCGAGGCGGTACGGCCTCGAAGCCCGCAAGCGGCAGAAGCTCCGGCGGCGGCCGAGAGGGGAGGCGTCGTGAGCGACCCGTACCTGACTGCCTACGGCGTTGTCGTCGCCGCGCTCCGCGACGACCCCGCCGCCATCCAGACCCTGTTCCACACCCTCACCCAGGAAGAGACCGCGGCCGTCGCCGAAGGCGCCCTGCTCACCATGGCCGGCACCCTCCGCGACGTCCTCGACCCCGACGACATCCAGACCATCATCACCGCCGTGCAGGCCCTCGCCGCCACGGACGCAGCCGAAGGGAAGACCCGATGAACGCCGAAGAGATCCGCCAGCAGCTCAACAACAAGGCCCGCGCCATCAACAGCAAGCGCGACCTTGCCCCCCGCGCAAAGCAGACCATGCTCGCCCGCGCCTACGTCGAAGCCCGCGACGCCATCGCACAACTCCGCGAGGAAGAGATCGCAGCCATCGGACATGAGCGGGCCAAGCTCGACCGCAAGCTGTTCGGCACCAACGGGTTCAGCCCCGACCCGCAAGCCGTCATCGCCCGACGCGACGCCAACGACCGGGCAGCCAGGTTCGAGACACCCAGGGAAGCCGAGCACGCGCTGCGTCGCGCCGACCGCGAAGGCGACCACATCATGGCCAAGGCCATCGCCGCCCGCGCAGCCGACCACAGCGGCGAGCCGGCCTGGTCCGCGCTCGTCCACCAGTACGTGGCCGACAGGCCCAACGAAGCCGAGACGCTGAAGGCAATGCAGTCGCTGCCCGACACCAACGATCCAGTGTGGAAGCTGACACAGGCCATGCAGTACGGGGTCGTTGCACCCGAGGGACTGGGCGACACGTCGGGTGCTCGGGTCGACGCCCTTGCAGCGCTGCCGCTGGACGGCGACGTCGCAGCATGACCAACCGACTCGACGTCAACGGCACTGAGGCTCACCTCTGCGACGAGCCTCGGACCCATGGTGCGGCAGCCGGCTACCTCGCGACTGCACCAGCGTCGACGCCCCGACCGGCACCGCGCCTGCCGGTCGGGGCACCCCAAGGGGTGGGGGGATACCCCCCTAGTGGATCTCCAGCGATCGGCACCGTATAGCAGGTGACTGTGGCTGAGACCTGAAACGCTCCCATGCACCCCGCTGACCTGCGGGTTTACCGAATACGCTGACACTCCGTCAGAGACTCTAGGAGGACGGATCATGACCCATCTGGACATCGTTGCAGGTCAGAAGGCTGTAGCCGTAACACCCGTGCCGGATGGCCTCGACGAGTCGGGCACTCGGCTGTGGGAGTCGGTGGCCGCCCCGTTCGACCTGGACGTTCACGAGCAGCTGCTACTGCTCCAGGCCTGCCGCACCGCAGACCTGCTCGACCGGCTGTCCGCTGCGGCGGCCCGTGGCCGGCTGACGGTGACGAACGCCAAGGGCGAGGAGGTGACGAACCCGGTGATCACTGAGCACCGGCAGCAGTCGCTGGTGCTGGCCCGGCTGCTCGCCTCGCTGCGGATGCCGTCGGGCGAGGAGGATGAGCGCCCGCAGCGTCGCGGTGCTGCCCGCGGCTCGTATGGCGTGCGGAGGCTGGCGTGAGGCGCCGCGCTCCGGATCAGCGGGGCGCTCCCGAGTATCTGTTGCGCTACGACTGGCGGGACTGGCGTCCGCCGGCCGCCGCTGACGACCCGTGCCCCTGGTATTCGACCTGGTACCTCGGGCTGTTCGCCTGGCGGGAGGCCCGGGAGCAGTGGGCGGCGGGGCGAGAGATCCAGGTGCGGCAACTTCCTCGAGAGGTGCGGCCCCCGCAGGGCGACGTGTTCACCACCAGCTCGAGGCCAGTCAACGATGACCCCCAGGTGAACCGGGCGACGGTTCGCCGCAAGGCCCGCCCGATCAAGCTCCGCTGACAACTGCACCAGCTGAACTCTCCTTCAGGGCCCGCGCCATGGACTGCCGGAAGGGGCAGCTATGGCTATCACTGTGGGGTCCGTCGAAGTCGACGTGATTCCGAACACCCAAGGGATCTATGCCCGTCTCAGGGCTGGGCTGACGCCTGCGGCAACGCGTGTGGGCGACGACATGGGCCGCATCATCGGTAGCCGCATCACCGTGCAGGTGACGAACGCGGTCCGGGATGGCGTCACCCAGGGCGGCCGGCAGGCGACGGTTGCCGCGGGCCGTCAGGGCGGGGATGCGGGTGGCGCGTTCGGCCGCACGTTCCGCACGAGGGTGGAGGCGGCGCTGCGGAGCCTGCCTGACATTCAGATCGGCGCGAACACCTCCGAGGCTGACGCCGATATCCGGGCGCTGCGTGTGCAGCTGGAGACGCTGGCCAGTCAGCGGATCGGTATCGACATCGACGCGGCGACCGCCCGCCGGCAGGTCGACGAGCTGGAGCGGGAGCTCACCAGGCTCGGGGCGAGGCATCCCGACATTGCGGTACGCATCAACACCGCGGCGGCGACGGGGGAGCTGGCTGCTCTGCGGGCTGAGATTGCCCGGCTGGACGGCCAGGACGTCGACGTCGACGTGAACACGCATACGGCTGCGGCGAATCTGAATCTGCTGACGACGGCTGCTCTCGCGTTCGGGCCGGCGATCCTCCCGGCGATTCCGGCTGTGCTGGCGGGTCTCGGGGCGATTGCCGCGGCTGGTGTTGCTGCGTCCGTGGGTGTGGGCGCTGTGGGTCTGGTCGCGATTCCTGCGTTCAAAGGCATCGCCTCGGCTCTGCAGGCGCAGAAGGCCGCTCAGGATGCTGCCACGGCGTCGACGGGCAGCGGGGCGGGTGCGGCTGTGGCGGCGCAGCAGCGGGCTATTCAGATGGCGTCGGCGACGCAGGCTCTGGCTGCTGCCGAGCGGAACGGGGCGCGGCAGGTGGCCGCGGCTCAGGACGCGGTGACCAAGGCGAGGCAGAACGCGGCTCAGGTGGCCGCTCAGGCGTCCCAGAGAAGCCAGCAGGCGGCCCGGCAGGTACAGGACGCCGAACGGCAGCTGACGCAGGCACAGAAGGACGCGGTACGGGCGCAGGAGGATCTGACGTCGGCGCGGAAGTCGGCGGCGCAGCAGCTGCAGGACTTGAACGACCGGCTGGCCGGTTCGGCGCTGGACGAGCGGGCCGCGATCCTGCGGGTCAAGGAGGCTCAGGCCGAGCTGACGAAGACGACGGCGGCCGGCTCGAAGGCGACCCAGCTCGAGCGGGACCAGGCGCAGCTGTCTTACGACCAGGCGGTGCAGGCGCTGGCGGAGCAGCGTAAGGAGAACGGCCGCCTGAAGGCCGACGTGGCGAAGGCCAACAAGGCCGGGGTGGAGGGTTCCGACGCGGTCCGTGCGGCTCAGCAGCGTCTTGCTGACGCGCAGCAGCAGGTTGCGGACCGGGCCAGGTCGGTGAAGGATGCTCAGGACGCTCAGGCCCGGCAGGCGGTGCAGAATGCGCAGGACATTGCCTCGGCTCAGGGCCGGATCGTTGACGCTCAGAAGAATGTGGCGGCAGCGCAGCAGTCGGCGGCTGACTCGATCTCCTCGGCTCAGCGGCAGATCCAGTCGGCGCAGCAGTCGGCGGCCGGCGGGGCGAATGCCGCGGCGACCGCGCAGGCGAAGTATCAGGCGGAGCTGGCGAAGCTGACACCGTCCGCCCGGGGCACGATGAACGCTTTCGTGAACCTGCGTACCGCGTTCGGCGCCTGGTCCAAGAGCCTGCAGCCCGCGGTGATGCCCATCTTCACCAGGGCGCTGGACGGCATCCGCAAGTCGCTCCCCAGCCTCACGCCGTTCGTGCTCGCGGCTGCTGCTGCGATCGGCAAACTGCAGGACCGGGTGTCGGCAGGCTTCAAGTCGCCGTGGTGGCAGTCGTTCAAGGCGGACCTTGCCGGTTCCGTGGGCCCCGCCATCACGGGACTCGGTATCAGCTTCGGCCGGATCTTCAAAGGGATGGCCGGGGTGATCCAGGCCTTCCTGCCCCACATGAACGGCATCAGCGAAACCATGCAGCGCATCACCGGAAGGTTCGCCACCTGGGGTACGCAGCTGAAGGGCTCGCCGGCGTTTGAGCGGTTCCTCGCGTACTCCTCGGAGATGGGGCCGAAGGTTGCCGAGGTGTTCGGGAAGCTGGGTAAGGCCCTGTTCGATGTGGGGCACGCCCTGGCGCCGATCTCGGGACCGCTCCTCGCGGTGATCGGTGCTCTGCTGGACGGTGTCTCGTGGATCGCGACGAACTTCCCGGGCGCGATCCAGCTGGTGTACGGGCTGATTGTTGCGGTGCGGTTGTGGGCGGTCACGCAGTGGCTGGCGAATGCGGCGCTCGCGGCGTTCACGTTCATCTGGAACCTCGGCCCGTGGGGCTGGGTAACCCTGGCGATCATTGCCATCGTTGCCGCGGTGGTCCTGCTGTACAACAAGTTCGACTGGTTCCGTAAGGGCGTCCAAGTCGTCTGGGACGCCATCAAGACGGCCGCACTGTTCGTGTGGGAGAACGTCCTGCGCCCGGTGTTCAACGGCATCTGGACGGCCCTCCAGACGGTGGGCAAGTGGGCGACGTGGTTGTGGCAGAACATCCTGTCGCCCGTCTTCAACGCCATCGCCCTGGCCGCGAAAATTCTCCTCACCGCCGTAGTCGTCATCGTCCTCCTGCCCATCATCGCCATCATCAAGGTCCTCGGCGCGATCGCGAAGTGGCTGTGGAACAACGCGATCGGCCCCGCCTTCCGGGCCATCGGCGCCGTGGCTGTCTGGCTGTGGCGGAACGTCTTCAGCCCCGTGTTCGGCTTCATCGGCGACAAGGCCAAGTGGCTCTGGAACAACGCGATCAAGCCTGCATTCGCCCTGTTCAAGCTCGGCATCCAGTCGCTGTCGGACAAGGCCAAGTGGCTGTGGGACAAGATCCTGAAGCCCACGTTCACGTTCATCGGCGACAAGGCTTCCTGGCTGTGGAACAAGGCCCTGAAGCCCGCGTTCGACAACATCAAGAAGGCGGTCGGGCTGGTCGGTGACGCCTTCGGCAAGGCGAAGGACGCCATCAAACTGGCGTGGGACAAGGTCGAAGGCATCGCCAAGAAGCCCGTCAAGTTCGTCATCGACAAGGTCTACAACCACGGCATCGTCCCCGTCTGGAACAAGGTTGCGGGCGCGTTCGGTGCACCGAGCATCTCGGAGATGTCGCTGAAGGGATGGGCGACTGGCGGCGTCCTGCCCGGCTACACCCCGGGCCGCGACGTCCACAGGTTCTACAGCCCTACTGGCGGCGGCCTCGAGCTGTCCGGCGGCGAGGCCATCATGAGGCCGGAGTTCACCCGCGCGGTGGGTGGCGGCTTCATCAACACCCTCAACAAGATCGCCTCTTCACGGGGTTCAACCGGCGTTAAGGCGGCCCTCGCGCCCACTCTCGGCGGTAACCCGCTCCCTAGCCAGCAGTTCTCCGACGGCGGCATCTTCGGTTGGATCGCCAAGACCACCGCGGGCGCCGGTTCGAAGGCGTGGGACGGCATCAAGAAGACGGCCAGCTGGCTGGGGGACACTCTCGAGTCTTCAGCCCGAGCCGGCGTGAAGGCTGCCGTGGACCCGATCCTGAAGAAGTTCCCCGGCGCGGACACCAGCTTCGGGAAGATGATCCGCCGCATCCCGACGAAGATCCTCGACTCGATGTTCGGATACTCGAAAGAGGCGGACAAGAAGGGCGGCGGCGGCCTCGGCGGACCGCGGATCCAGGCCGGATTGAAGTGGGCTCGCACGCAGGCCGGTCTGCCGTATCAGTGGGCAGGCAACGGCAACCCGTCCTGGGACTGCTCCGGCTTCATGTCGGCGATCGAGTCCGTGATCCGGGGGCAGGCGCCGCACCGCCGGTGGGCAACGGGATCCTTCTCCGGGAAGACCGCACCGGCCGGATGGGTCCTGAACGGCAAGAGCCCGTTCCAGATCGGCATCACGAATGCGGGAGTCGGCCACACTGCGGGCACCCTCGGCGGCGTCAACGTCGAGAGTAGGGGCGGCGAGGGTGTCGTCGTCGGCAAGCGGGCCCGGGGCGCCATGTCGATGCTCTTCCAGGACGTCTACGGCTTCCAGCCCGGCAAGTACGACTCCGGTGGCTACCTGCCCGAGGGCCTGTCCCTTGCCTACAACGGCACCGGCAGGCCGGAGCCCGTGTTCACCACGCAGCAGGCCAATGCGCTGACGAGGATGAGTACGGATGGTGGCATCGGCGACTTGAGCGTGTCGGTGTACGTCGGCGACCGTGAGATCACGGACATCGCCCGCACCGAGATCCACCGCAGCAACGGCGAGCTCATCTCGACCATCCGGGCCGGCCGGAAGGGCTGACAGGGAGGGAAGCAGAAAAGGGGAGTCCAGAGGCCCGTATACGGGCTCCTGGACTCCCCTTCAGCGTTGCCTCCCCTGCCTCCCTCGGCGGCCATATGTGCAGGTCACCCTGAGGGAGGCGGTACAGGGAGGCGGTGAGGGAGAACTCCCCAAGATCCGGGCGCCTCCCTGTCGTCAGATGGCGTCGCGTTCGTCGTCCGTCTCGTCCGGCTCGCCGTCCTGCTCGCGGTCGGCGATGGCGTCGACGATGCGCTGCCGGCTGACGTGCTGCCGCCCGCCGTCCGTCTTGTACTCGCCGTGCCCGGCCTCGTCGAGGACGCGCCGCAGGTGGCCGAACGACCATTCACCGTAGGCGTCCGGGTTGTGCTCGGCGAGCCCGCGCAGCACGTCCTGGGTGCGCATCTTGGGCGCGTGTCCGAGGACGGCCGCGATGTCGGTGAGGTGGTCGACCGGGGCGAAGGTGGCCACCTCGTACACGCCGTCATCGTTCTTGTACGCCTTCATCGCCCGCTCAACGACCGGCGTCACCTCGTCGATGCCTGCCTCTTTCCGCACGTAGTACGAGCGGATCAGCCCGGGAGTCTTCCCGAAGCCTGCGGCCATGGCGGTGCCGACGTCTTCACCTGCGACGAGGGTGGTCGCCGAGTACCCGTTCTTGTGCATGCCGGTGCCGAGGATCGCGTCGTTGCCCTGGTGGTCGTTGATCGCGAACGCGACCCGGTGGGAAACGGTCTTGGAGATGCCGCGCGGGAGGCTCGCCGCATCCGCATCCGGGGTGATCCACAGCAGCATGATGGCCGTTTTCCTGGCCTTCTTGGTGACCTTCAG
Organism: Streptomyces sp. NPDC005408; assembly: GCF_040606445.1. Classification (NCBI taxonomy): domain Bacteria; kingdom Bacillati; phylum Actinomycetota; class Actinomycetes; order Kitasatosporales; family Streptomycetaceae; genus Streptomyces; species Streptomyces sp. NPDC005408. The sequence continues at coordinate 111,327 of NZ_JBEXEX010000018.1, read as the reverse complement.
CGCCAGTTCCTTGGCTTCCTTGCCGTGCTCCTTGTGCCCGAACAGCTCGTGGACCTCGTCGAACACGACGATCCGGGGCCGCATGGACGGGTCGCGTTCCGCCATCTCGCGAGTGACTTTGGTGTCCGTGCCGAGGCGTTCCAGTTCCTGCCCGCGACGGGACACCTCACCGGCCAGGGCGCGCAGCGTGTCCATGGCCGCAACGACATGCTCGTCGTCGTCGCCCTTGACCAGGCTCCGCAGGCGGGGCCGCATCGGGTCGTAGTCGCTGTTGTACGCCAGGACGTGCACGTCGATCTCGACCAGCGGGTCGAGCATCGCGCCGAGCAGCAGGGCGACGACCAGCGACGACTTACCCGAACCCATGATCCCGGCGATCAGGTAGTTCGCGGCCATCAGCCGCGCGATGACCTGCTCGCCGCGGGCGTTGAGTGCAACAGGGACGCCCTTGAAGAAGTCGGTGGTGCCCTCCGTCAGGAGCGGCCAGGGCGGTACCGGCTTGGTGAGTACACCAGGGTCGGCGACCCACAGGTCCAGCACGCCGGCCTGGTCGCGCGGCTCGGTCGGCCAGACCTCGATGGGCTTGCGCATCAGGTTGTGCGCGAGGATCTGCTTCTTGTCGGCGATCATCTCGACGGGCACGCCCTCCGGGAGCTGCAGCTGCGCGTGCCACCCGTTCCCGGAGCGGGTGGACGGCTGCACCCAGCGGGGCTTCCAGCCTTCCTTGAGGGCTGCGTTCAGCGGGGCGATACCGAGCTTGCCCAGGGCCCGCAGGATGGCGTTCTCATCAGGTACGACGTCCCGCTCGTCGCCGCCCACGGGCAGCGCCCACGTCGGCGCCGTCTGCTGGTGCCGGCCGACCGCCCACACACCGGCCAGGGCCAGCCACGGCAGGGAGAACAGCAGCGGGTCCCACACCACGCTGACGATGAACGCCAGCCAGCCGATCAGATCGACCACGGTGCTGATCGGCGTGAGGATGTCGCGGATGTCGCGGTTGTACCAGGCGAGAATGACGCCGAGCAGCAGCAGCACACCCGCACTGGCCCCGGCGGTTGTGGCGACAGCCTTCGGGGCGCTGAGGGCCAGCTGCAGCAGCTCCATACGCCGCCGGTGCCGCGCCATCCGGTAGATGTAGGCGCGCTGCTCCCAGTTCCGGGCGACTTCCTCGTTCCCGGAGGCTTCGGCGATGCGCATGAACCGCTCGTGGCGGGCGGTCGTCCTCGAGTCCCACGCGCGGCGGGTGAGGATGCGGCTGCCGCCGACCAGGTAGGCGCCGTGGCGGACGGTGAACCGGTATACGGGGTTGCTGCGGGTCTCGACGACGACGCGGCGCAGCGAGTCGATACGGACCCGGCGGCGCGGCCGTGCCTCGACCGCGGCGGCCGGAACCTCTTGGATCTTATCCAAGGGGTTCGGCTCGGCGGCCGGTACGGCGTCGCGGAGGTCGTCCTCGGGCGGGGGCCAGGCATCCCACTTGATCGGGGCGATGTCGGTCATGCTGGTCGTCTCCTGTTTTCGTCACGGATTTCGTCACGGATTTCGTTTCAGGCGGGAGGCCCGGGGCGGCCGGCTGTCTTGGCGGATGACGGCCGCCCCGGGGCGTGGCTACAGGTAGCCGTTCGTCTGGTTGGGCTGCAGGCCGCGGCGCTCACGGCGAACAGTCGCGGCGACGGATTCGGCATTGGCGTTCGGGATGCGGCGCAGGATCTCGTTCACGGCACCCTTGTTGTCCGCCCCGGCGGTGATCTGCTCGCGGGCAAGCTCGGCGATGCTCGGCACCTCCGGCTTCTCGGACGGCACCCAGCGCTGGGCGAAGTGGTCGAGCCGGTACTGCTGCTGCTCTGTCCGAACATCATTCGCGCTGGCCAGCGGCACACGCTCAGGCTCCGTGTCTGCAATTCCAGACACCCGCTCGGCGACAAGTTCGGGTGTGGCCGGGGTCTGTTCGGTCCACTCGTCGAGCTCGCTCAGCGTCTGCTCAGCGGCCAGGATCTCGAGGCGGGCACGGGCTTCGGCAGCGGCGGCCTGGCGGCGCACACCGGACACAGCCAGCTTCGCGTTCGCCTTGCTGATCTCCGCCGCGACCCACTGCCGATCGGCGTCGGACAGGTCACGGTCGATGAACCGGAACACGGCCAGCCACAGCAGCTTCGAGACGACGGACACCGAGGCGCCCACCACCGCGAGGGCCACCGATCCGACGAGCATCCCGTGCCAGAAGATGGCGCCGGCCGCGAACGCGACCAGCAGCCATCCCAGCTTGCGGGGGAACTTCCGCTTCGCCGGATCGAATCGGGCCAGCCACTCCAGAACCAGCACGGTCAGCCACGACAGGTCAGCCAGGACAGCCGCGGCGTAGCCGACACCGCCACCGAGCAGAGAGCCGATGCTGACGGTCGACCAGACGATGGCGATCGCGGTGAGGGCGAGCACCAGGCCGGCCGCGCCGCGCACGGCCAGCTGGTCAAGGTCACGCGGCAGGACCGGAGTACGGACGCTGTACGACTCGGTCACCTGATTGGTGATGCCGTCGATGGTGCGCGGCACCGTGCGCTTACGGATCTCTTCACGGAACTTCACTGGACTTCTCCTTGGGTTACGACGCGGGCGACGAGGTGGGCGCACAGGTTCACGCCGTGCCGGTCGCCCAGCTGATTGGCGGTGAGCAGGTCGGCGAGGATCGCCGGAACGGGAGGGAGCCGCCGCTCCGACCGGTCGGCCGCACGGAGCGCGGCGTTCTCGGTCGGGCGACGGACAGGCCAGGCACTGGTCACCGGCCGGCCTCCTTGTCGAGGGCGTTCAGCAGGTCCCGCAGTACCAACTCGAGGCCGACGGCGGCGCGGAGCATGGCGCGGTCGTCGTGGATGTTCGCGCCCTCGTGCTTGGCCAGGGTCTGGCGGGCCAGCGAGCGGGCCATGTCCAGCGGCGGCGTCCAGTGGTCGGCGTCGCGCTCGGGGTCGTGCAGAGGGGCGTTGGCGCTCACTTCTCCGCCCCCTCTGCCAGCTCGAGCACCGTCAGCGCGGCACGCATCGCCTGCTGAAGCGCGCCGACACGGGCAGCCAGAGTGCGGACATAGTTCCGGTCGATGGCCAGGCTCGGCGGCACCGGGGCGATGACGTCAGCAAGGATCCGCTGCGCCAGGGCCAGGCCCGGGTCCGAGTCGCCGGCGGACAGTTCATCCATCACGGTCACCGCGGCGGCGATGGCCTGCTCCAGCTCACCAATCCGGCCCGCGAGGTTCCGCACGAACTGGTCGCCAGCCCGCCGGGTCTCCAACGCATCGGTCAGGATCCGGCGAACCAGCGACAGAGCTACACGCTCGCTCATCGGCCGGCCTTGTACGCGGCACGGACGCGCAGCAGCTCGGCGTGCGCGGCACGCATCGCCCTGACCCGCTCCTCCAGCGTGTCAATAACGCCCTCGAACGCGTCCGGGTCCAGATCCTCGATCCACGCGTCCTGCATCACCTCGACGCAGGCGTGCGGCAGACGCTCGCTCAGCTTGCGGTCGAAGGGACGGGCGTTCAGCGTCCACGACAGGACCGGCACCTCTTCCGGAGTGCCACTGTCGTTGACCGGCAGCGTCACGGTGCGGCTGACGGTCTGGCACCAGATGTCATCGGGGTGGGTCGGCGTCTCGATGTCGTGGCTGTGGTCCATCTGGCAGCCCTGCATGCAGGTCACAGCCACCAGGTCGCCGGACACGGTGCTGATGAACGACCAGGTGCGCGGCTCGTCGAGCGCCTTCAGCGCCGCGGCGGTGAGCTCGAACGGGACCGGCTGGACGGGGATGCCGTTCAGCAGATCGGACGACGGGGCGACGTAGGCCCCGGACGGCTTGACGATGCCAGATACGGTTTCGTACATGGTTCGGTCCCTTCAAGGAGGGTCGATACCTAGGCCCCGTTCCGGTGTTCTCAGCACCGGGCGGGGTCGCTCACGTTCGCGAGCGGTTGTTCCTGTATAGCACCATGCGATCCTGGATAGCAACAGTTCCGCCGTACACATGCCGTACACATGAGATCCAGATACGGGCTAATACCAGCGAATGCCCGCTCACAAGAAAGTCGCAGGTCAGAGGGTCATTGACGGCTTTCCGCTGGTCACATCAGCCCCGTCATCGCACGCGGCCTGCGTTCGCCACGCGGGTGCGGCGCACCAGCTTGAACCGTGGGGCCCCGGTAACTGTCCTTCCCCAGGACGGGACCGGGGCTTTCGGCGTTTTTCGGGGGGCCGGGAGGGTGGCCGGGGCGCCGGCGGGGCGCCGCGGAGCTGGCCCTTCGGGGTGCGGGGGCCCGGGCCTGGCGCCCGTAGCGGGGGCCGGGGCAGGGGGCCCGGACTGGCGCCCGCGCAGCCTGGCGCTTCGGGGCAGGTGGCCCGGCTTGGCGCCGCGAAGCTGGCGCCTCGGGGGTGCGGGGGCCGGGGCTTGGCGCCGCGAAGCTGGCGCCTCGGGGGTGCGGGGGGGTACGAAGTACCCCCCGTCCCCCTAACCCCGGGGGTCCGGGGGCTTGCCCCCGGTTCGGGAAGGGGCGGGTAGGGGAAAGGCCCCCCGCAGGGCGCCGCCCGGCCCGGCCCGGCTCGGCTCAGCGCCGCGACCTGGCCGCGCGCGCGACCGCCACCACCGCCTTCTCCAGCGCATACTCCGCGTCGTCGCCCCCGCCCTTCACCCCCGCGTCCGCGTCCGCCACCGCCCGCAGCGCCACCGCCACCCCGTCCGGAGTCCAGCCCCGCATCTGCTGCCGCACGCGGTCGATCTTCCACGGCGGCATGCCCAGCTCACGCGCGAGATCCGCGGGCCGCCCGCCACGGGCGGACGAGAGTTTGCCGATCGCCCGCACCCCCTGCGCCAGCGCGCTGGTGATCAGGACCGGCGCGACCCCGGTCGACAGCGACCAGCGCAACGCCTCCAGCGCCTCCGCCGCCCGCCCCTCCACCGCACGGTCGGCGACCGTGAAGCTGGAGGCCTCGGCCCGGCCGGTGTAGTAGCGCCCGACGACCGCCTCGTCGATCGTCCCCTCCACGTCGGCCGCCAACTGGGACACGGCGCCGGCCAGCTCCCGCAGATCGCTGCCGATCGAGTCGACCAGGGCCTGACACGCCTCGGGCGTCGCCGACCTGCCAAGGGCGCGGAACTCGGAGCGTACGAACGTGAGCCGCTCCCCCGGCTTCGTGGTCTTCGGGCACGCGACCTCGCGCGCCCCCGCCTTACGGGCCGCGTCGAGCAGCCCCTTCCCCTTCGCCCCGCCGGGGTGCAGGAGAACGAGCGTGATCTCCTCCGCGGGCGCATCGAGATACGCCTTGACGTCCTTGATCGTGTCCGCGGACAGGTCCTGCGCGTTCCGCACGACGACGACCTTGCGCTCAGCGAAGAGCGAAGGGCTCGTCAGCTCGGCGAGCGTGCCCGGCTGCAGCTGATCGGCGGTGAGGTCGCGCACGTCCGTGTCGGCGTCGGCGGCGCGCGCAGCCGCCACCACCTGCTGCACGGCACGGTCGAGAAGCAAATCCTCCTGGCCCACGGCGAGCGTCACGGGGGCGAGGGGATCGTCGGTCGAATTCTTCCTGGTGGCCATCGCGACCCAGCATCCCACGCACCACTGACACTGCTCCCGGCCCGGCGCTCACTGCTCCCCCGGCCACCACGGCGCCTACGGCTCCTCGAGCCAGCCGTCCCACTCCCCCACGAACTCGTCCAGCTTCACCGGGTCGAGCCGCCGCTCCGGGTCCTCGACGACCACTAGCCACTGTGCGTCCTCGGCGTCGTCCTCACCGGCCAGGGCGTCCCGTACGAGCAGGGGCTCATCGGGGATGCCGAAGCGGTCGCGCAGGGCCTCGGCCGTCTCCTCCGCGGCATCGCGGTCGGGCAGTACCAGTACATGTCTCACAGCACTCACAAGGACATTGTTCAGGCCGCCCGTCCGGGAGCCGACGGCAGGCGGTCGAGCACCAGCCCGAAGTGATCGCGGTACGCCGCCAGCACGGCCGCGTCGTCGCCGAGCGGCTGCTCATGCCGCTCACCCCGCACCGTGGTGACCAACGTGCGGCCGCTGAGCGTGATCCGGCCCTCGGGGGTGAGCAGCGAGCACACGACGGACCGCGGGAAGTGCGAATCGGGCGAGGTGCGGTGCCACCAGGCACCCGCCCTGAAGTCGTCCAGCACCCGCGGCCGCCGATCCATACGGAACTGCGGCTTCCCGTCGCGGTGGACATCGAGATCACCGCTCTCCGGAACCTCCACGATCCGGAACGTACCGGCCGGGTCCTCCTGATCTCCCCTCTCGTCGAACACCAGCGGGTAGTGGCAGTGGTCGCCGAAGCCCACATCGGCCAGCCACGGGCCCGTCGAGTCCGTCGTCTCGACAAGGAGGGCGAGATGGTCGTACGGGATGCCGAGTCGGCCCTCTTCGCCGAAGGCCCGGGCCTGGAGAAGGGTCACACCGAAGCCGAGATCGCGCAGCAAAGCGGCGAAGGCACCGTTGAGTTCGTAGCAGAATCCCCCGCGCCTGCCCTCCACGACCTTCGCGAGGAGCGCCTTGTCCTCCAGCACGATGTCCTCGCCGAGATGGATGGAGAGGTTCTCGAACGGGACTGTCTGCAAGTGCCGCAACTGCAGGTCGCGCAGCGCGTCGGCGTCGGCACGCTGCGGGCGGCTCGCGCCGATACGGCGAAGGTAGGCGTCCATGAGGAGAGTGTCGCGCGCGGGGTGTCCGCACGCCATGCACCGCTGGTCCTAGGCCTGTGGCCCGAGCCTCCCGAGGCGTTCCCGGCGGGGGGTCCGGGCCCCGGGGCACCGCCCGCAGATCCCGGCCGCCGCCCGTCACCGCGATCGCCCCGTCCGTGTCCGTACGCAGCACCACCGCTCCCCCGGCCCGCAACGCGCCGACCGTCCGGGGCGACGGATGGCCGTATGTGTTGTCCCGGCCCACGGAGATCAGCGCCAGCCGTGGGCGCACACCCCGCAGCAGGTCTGGGTACTGATGCGCTGAGCCATGGTGGGCCACCTTGAGGACATCGACGGGCGGGAGCGCCGGAAAGGCTCGCAACAGCCCCCTCTGCGCCGGTGGTTCAAGGTCCCCGAGGAGCAGCAGCGTGGGACCGCCCTCGATCCGCACGAGCAGAGCGACACTGGTGTCATTGGGCCCGTCCGGTACAGAGCCCGGCCCGGCGGGACCCAGTCCGGTGGGACCCAGCCCGTCGCCCGGGCCGGGGGCACGGGCCGCAGGAGGCCACAGCACCTGCCAGGCGAGCCGCCCGACCCTCCGCCGCTCCCCGGGACCCGCGCGGATCACAGGCACTCCCGCCGCAGCCGTCGTCTTCCGCACGAACACGCTCTGCTCCCAGGGCTCGTCGTACGTCGTCGTCTGGACCGCACCAACAGCCCTCCCCCGCAACACCCCTGGCAGGCCCCGGACATGGTCGGCATGGAAGTGCGTCAGCAGGAGCAACGGAATCCGGGTGACGCCCAGGTCGCGCAGACACCGGTCGGCGAGCTCCGGATCGGGCCCCGTGTCCACGACCACGGCCGTGCCCTCCCCCGCCGCAAGCACGGTGGCGTCCCCCTGACCGACATCGCACATCGCGAACGTCCAGCCCGGCGGGGGCCAGCCGGACATCGCCCTCGTCAGCGGGGCCGGACGCAGTACGGCGAGCAGGACCAACAGCGCGCAGCCCGCGGCCGACCAGGGATGTCGCGGCAACCGTCGTGCGGCGAGCACGACCAGGACCGTGGCGGCGGCCAGCAGCCACCCGCCGCGCCAACCGCCCGGCCAGCCCGCCTCAGCTCCGGGCAGCGCGGCCCCGGTGCGCGCGACGGAGGCAATCCACCCGGCGGGCCACCCCGCGCAACGGGCCAGCAGCCCGGCGACCGGCATCGCCACCGGTGCCGCGGCGAGAGCGGCGAATCCGAGGACCGTGGCCGGGGCCACCGCGAGCTCGGCGACCAGATTGCAGGGGACCGCCACCAGGCTCACTCTGGCCGCGAACACCGCCACCACGGGAGCACACACCGCCTGCGCGGCGGCGGCCGCGCCCAGCGCTTCGGCGAGCCGGGGCGGCACCCGTCTGCGTTGCAGCGCCGCGCTCCAGCGGGGGCCGATGGTGAGCAGCGAGCCCGTGGCCAGCACGGAGAGCAGAAAGCCGTAACTCCGCGCGAGCCATGGATCGTACAGAACCAGCAGCAGTACGGCGGCGGCCAGCGCGGGCAGCAGCGACCGGCGGCGTCCGGTGCCGATGGCGAGCAGCGTGACGGTCCCGCAGGCAGCGGCCCGCAGCACGCTCGGTTCCGGTCGGCACACGACGACGAAGACAAGCGTGAGCCCACCGCCGAGGAGTGCGGCTCCTCGCAAGGTGATGCCCAGCTTGGGCGCGAGGCCCCGCCGTTCGGCCAGCAGGGCGGTGCCGGGCGGCCCGATCAGCAGTATGAGCACCAGCGTCAGATTGCTTCCCGATACGGCGAGGAGGTGCGTGAGGTCCGTTGCCTCGAAGGCGCCCTGAAGATCGGGCGTGACCCGAGAGGTGTCCCCCACGACCAACCCGGGGAGCAGAGCGCGGGCGTCCGGAGCGAGTCCGTCCGTCGCCGCGCGCAGTCCTGCCCTCAGCCCTCCGGCCGTGCGCTGAAGGGCGGTCGGCGGGCCGGTGATCTGCGGCGGACCCTCCCCGTCCGGCCTCAGCACGGCGGCGAACCGGTCGTCGGCATTCAACGGCGGCGCGAGCCGTCCGGCCAGCCTGAGCCGGGTCGATGGCAGCAGCCGCCGCCACTGGGCCGCGGATTCGCCAGCCTCGCCGGACTCACGCGCCGGCACGATCACCAGCACGGGCGTCCGGGTCGCAGTCACTGTGCCGCCGGGCGCCGTCACCCGGGTCACCTCCGCGTCCAGCACCACGGATCGGCCCGCCATCTGATCGCCGCGAACCCGCGGCCGGGTGAGTCGCGGATCGGACGTGACGGTCAACTCGGCGGTGATGTAGGCGTATTGGTCCGCCAGCTCCGGCAGCGGACCGCGGCGCAGATCCGCGCCGTGAAGCCCTGCCGAGGCGGCGCCCGCGGCAGCGCACAGCAACAGCGCCGCCAGCGCGGTGGCGTTGAGCCGGCGCCCGCGTCGACGGGTCGGAGCGTCCTCGCCATCCGCCGCCAGGCCCCCGCCCGTTCCGGCACGCATCGCCCGCGCCGCCGCCGGAGCGAGTAGCAGCCCTGCCACGACGACGCAGACCGTCACGGCCACCCCGGTCCACCAGCCCGGCGCGCCCACAGCGAGAGCGGCCGCGGCCCAGGCCGCCAGAGCCGGGGGTACCAGCCGCAGATCGGCCGGTCCCTCCTGGCGGGGGTCGGACGCCCCCAGCCGATGGCCCGACGCGGCATGCACCACGGGGCGCGTCATGGCCGTACGAGGGTCTGGAGGTCCGCGAACCGGCGGGCGCCGATCCCGTTGACCTCGCGGAGTTCGTTGACGGACCGGAAACCCCCGTGCTGGGTGCGGTAGTCGACGATGTGCTGGGCCAGCACGGGACCGACCCCGGGCAGGGTGTCGAGCTGCTCCACGGTCGCCGAGTTGAGGCTCACCGGCCCAGCGGGCTGCGCCCCCGCCCCACCCGCGCCCGATCCGCCCGCGCCCGATGCACTTGAGGCCAACCCCGGCGGCACGGGGACGCCCACCACCACCTGCTCGCCGTCCATGAGCACCCGAGCCCGGTTGAGTCCGGTCAGGTCGGTGCCCGCGCTGACGCCTCCAGCCGCCCGCAGCGCGTCGGCCACCCTGGATCCGGCCGGTAGCCGGTGCACCCCCGGCCGCCGCACCTTGCCGCTCACGTCGACGACGACGATCCGCCCGCCGCCCGGCCCCGGATCCGGCGGCGGCGGCGGCGGCGGCCCGGGCGAAGGCCGCGGCTCCGGCGTGGATGCGCCCTGCTGGACCAGTTCCGGGGCCCGTACGGTCTGGGGCCGCCCCACCCAGAAGTGCTGGGCCGCGAAGACCGCGGCCACGACGAGCACGACGGCCAGGGCGGCGAGAGCCCTCGGCTCCAGCCCGCATCTGAGCTGCACCCACAGCGGCAGCCGTTCCCGCACCGCGAGCCCGAAGCGCTGCCGGGCGCCCGTACCGATGTCGACGTCCGCGGCTGTGACACCGCCCCCTTCCGCGCGCGAGCGCCCGACAGCCGCGTCAAGACTCACGCTGGGGCTCAGGCCGGGACTCGCGCGTGGAGTGCGAACAGGGCCCGTACCGCCCGGCGGCCCGTCGAACAGGGCGTCCGCCCTGCGGCGCAGGGCTGTGGTCGACCCGGCAGCCACCCGCCTGGCGCGAAGACGAGCGGAACGGCGAGCAGAACGCCGGGCAGAAAGGCGTAAGCCACGGCCGGGACCACCGCTCGAGCCGGATGCGAAGCCGAAGTCGCGGGCGTCGCGGGCGCGGCCGTCCGAGGCCGGAGCCCTGCCCGGGCCACTGGTTGCGGAACGTGTTCTCAGAGCCATGTCACAGGACGGTAGGCACATCCATCCGAACCCGCTGAGCAGCCCCAATTTCCGTGGACAACCGCCCTGTTGTGGATAACTCGGTCACCCGCAAGTGGGACCGACAGTGCATCGGCGCGCCTCAGCACACCTCATCGAGGCGAGACCACAGCCCCCAACAGCCCCGGACCCGTGTGCGCCCCGATCACCGCGCCCACCTCGCTCACATGCAGATCCACGAGCCCCGGAACCCGCTCCCGCAGCCGCTCCGCCAGCGCAGCGGCCCTCTCCGGCGCGCCCAGATGGTGCACCGCGATGTCCACGCTGCTCGTGCCCGCCCGGTCGACGACGATCTCCTCCAGCCGGGCGATCGCCTTCGATGCCGTACGCACCTTCTCCAGCTGCTCGATCCGGCCGCCGTCCAGCTGCAGCAGCGGCTTCACAGCGAGCGCCGAGCCGAGCAGCGCCTGAGCGGCGCCGATCCGGCCGCCTCGGCGCAGGTAGTCCAAGGTGTCGACGTAGAAGTACGCCGACGTGCCCGCGGCGCGCTTCTCCGCGGCCGCCACCGCCTCGTCCAGCGTGCCGCCCCCCTCAGCCGTCTCTGCGGCGGCCAGCGCGCAGAATCCCAGGGCCATGGCGACCATCCCGGTGTCCACCACCCGCACCGGCACCGGCGCGTCCTTGGCGGCCAGCACAGCCGCGTCGTACGTCCCCGAGAACTCTCCCGACAGATGCAGCGATACGATCCCCGTCGCTCCGGCCTCGGCCCGCGCCCGGTACGTCTCGGCGAACACCTCGGGGCTCGGCCTGGACGTGGTCACCGGGCGTCGCTTCTGCAACGCGAGCGCCAGCGAGCGGGCCGAGATCTCGGTGCCCTCTTCGAGCGCCTGATCGCCAAGTACGACGGTCAGCGGCACCGCGATGATGCCGTGGCGCTCCATCATCGGCGGCGGCAAGTAGGCCGTTGAATCGGTGACGATCGCGACATGGCGGGACATGAGCGGGAGGTTACCCGCAGGGGCGGCCGGACGGGAGCCCGGGCCCTCGCCAATGATCGCGTCGCCTGAAAGGTGGTTCAGTTCGTGGTCTCCGGACGGGCTGTCTTCTGCCAGGGGTAAGTGGTCTGCTGCCGGGGATCCCGTGCCGTGATCGCCTGTGGCTGCTCGGCCACGGTGTGCCCGGGACCTGCCCCGGCCGCGGACTCCGCGGCCTCCGGCCAGGTCTGCCCCGCGACGCCACCATCAGCGCCACCACCGGCCCCGCCCGTGCCGCCCGCTTCCGGCCATGACGCCGGCGCAGCTTCCGGCTCCGCCTCCTCCGCGCCCGACCAGTGCCTCAGCGCGCCCGCCTCCACATCGATCTGCGTGCTCAGCGCGTCCAGATCGTCGTCCGCGAACTTCCGTGCCCGGTCCCGCGCAGCCCACCGCAGCGACTCGGCCGAGTGCGTGATCCGCTCCGTACGCTCACGCAGCCCCGGCAGCAGCGACGCCACCGTCGCCCGGTCCGGCTCACGCTCCAGCCGCTTCAGCTCGTCGTCGAGCTCAAGCCCGTGCGCGCTCAGCCGCTGGAAGAGGCTGAGCGACTCGGACAGCGACGCGTCCTCGGCCACGCCCGCGTGCAGCGCGTCCTGCGTCGCCCTCATCGACGTACGAAGTGACAGCCGTAGCTGCGCCAGCTCGCCGACCACGCCGCCCTGCCCGTAGCTCTTCGCCCGGAGCGTGGTCTCCTCGACGGTGCGCCGTGCCTGTGTGACCGTGCGCTCCACACCTCGCTTGGCCGCGCCGATGACCTTCACGCTGACATACACCCCCAACGCCACGAAGGCGACGAAAAGCAGCGCCAGTATCAGAATCGCGGCTTCCATGAGCGCCCCTCCGGCGTCGGCTGTTGTCCTTCCACCGTAAACGGAACGGGCAGGCCGAGGGTTCCATCGGAACCCCCAACCTGCCCGTAGGGGAAACCCCTGCCAACCGGCGTTCCCTGCGTTACGCGGGGACCAACCGGCCCCGCGTCACGCGGGGACGATGTTGACCAGCTTCGGCGCCCGCACGATCACCTTGCGGATGCCCGCGCCGCCCAGCGCCGAGACCACCGCCGCGTCACCCAGAGCCAGCGCCTCCAGCTCCTCGTCGGAGATCGACGGGGAGACCTCCAGCCGCGCCTTGACCTTGCCCTTGATCTGCACCACGCACGTCACGGACTCGTCCACGACATACACCGGGTCGGCGACCGGGAAGTCCTGGTGCACGACGGAGTCGCTGTGGCCCAGCTTGCGCCACAGCTCCTCGGCGATGTGCGGTGCCAGCGGGGCGATCAGCAGCACCAGCCGCTCTGCCACGCTCCGGGACAGCGGACCACCCGCCTTGGTCAGATGGTTGTTCAGCTCGGTGATCTTGGCGATGGCGGTGTTGAAGCGCAGCGCCGCCAGGTCCTGTCCGGCGCCGTCGATCGCCTTGTGCAGCGCACGCAGCGTCGCCTCGTCGGCCTCGGTGTCGACGACGGTGATCTCACCGGTCGCCTCGTCGACGATGTTGCGCCACAGCCGCTGCAGCAGCCGGTACTGGCCGACGACGGCCCTGGTGTCCCACGGCCGCGAGACGTCCAGGGGGCCCATCGCCATCTCGTACAGCCGCAGCGTGTCCGCGCCGTACTCGGCACAGATCTCGTCCGGAGTGACCGCGTTCTTCAGGGACTTGCCCATCTTGCCCAGCTCGCGCTTGACGGGCTCGCCATCGAAGTAGAACTTTCCGTCCCGCTCCTCGACCTCGGCAGCTGCCACCGGGAAGCCGCGGCTGTCCCGGTAGACGTACGCCTGGATCATGCCCTGGTTGTACAGCTTGTGGAACGGCTCGACCGAGGAGACGTGCCCCAGGTCGAACAGCACCTTCGACCAGAACCGCGCGTACAGCAGGTGCAGTACGGCGTGCTCGGCACCGCCCACGTACAGATCGACACCGCCGTGCGGCAGGCCCTCGCGCGGCCCCATCCAGTACTGCTCGATCTCGGGGTCGACCAGCTTCTCGCTGTTGTGCGGGTCCAGGTAGCGCAGCTCGTACCAGCACGAACCCGCCCAGTTGGGCATGGTGTTGGTCTCGCGGCGGTAGCGCTTGACGCCGTCGCCCAGGTCCAGCTCGACGTTGACCCAGTCCTCGTTGCGCGACAGGGGCGTCTCGGGCTGGGTGTCCGCGTCGTCCGGGTCGAACGTACGCGGGGAGTAGTCCTCGACCTCCGGCAGCTCCAGCGGCAGCATCGACTCGGGCAGGGAGTGCGCGACGCCGTCCTCGTCGTAGACGATCGGGAAGGGCTCGCCCCAGTAGCGCTGACGGCTGAACAGCCAGTCACGCAGGCGGAAGTTGACGGTCCCTTCGCCGATGCCGCGGGCGGTCAGCCATTCGGTGATCTTCGCCTTGGCCTCGGCGACATCCAGCCCGTCCAGCGAGATCTCGTCGTTGGACGAGTTGATCGCCGGGCCCTGGCCGGTGAAGGCCTCGCCCTCCCAGCCCTCCGGCGGCTTGACGGTACGGATGATGGGCAGCTCGAAGGCCTCGGCGAACTCCCAGTCGCGCTCGTCCTGGCCGGGGACCGCCATGATGGCGCCCGTGCCGTAGCCCATCAGCACATAGTCCGCGACGAAGACGGGGATCCGTTCCCCGGTGACCGGGTTCAGGGCGTAGGCACCGGTGAAGACACCGGTCTTGTCCTTGTGCTCGGTCTGGCGCTCGACATCGCTCTTCGTCTGGGCCTGCTTGCGGTACGCGGCGACCGCCTCGGCCGGAGTGGCCGCGCCGCCCGTCCATGCCTCCTTGACGCCCTGCGGCCACTCGGCCGGGATGATGGAGTCGATCAGGCCGTGCTCGGGCGCCAGCACCATGTAGGTGGCGCCGAACAGCGTGTCGGGGCGGGTGGTGAAAACGGTGATCTGCGCGTCATCGTGACCGACGGCGGAGAAGTGGACGCGCGCGCCCTCGCTGCGGCCGATCCAGTTGCGCTGCTGCAGCTTGATCGCCTCGGGCCAGTCCAGGCCGTCCAGATCGTCCAGCAGCCGGTCGGCGTAGGCGGTGATGCGCATGTTCCACTGGCGCAGCTTGGCCTTGAAGACAGGGAAGTTGCCGCGCTCGGAACGGCCGTCGGCAGTGACTTCCTCGTTCGCCAGTACGGTGCCCAGGCCCGGGCACCAGTTGACTGGCGCGTCGGAGGCGTACGCCAGCCGGTAGCCGCCCAGGACTTCGGCGCGCTCTACGGCGCTCAGCTCGCTCCACGCGCGCGTGGAGCCAGGAACGGCGCGCTCACCGCTCTCGAACTGCGCCACCAGCTCGTCGATCGGACGGGCCCTCTGGGCGTCCTCGTCGTACCAGGAGTTGAAGATCTGCAGGAAGATCCACTGGGTCCACTTGTAGTACTCCGGGTCGATCGTCGCGATCGACCGGCGCTGGTCGTGGCCCAGGCCCAGGCGGCGCAGCTGCCGCTTCATGTTCTCCATGGCGGCTTCGGTGGACACCCGGGGGTGCGTGCCGGTCGCGACCGCGTGCTGCTCGGCGGGCAGGCCGAAGGCGTCGAAGCCCAGCGTGTGCAGGACGTTGTGCCCGGTCATGCGCTGGTGACGGGCGAAGACGTCGGTGGCGATGTAGCCCAGCGGGTGCCCGACGTGCAGACCCGCACCCGAGGGGTACGGGAACATGTCCATGACGAACTTCTTGGGCTTGGCCGCCAGGGCGGGGTCCCCGGCCAGGTCACCGCTCGGATTCGGCGCCTCGTACGTGCCCTCGGCTTCCCAGAAGTCCTGCCAGCGTGCCTCGATGTCGGCCGCCATGGCAGCCGTATAGCGGTGCGCTGCGGCCACCTCTGCAGCTGAATTCGTCTCGCTCATGATCCTTGAAGCTCCATCGA
The DNA here is from genome assembly GCF_040606445.1 of Streptomyces sp. NPDC005408. Classification (NCBI taxonomy): domain Bacteria; kingdom Bacillati; phylum Actinomycetota; class Actinomycetes; order Kitasatosporales; family Streptomycetaceae; genus Streptomyces; species Streptomyces sp. NPDC005408. The sequence continues at coordinate 95,997 of NZ_JBEXEX010000018.1, read as the reverse complement.
TTCGTCTCTGCCAGCGGAATCCAAAACGAAAAAACCCCTCGCACAGGAGGGGACGCCGCGCCGATTCCGACCGGATCTTTCATCCGTCGGGACTGATCAGCGCGGCTCGCTAAGCAGAAGGCGTACGGCACGCATGGCGTCAGGGTACCGCAGCGAGCGAACCGTCCGCATGGCACTTAGGGGCGAGCAGCGGTCGAGCAGATCCGGTACCCGACCGTGCAGATCCGGGCGACACGAACCGCGCCTCTGCACACTTCCCACACCAAACCCACGCGCACACTCCGCACACTCTCCGCACACGCACCGTAACGCGCCCCCCGGCCGAATCCGGAACCCCCTCACGCACCCCTGACGCGCCCTCGGCGCGCGCCCCGCGGAGAGCCCGGCGCACAACCGATTGGCATAGGCCAATGCCTTTGGCCGCTGAAGTTACTCCGCGTATCGCCCTTATCCGGGGCAACCCCAGAGTCAGTTGACTGTGGTTCCGCTCTCTAAACGCTCAAACCTCAGACCACTCGGTATGGGGCGACCTAGCATGCGTCAACGGGACCGCATTTCCCGCACCATTCGGAGTCGCCCCATGAACCCTCATCGCAAAAGCCGTTCGTCGCCAGCGCCGAGCCCCGGGCTCAGCCGCCAGGTCCAAGGCGGCCTCACCGCTGCAGCATTGGTGCTCATACCCCTGCTCGCCGTCGGCGGGAGCGACAGCTTTCGCGCTGCGCTCGACTTCACGACCGGGGTCCTGTCCCTGGTGTCCCTGACCGCTTCCGTCGCGTGGGGCCTGATCGCCACCGACCGGCTGCTGCTCTCCACACGCCACCGCCTCCTCGCCCAGGGCATCCACCGGGGCACCGCGGTGGCCTCGCTCGGCTTCCTGCTGCTGCACGCCACCGTGAAGGTGTCGCTGGGCCACGTCCAACTGATCGGCGCCCTGGTCCCGTTCGGACTCGGCGTCACCGGTACGTCCAGCCTCATCGGCTTCGGCTCGCTGGCCGGCTTCCTGATGGTGGTGGCCGCCACGACCGGCGCACTGCGCAGCGCCCTCGCGGCCAACATCAAGGTGGCGGGCCGCTGGCGGCCGCTGCACATGCTGGCCTACCCGGCCTGGTGCTTCGCCCTTGTGCACGGGCTGTACACCGGCCGTCCGGCCGCGACGTGGGTCGTCACGATGTACTGCCTGACGCTCGCCGCCGTCGCCGCGGCCGTCGCGGTACGGATGCTGCCACGACCCGCGAAGCGGCGTATCGCCGCCAAGATCCTGTCCGTTATCGGCTCGGCCGACGACAGGGCGGCCGCGGACGAGACGGCACTGCGCGATCTGAACGCCTCCCCGCTGCCCGGTGCGAGCGGATTGACCGCACCGGCCGGACTCAACGGCATGAACGGCATTCCCTCGCAGCGCCCCTACGAGGCCGAATTCCAGCGCGAGACCCCTCTCGGCCAGTCTCGCGCGCAACCCCGACGGCTCGCAGCGCCCGCTCCCCAGCTCTACGAGGCCCCGCCACCGCCGACCGCGGAACCGGCCGTCGAAAGGACGGCAGGCGGCGGCATGGGCCCCGGGATCTCCGCCGCGTACCGCGCGGTGTCCCTCGCAGGCGACCAGACAGCCCCGCTGGCCGAGCGCATACCGATGACCGAGGAGATTCCCGTCGTATCGGAATCGGGTCCTCGGCCGGGCCTGTGGCCGACCCCGTCACCGCCGCCGCCCGCGCAGGCCTTCCGGCCCGAGCCGTCAGAGGCCCCCGCTCCTTCGGCCTACGAGCCCCCTCCCGTGTACGAGGCACCTCCCTCCTCGTACGACACGCCTACTTCGTACGACGCCCCCTCGTACAACGCCCCTTCCGCTTACGACCCCTCATCCCCGTACGAAGCACCCCCCTCCCCGTACCAATCCGGCACTGCCGACGGCTACGAAGACACAGCGCCCATGCCCGGACCCCTCTTTCCGCCCTCGGCGGGGGAGCCCTGGAACGCGCCCGCAGGAGACCGACCGTGAACACCCCCCTTCCTGATGTCCCCGAGGTCCGAGTCGTCGGCCTTCCCCAGCTGACGCAGGGGTTCGACCTTGTCGAGCGACTCGACCTCCCCATGCATCTCAAGGTGCACGGCCCTCTTGAACCCATGACCGGCGAGCGGCTCGCTCAGCTCGCCGACGACATATCCCTGCGCGGCCGCGGCGGCGCAGGCTTCCCCTTCGGACAGAAGCTCAGAGCTGTCGCCAAGTCCGCCATCCGACGCGGGGTGCGGCCCGTCGTCGTGATCAACGGCAGTGAGGGCGAGCCCGCCTGCCGCAAGGACACCGTTCTGCTCAACCGCGCACCCCATCTGATCCTCGACGGCGCTCTGCTGGCCGCCGAGGCGCTCGGTGCGCGCACTCTGGTCGTCGCGGTCACCCGCAACTCGACAGAGGTCTCCATGCGCGCCGCGCTGGCCGAGCGCGGCCTGTCCGACCGGCGTGGGCAGGCGCTGCGCGCGCGGGTGGTGCGCACCCCGGAGCGCATGGTCTCCGGCGAGGCCTCTTCCGTCATCCGCGCGGTCAACGGCGGCCCCGCGCTGCCACCCGGCCGCCGTGAGCGCGCGTCCGACACCGGCGTCGGCGGCGCACCGACCCTGCTGTCCAACGCGGAGACGTTCGCGCAGCTCGCCATCGGCGCCCGCATCGGCGCGCGCCGCTACGGCCACACCGGCCTGGACACCGAGCCGGGCACGGTCATGCTGACGATCTCCGGGGCGGTCGCGCGCCCGATGGTCGTCGAGGTCCCCACGGGTGTGCCGCTGCGCTACGTGCTGCAGCTGGCGGGCGCCCCGCCGCTCCCCCAGGGCGTGCTGACCGGCGGCTACCACGGCAACTGGATCGACTCGGTCGCCGTCCATGAGTCGCTCGTCTCCAGAGAGTCCCTGGCCTCCGTGGGCGGCTCGCTCGGCGCCGGAGCGATCCTCCCGATCGGCCCCGAGACCTGCCCGCTGGGCGAGGCGCTACGGGTGGCCAACTGGCTCGCCGCCGAGACCGCCGGCCAGTGCGGTCCGTGCAAGCTCGGTCTGCCCGCCGCGGCCGGCGGTCTGTCCGACGTCATGAACGGCGGCGGTCCTGCCGCCCTGGAGGCGCTGCGCGAGGTGACCCAGGCCGTCAAGGGCCGGGGCGCGTGCAAGCACCCCGACGGCTCGGCGCGCTTCTTCGCCTCGACCCTGTCCGCCTTCACCGACGATCTCGCCGCCCATGTGCTCCACGGCGGCTGCGGACGCGAGACGACCGGCGTGCTGCCGCTTCCGCTGCCCGGCTACGAGGAGGCGGAAGAGTCCATTCCGAGCGGTGAGAAGGTCTTCATCGACTGGACGCTCTGCCAGGGCCACGGGCTCTGCGCGGACATCATCCCGGAGCTGATCCGGCTGAACCCCGACGGCTACCCCTCGGTGGCGGACGCGGTCGTGCCCATTCACATGCAGGGGCGTGCGCAGCGGGCTGTTCGCCGGTGCCCCGCGCTGGCGATGCGTATCGAGCAGATGCCGGCGGAGCGGGCCCCCGCGCCCTCCGGCCGACGAGAACTGCCCGGCGGCAACCGCAAGGCCCTTGGCAGCGGCCGGGGTTGACGGGACATAAGGAAGCGGGCCACCCGATCCGGGTGGCCCGCTTCCTTATGCGTACTTCTTGATCTGTACTGCTTCTGTGGAGCTAAGGAGAATTGAACTCCTGACCTCCTGCATGCCATGCAGGCGCTCTACCAACTGAGCTATAGCCCCTTGTGATGTGCCGCCCTGCTGGAAGGTTTCCCCCGCGGCGACGTCGACAACATTACACGGTCCCCCCGGTGCTTCACCAAATCGTTTCCGGTCCGCACGGACGCTCAGTACGGGCCCAGCTGACAGCGCGAGCCGTCCCGATCACGCCGTGGCGAACGAATAGAACCGCTTCAAGGTGCAGTGCTCGTCGAGCAGCCGCCCGTAGATCGGCTCCCCTTCGAGCTCTCTGTACGTCTCGATGGGGTCGCCCTTTATGATCAGCGCCCGCGCGCACTCCTCGCACCAGTACTGGTACTCGGGATTGATCGGGTCCATGTCCCTGACGATGGGCGTACCACTGCCGCACCAGTCGCATTTACGCCTGTGTGCACCCATCAATCAGCTCCAGCTGTGGCCGCAGGCCGTGCACACGTAGGACACTCCGCCATTGTCGCCGAGGACTTGGGCGACATGAGCCGATCCACAGGACGGGCAGCTGAGACGAGCGCGTACCTCCGCCGCGGCAAGCAGGTCATCCTCGGCCTCCTCGCTCCTGCTGGCGGACATCGTGCTCTCCCTCCCGTTCTGGCCGGTGTCCCCTCCGGCCGTCCGATTCTGCCATGGCCACGCAAGAGGGTCAGCGGCGTTTACGTACCAGACCGGCCACCGCACCCAAGATCGACGCCGCGGCCAGCGCGAGTGCGCACACCCACAGCGCGTCAGCCGACCCCTGCGCCCCGGGTACTGTCTGCCGATTCAGGAAGAGTGTGCCGAATGCGGCGACGCCGATCAGCTGTCCGAGCTGCGTGACGGTCACGAGCAGACCACTCGCGTCCGCGGCATCCTCCTGCCGTACGGTCGCGAGCGCGCCGGTGAGCGTGGGGCTGTAGGCGAGCGCCAGACCGGCTCCTACGCCCATGAACGCCGGGTACAGCCACAGCCCGCCGTCGCCGCCGTCCCGCAGCGTCACGCCCACCGCGAGGCAGGCGAGCGCCGTCAGCGCGAACCCGCCCGGGACCAGCGCCTTGTGCAGGCCGGCGGGCCAGCGCCGCCAGGTCAGCCCGACCGCTCCGAAGATCACTGCGGTCGGCGCGAACGTCAGCCCAGCGCGCAGCGCACTGTGGCCGAGACCACCCTGGACATGCAGGGTGAGGGTGAAGAGGAAGCCCGCGTTCACCGCCATCACCAAGGTGATGCGCAGCACCGCACGGCCCATGCCGGGGATACGCAGCACGCGCGGCGCGATCAGCGGTGCGCCGCCGCGCGCGGCCAGCCGCGACTCGTACGCGAGGAAGACGCCGAAGAACGCCACGGATGCCGCGAGGGAGAGCCAGGACCAGGCCGGCCAGTCCTGCTGCTGGCCGAGCACCAGCGGCACGGTGAACAGCGACACGGCGGCGGCGAGCAGCACCAGGCCGGGCAGGTCGAGGCCGCGGGCGCGCTCGGGCTCCTGGCGCCGGTCCTTCGGCAGCACCCGCGCGCCCAGGACCAGCAGGGCGAGGCCGATCGGGACGTTCACCAGGAAGACCGGCCGCCAGCTCGCGCCGAAGAGGTCCGCGCTGACCAGCACACCGCCCACGACCTGCCCGGCGGCGGCTCCGGTGGCCAGGACCGCGGAGTACGCGCCGAGTGCCCGCACCCGCCCCTCGCCGGTGAAGTTCCGCTGGATCAGGCTGAGCACCTGGGGAATCATCAGGGCCGCGCCCGCGCCCTGGATCAGCCGGAAGGCGATCAACTGGCCGGTGTCCGCTGCGAGTCCGCAGGCGAGGGATGCGGCCGTGAAGAGCAACAGCCCGCCCAGATAGGCCCGTCGGTGTCCCAGCAGATCCCCGAGCCGCGCGCCGGTGATGAGCAGGACGGCGTACGAGATGGTGTAACCGGCGATGACCAGCTGCAATCCCGCGCCGGATGCGTCGAGTTCAGTGCGGATGGTGGGGGCCGCGACATTGACGATGAAGGTGTCGAGGAGCGCCATGAACTGCGCCGCGAGCACGATCGCGAGCAGCAGGCGTGGCCGGTTGTCAGTGCCTCGGTCTTTACTGAGGAGTGGAGTTTCCGGAGCGGTTGTCGTCATGGCAGCGAGCCTGACGGCATTCCGGTACGGGTAACGAGAGCCCGCCGATGCTGGTACTGACAGCACCTGGCAACGACGGGCGCGAGGCTCGACCATGGGGGACGTGACCACGATGACGGCGACGACGAACACCGCAGGCGCTGCGCACCACCGCCGCAGACCCGAGCTGGCCGCGTTTCTGCGCAGCCGCCGGGCCCGGGTGACGCCCGCCGACGTGGGCATGCCGCCGGGGCTGCGGCGGCGCACGCCGGGGCTGCGCCGCGAGGAGGTCGCCCAGCTCTCCGGCGTCGGCGTCACCTGGTACACCTGGCTGGAGCAGGGCCGTCCGATCAACGCCTCGGCCCAGGTCCTGGACGCCGTGGCGCGCACGCTGCGGCTCGACCAGCCGGAGCGGGAGCATCTGTACCACCTGGCAGAGGTGCCGTACGCACCGGACAGGCAGGAGGGCGCCGAGCGCGTCGGCCCGGAGATCCAGGGCATCATCGACGCCCTCGACCCGCGCCCGGCCGTGGTCTACAACGCGCGGTACGACATCCTGGCGACCAACCACGCCTACCGCGATCTGTTCGCGCTCTCCCGCCACATAACCGTGCACAACGTGCTGTGGACGCTCTTCTTGGTTCCCGAGCCGGACTGCCCTGTGGTCTTCCGGGACGCGGAGCTGCCGCTGATGGTGGCGCAGCTGCGTGGTGCGTACGGACGTCATGTGGGCGAGCCCGCCTGGGAGTCCTTCATCCACCGTCTCTCGGCGGCCAGCGACTACTTCACCGAGCTGTGGGAGAGCGGGAACGTGGCGCCGCCGGGGCCGCGGGTGAAGACCTTCCGCCACGAGGCCGTGGGCGAGGTGCGGATGACCTCCGTATCGCTGTCGATCAACGGAATGCCGGAGTGCCGCGTCGTCGCCTACACCCCGAATGACGAAGAGAGCCTGAAGCGGATCGAGGCGCTGCGCGAGCGGCGCGGCCGATGACGAACCGGGCGGTCACGAACCCGGCGATCACCAACCGGGCGGCGACGAGCCCGGAAACGCGAAATCCCGCCCTCTGACGAGGACGGGATCCGGATTGTGGAGCTAAGGAGAATTGAACTCCTGACCTCCTGCATGCCATGCAGGCGCTCTACCAACTGAGCTATAGCCCCGCGTGTTCTTCGCGCTCCGCGCTGCGAACAAGAAGAACTTTAGCCTGCGACCTGCCGGAAAGTGAAATCCGGGGTCGCGGGGCGGAACGCCAGGCCCGGAGCGGGTCAGTCGTCGTCGCCGAGGACCGGTTCCGGCAGCGTGCCGGCGTTGTGCTCCATCAGACGCCAGCCGCGCGCGCCCTGGCCGAGCACCGACCAGCAGCAGTTGGAGAGGCCGCCGAGGCTCTCCCAGTGGTGGGCCTCCAGGCCGAGCAGCCGGCCAATGGTGGTACGGATCGTGCCGCCGTGGCTGACCACGACGAGCGTGCCGTTCTCGGGGAGCTTCTCGACGTGGTGCAGCACCACGGGAGCGGCCCGGTCGGCGACCTCCGTCTCCAGCTCACCGCCACCGCGACGCACGGGCTCACCGCGCTTCCACGCGGCGTACTGCTCGCCGTACTGCGCGACGATCTCCTCGTGGGTCAGACCCTGCCAGGCGCCCGCGTAGGTCTCGCGCAGGGCCGAGTCGTAGGAGATGTCGAGGCCCGTGATCTCGGCCAGCTCGCCGGCCGTGGCCGCCGCCCGCCTGAGGTCGGAGGCGACGATCGCATGGGGCCGGAGTGATGCGAGCAGCCGGGCGGCCCGGCGCGCCTGCGCGACGCCGGTCTCGGTCAGGGCGATGTCCGTGGAGCCCTGGAAGCGGCGCTCCAGGTTCCACGAGGTCTGGCCGTGCCGCCACAGGACGACGCGGCGTCCCGTATTGCGCGTGCTGGTGTCTCTGCCGTTCAGCTCAGCTCACCGTCCGGGTCGCCGGTGAGCTGCGCGTGCTCCTCGGCCTTGCCGCGGGTCTTCAGCGCGTCCTCGGGGAGAGGCAGCTCGGGGCAGTCCTTCCACAGCCGCTCCAGGGCGTAGAAGACACGCTCCTCGCTGTGCTGGACGTGCACGACGATGTCGATGTAGTCGAGCAGGATCCAGCGGGCGTCGCGGTCGCCCTCGCGGCGCACCGGCTTGGCGCCGAGCTCCTTGTTCAGCCGCTCCTCGATCTCGTCGACGATCGACTTGACCTGGCGGTCGTTGGGCGCGGAGGCGAGCAGGAAGGCGTCGGTGATCGACAGCACGTCACTGACGTCGTAGGCGATGATGTCGTGCGCGAGCCGGTCGGCGGCCGCCTGAGCGGCGGTGTTGACGAGCTCGATGGAGCGATCCGTGGCGGTCACAAGCAGGCTTTCGTCGGCGGTCAGGTACCCCTCAAGGGTCTCACGGACCACCGACAGCCCCTGCCGTGATTATTGAGCCTTGATCATCCGCCGTTCGCCGAGCCTTCGAACGTGTAGTCCTTGCCGAGCACGACGGAGACGTCGGCGTTCGCGGCACGTGCGCCCTTCTTCACCGCGCTCGTCGGCAGGCCCAGGGTCTTGGCGACCTCCACCGCCTTGGCCTTCTGCGCCTCGTCGCCGTAGGTGACCTTCGAGGTGGACTCGGTGTCCGCCGCCTTGCCGCCGTCGAGGACCGCGTAACCGCCGTTGACCAGGTCGATCCGGGCCTTCTCGGTGGCGTTGCCGTTCCCGGTGGCGTTCTTGATGCCCACCCGGACTGCCGCGTCCTTGTCCGGCGCGGTGACCGAGCCGCCCAGGATGTCCTTGACCACGCTGTCGGCGGCCTGCTTGGTGAGCGTGCCGTCCTGCTGGACCGGCAACAGCGCCGTCTTGTAGTCACCGCCCTTGGCGTGCTCGGCGAGCTTGGCCAGCGATGCGCCCAGGTCCTTCTCGCGCAGCGACGGATCGAGGATCTGCGCCAGCGTCTCCACGGTGACGGTCGCGGACTTGGGGTCGTCCGGGAACTTCTTCAGGACGCCCTGCATGACTTGGCCGAAGCGCTGGAGCTGCTTGGCCTCGGCCTCGCCGGGTCCGAGGTAGGTGGCATACGCGACGGCCGCGCGCCCGTTCAGCGTCTGGTTCTCGCCCTTCTTCACCAGCGGCGCCTCGCCCTTCTTGGCGCCGGGCACTGCGGTGTCGGTGGTCAGGTCGATGGTGCCGACCAGCTCGACGAGGTTCTCCAGATAAGGGGTGTCGAGCCGCCAGGTGCCGGTGATCTTGGCGCCCAGGAGGGTGCCGACCGCCTCACGGGTGCCCGTCGAACCGTCGTCCTCGACGGACTTGCCGAGGGTGGTGGCGGTGCCGTCGTCGTTCGCGACGGAGAGGGAGTTGGGGAGCAGAACGGTGGTGCCCTGCTTGGTGGTGGCGTTGTCGACGAGAAGGGCCGTGGATGTGCCCTTCTTCTTGGTGTTGTGCAGGTGCACCACGATCACGTCCCGCTTCTGCGGTCCGGTGGCCGTGTTGCTCTTCTTCTCGGCGTCCGAGAAGCCGGGGAGCTTGCCCGCGTACCAGAGGTAGCCGACGCCGCCGGCGAGGGCCAGCGCCAGGACGACCATCAGCGAGACGACCCGGTTGCGGCCGCGGCGCTTGGCTTCCTCGCGTCGTTCGGAGCGGCTCTCGGTGAACTTCAGCCAGTCGATGACGTCTTCGGAGTCCTCGTCCGGCTCCTCGATGAAGGAGAACTGCTCAGTGCGGTAATCACGGTCGGGCGCGGGGCGACGCTGCCCGGGCACGGCGGCCTGCTCCTGCTCGGGCCCGGGTGCCTGGGCGGGCGGCTCGGGCGGAGCCGGGGGCTGCTGCGGGATGTTCCACTGCCCGGTGGTGTCGACGGCCGCCTGCCGGCCGGTGTCATAGCCGTAGCCGTCGTATCCGTAACCCTGGCCCTGGCCCTGCTGGGGCTGCTGGCGGCCGTACGGGTCGTACTGCTGGGACTGGTCCGCCTGCGGCTGCTGCGGTTGCTGCTGCTGTGCGTACGGGTCGTAGCCGTACCCCTGGCCGGGCGCCTGCGGTTGCTGAGGGTGCTGCGGCTGCTGCTGCGCGTAGGGGTCGTACTGCTGGGGCTGCTGATAGACCGGCTGCCCGTACTCGTCGTAGCCGATGATCTGCGGCTGCTGGTAGTACGGGTCGTACGGGTGGCTCTGCTGGTCGTTCACAGGTGCCCCTCTCCGTGGCTCACTCGCCGCGGTACAACTGGCGCTTGTCGATGTAGCGCACCACACCGTCCGGCACCAGGTACCAGACCGGATCGCCCTTCGCGACCCTCGCCCGGCAGTCGGTCGAGGAGATCGCCAGTGCCGGAACCTCCACCAGGGAGACACCGCCCTCGGGCAGCCCGTCGTCCGTCAGGTCGTGACCGGGTCGGGTCACACCGATGAAGTGGGCGAGCGAGAACAGCTCTTCGGCGTTCCGCCAGCCGAGGATCTGGGACAGCGCGTCGGCTCCGGTGATGAAGAAAAGATCCGCGTTCTCGTTCAGGGAGTGCAAGTCCCGCAGCGTATCGATCGTGTACGTGGGACCGCCGCGGTCGATGTCGATGCGGCTGACCGAGAACTGCGGGTTGGACGCGGTCGCGATGACCGTCATCAGATAGCGGTCCTCGGCCGGGGACACCGTCTTGTGGGTCTTCTGCCACGGCTGCCCGGTCGGCACGAACACCACCTCGTCCAGGTGGAACAGGGCGGCCACCTCGCTGGCGGCCACCAGGTGTCCGTGGTGGATCGGGTCGAATGTCCCGCCCATCACACCGAGTCGGCGCTCGCCCGAACCGGAACCGGTAGGCACTATCTGCTCTCCCATGCGTGCAGAGCCTACTGGCACCACGGAAGGGCCCCTACTCGTCATCCGTCACTCGCCGGTCGCGGACTCAGCGGTCGCGGTTGAAGCGAGTCGTGATCCACAGCAGCAGGAGCAGGGCGAAGAGCGCGCCGCCACCGGTGAGGTAGGGGCTGAGGCTTTCGTGGTTGCCACCGTGCTCGGCGCCTTCGGCGAGAGTGACCAGGCTGGCAGCGGTGCTCGTGAGGCTCATCTTCAGCAGGACCTATCGATCAGGAGTCGGAGCTCGGGAATCGGACGCCTCCGACGGAGCGGAGAGACTTCGCGCACATCGTATGCGGGCCGCCCGGGCACGCTCACGCCGACTCAGTCGTTGTCCTGGTCGTCGGCTCCGTCTCCGCGGTAGCCGCGCAGCAGGAACCAGGCGAGCAGGGCCGCTCCGGCGATCGAGGCGATCAGCAGGATGCGCAGCGTATTGCCCGGTCCTTGCTGCTCGGATGCGGCGGCGAGCAGTGCGGCGGTGTCCGGCATGTCGGGTGTACTCCTCAGTTATCCACAGCCCCCGCCACACCGTAGCCCCAGCACCTACGCTGGGTCCGTCAGGGGGACGAGCCATAACTCGCACCAACAGGCGCAACAGGGGGCTTGAATGACCGAAAGCAGTCACGAGAACGTGCCGAGCAGGCAGCGCAAGCGCTTCCCCGGCATCTCGTCACGGGCGTACGAACATCCCGCGGACCGCTCGGCGCTGGTCGCGCTGCGCAAGCTCAGCGGCTTCGACACCGTTTTCAAGGCGTTGAGCGGACTGCTGCCGGAGCGCAGCCTGCGACTGCTCTTCCTCTCAGACTCTGTGCGGGTGAGCGACGCGCAGTTCGCTCATCTCAACACCATGCTGCGGGACGCCTGCTACCTCCTGGACCTGGAGAAGGTCCCCGCGATGTACGTCACGCAGGACCCGCGGCCCAATGCCATGTGTATCGGCCTGGACGAGCCGATCATCGTCGTGACCACCGGGCTGGTGGAGCTGCTCGACGAGGAGGAGATGCGGGCGGTCGTCGGGCACGAGGTGGGCCACGCGCTCTCCGGCCACTCCGTCTACCGCACGATCCTGCTGTTCCTCACCAGCCTCGCGCTGAAGATCGCGTGGATCCCGCTCGGCAATGTCGCGATCATGGCGATCGTGACGGCGCTGCGCGAGTGGTTCCGCAAGTCGGAGCTCTCGGCGGACCGCGCCGGACTACTGGTCGGCCAGGACCTGCAGGCGTCGATGCGCGGCCTGATGAAGATCGCCGGTGGCAACCACCTGCATGAGATGAACGTCGACGCGTTCCTCCAGCAGGCCGAGGAGTACGAGGCGGGCGGCGACCTGCGCGACTCCGTGCTGAAGATCCTCAATGTGCTCCCTCGCTCGCACCCGTTCACCACGGTGCGCGCGGCCGAGCTCAAGAAGTGGGCTGCGAGCCGCGACTACCAGCGGATCATGGACGGCCACTACCCGCGGCGCACGGAGGACAAGGACACCTCGGTCTCCGACTCCTTCCGCGAGTCCGCCTCGCACTATGCGGAGACGGTACGGACCAGCAAGGATCCGCTGATGAAGCTGGTCGGGGACATAGCCGGCGGCGCGGGCGACCTGGGCGGCAAGCTGCGGGACAAGTTCACCGGCGCGGCAGCGAGCAGCGGCTCGGGTTCGGGCGGCACCAAAGGCAGCGGCACCGCCGATGGCAACGGCAGCGGTCCGGCGGGTGAGACCGGGGACGGTCAGGGCGAGAGCTGAGCGCACGGGCCGAGCACGACCGGGCGGTGACCGTGACAGCGACGGCCGAGCCGGGCGATCCGGCTCGGGCTCAGCGCCCGGCGGTCACGGCGAAGGCTCCGTGCCCGACGGCGAAGGCTCAGTGCCCGTACGTCACGGCGATGGCTGGGCGCCTGGGGACAGGGAGCCGCAGAGCGCCGCGGTGGCCTGGCCCGTCGCATACGGGTCGGTGCCCGCCGGGCCCTCCGCCGTTGCCCGCTCTCCGGCGAGCAGCGGACGCAGCGTGCCGGACGCGTCCGCAGAGCAGGCCTGCGGGCCGGCCTGGACATAGCTGACCAGCAGCTCCGCGCGGTGCTGGTGCAGATCGTCCCGGTCGAAGCGGAAGTGCAGCTCACGCCGGACGGTGAACAGCGAGGCCTGGTCCGCTCCGGGCCCCCTCACGCCGACCGGTCGCAGCGCATAGGCGAAGGTGTGGTCCGACGTCACCTCCAGGGCGTCGGGCCCCGCCTCGGCGAAGCGCAGCGTGCCCTGCACCCGCACCTGGGAGTCGGCCAGTGCCACCTTCGCCGCGTCGAAGCGGACCAGCCAGCCGGTGGCGGCATGGCGGCCGTCGGCGGCAGGCGTGGCCATGCTCCGGTCGAACTGCTCCAGCTGGTCCGGGTCGAGCAGCACCCTCACCGGCCGCACAGCGCCGCCGGTGAGGACCTCGGGGTCGAGTGAGGACTCCACGAGGTAGTCCTTGGCGGTGGTCAGAGCCGTCATGACCTGGCTCTCGGAGAAGTTCTTGGTGCGCCGGGCGCCGGGCAGGTTGATGCCCGAGGCTCCGATGCGGAAGTTCGCGGCGGGGCTGTGCGCATAGAGGTCGGTGGGGGTGCCGCCCGGGACGGGCCCCTGAGGGGCGAGCGGGATCATCGTGATGCGCAGCGGTTCGGCCTGCTTGACGGCCAGTGACTGGTAGGGGTTGCGGATGCCGAGGTAGATCGCGGTTCCGAAGGCCAGCGCGACGAGCATGACGAGCACCAGGACCTGCTTGGAGCCGGTTCGGCGGCTCCAGGCGGGGAGGCTGCGCACAGCACGCGCGTGCTCGCCCATCCGTTCCTGCGCGGAGAATTCCTGCAGCCGCGCAGCCCGTACAAACGATTCGTCGAAGACGACGGATCGGTACTCGTCCTCACCACCGCCGGGGAGTCCCTCGGGTGTCCCCTCAGGCGGGTCTCCGCGCCCAGCCATACTTTCAGGGTAGGTCCGCCGGGGCCCTGGTAAACGCGCTGGTACACCACAATGTCTGACGAGTTCTCACGCAGTCTTTCAAGGGGACGCACAGCCCCTGATCAGGGGCTTGCCAGAGAGGGATCAGGGGGTGATCACGGGGTGCGCGGATCCGCCGAAACGGGCGGCGCGGAGTACTCCGCCGAGGCTGAGGGCCCGCCCACCCGGTCTGCCGCCGGGCCACCGGTCGGAGTGGCGTCGACGCCGGTCGTGGCGGGCGGCGGCACGCGGTCCTGGCGGTTGCCCGAGGTCCCGCGGTAGACGGCCGTGAAGGCGAGGGCGACCATGCCGATACCCATCAGCAGGGCAAGGACCCAGGCCACGGGGCGGTGCCAGCGGGCGCTGCCGCGGTAGGGGCGCAGGGCGCCGCCGTGCCGGCCGTACGGCCGGGCGTACTCGTCGTCGAAGTCCGTGCCGTCGTCATCGTCGTCGTAGGCCCGCTCGCGGCCGTACGGTCCGGCGGGGCCTGAGCCGTCGTCGTAGAGCTCCTCGTCGGGCACTCCGCCGCGGGATCCGGCCCGGGATGCCTCGGCCTCGGCGCGGGCCTCCGCGGCAGCCAAAAGCCGCTCGACGGCGGTCGGCTCATGGATCTCGGCGGCCCGTACGAAGTCCTCGTCGAACACCACGGAGGCGAAGTCCTCGTCCGCGCCCCCGCGGTCGTCGTCGGGCTCCCAGCCGTCCGGGAACGGCCTGCCCCCCACGTCGTCCGGCACGCCTTCAGAGTAAACCTGGCACGTCGGTTTGGGCAGGCTGAGTCCGAAGACTCCCCGCTCGGGTGACCCACGCGACAGTTACCGAATGTGACCGTCCCCTGTCACGATGTACTTCGTCGAGGTCAGCTCCGGCAGGCCCATCGGGCCTCGAGCGTGCAGCTTCTGCGTGGAGATCCCGATCTCGGCGCCAAATCCGAACTGGCCACCGTCCGTGAAACGCGTGGACGCGTTCACAGCGACCGTCGTGGAGTCCACCAGCTGGGTGAACCGGCGGGCCGCCGCCTGCGAGGTGGTGACGATCGCCTCGGTGTGCCCGGAGGACCAGAGCCGGATGTGGGCGACGGCCGCGTCCAGCGAGTCGACGACGGCTGCGGCGATGTCGTACGAGAGGTACTCCGTCTCCCAGTCCTCGGCCGTGGCCGCCAGGACCGTGGCCTTGGTGGCGTCGCCGTACTCCAGCACCCGCTCGTCGGCATGCACGGTCACCCCGGCCTCCGCCAGGGCGTCCAAGGCACGCGGCAGGAACTCGGCCGCGATGTCCTGGTGGACCAGGAGCGTCTCGGCGGAGTTGCAGACGCTCGGCCGCTGCGCCTTGGAGTTGATCAGGATGTCGACGGCCATGTCGATATCGGTCTGCGCGTCCACGTAGACATGGCAGTTGCCGGTGCCGGTCTCGATGACGGGGACGGTGGACTCCTCGACGACCGTACGGATCAGGGACGCGCCGCCGCGCGGGATGAGCACGTCCACCAGGCCGCGGGCGCGCATCAACTCCCGTACGGAATCACGGCTTTCGCCGGGCACGAGCTGCACCGCGTCGGCGGGCAGGCCGGAGCCGCCGACCGCGTCCCGCAGGACCTTCACCAGCGCACTGTTGGAGGAGTACGCGGAGGAGGAGCCGCGCAGCAGCACCGCGTTGCCGGACTTCAGGCAGAGCGCGGCGGCGTCCACCGTGACGTTCGGTCGGGCCTCGTAGATGATGCCGACGACGCCGAGGGGGACGCGCACCTGGCGCAGGTCGATGCCGTTGGGCAGGGTCGAGCCGCGGATCACCTCGCCGACCGGGTCGGGCAGCGCGGCCACGTCCCGGACGTCGGCGGCGATCGCCCGCACCCGCTCGGGGGTCAGGGTGAGCCGGTCGATGATCGACTCGCTGGTGCCCGCCTCCCGGGCCCGCGCGATGTCCTCGGCGTTGGCGGCAACGATCTCGCTCGTACGGACCTCGAGGGCGTCAGCGATCGCCAGCAGCGCGTCGTCCTTCGCGGAGCGCGGGAGCGGGGCGAGGTCGGCTGCGGCACCACGGGCCCGGTAGGCGGCCTGGGTGACGGGCGAGAGGTTGTCGTACGGCGAAAGCGGCGAGGACGTCGTCATGCCCGCAGGGTACTGCGCTTTCAGGGGGCTCCCGGCGGGCGTCCTCACCTGTCCCGAACTGCGAGACAGAAGCCTCAGAAGGGGTGTACGCCCACGGGGGCGGCCGGCGGCGGACCGTACCCTTCCGCGATGCGCTGGTGGTAGGTCTGGCGGTCGATGACCTCAAGGCCCACGATCTCCCACGGCGGCAGCTTGGCGCTGGAGCGGTGCTCGCCCCACAGCCGCAGGGCAACCGCCGCCGCGTCGTGCAGGTCCCGCGCCTCCTCCCAGTAGCGGATCTCCGCGTGGTCGTTGGCATACCGGCTCGTCAGCAGGAAGGGATGGTCGTGCGCGAGCTGCTCGAGACCGCGCCGGACCTCCTTCAGCGGGGCTTCGGCACCGGAGACGCTCAGCGTGATGTGCCACAGCTTCGACTGCACACGGTCCTCGCCGTGCGGGTCCGTCTCCGGCGTACTCTCCTGGCCCACTTCGCCGTCGTCGAAGTCGGGGCCCGCCCCGACGCTGGTCAGGGCTCGTTCCTCGCCCACGG
The DNA here is from genome assembly GCF_040606445.1 of Streptomyces sp. NPDC005408. Classification (NCBI taxonomy): domain Bacteria; kingdom Bacillati; phylum Actinomycetota; class Actinomycetes; order Kitasatosporales; family Streptomycetaceae; genus Streptomyces; species Streptomyces sp. NPDC005408. Next base: position 79,802 of record NZ_JBEXEX010000018.1, on the reverse strand, counting down.
CCCTTCGGGCGTGAGGGATGCCCCCCGACCCGCGGGGCACATCCCCTGGGCGCGCTCGTCTCACCGGCGGCCTCCTGTTGCATGTGTCGTGTTGCTGTACCCCGCCATTCCTCCGCAACAAAGTTGACCAGCCCGGGACGGCACGTGGGGCGCTTTTGGGGAAGGTCTCCGACAGAAGACGGGACTTTCAGCCGATTCAGGGGTGCAGGACGACCAGATCGTCTCTGTGTACGACTTCACGCTCGTACGCCGGGCCGAGCTCCTCGGCGAGGTCCCGGGTGGAGCGGCCGAGCAGCTGCGGGATCTCCTTGGCGTCGAAGTTGACGAGCCCGCGGGCCACGGCGCGGCCCTCGGTGTCGCGCAGTTCTACGGGGTCGCCCGCGCTGAATTCGCCCTCGACGGCGGCGATCCCGGCGGGCAAGAGCGACTTCCTGCCGTGCACCACGGCCCGTACCGCACCGTCGTCCAGGGTCAGTGCGCCCTGCGGCGTGGAGGCATGGGCGAGCCAGAGCAGCCGGTCGGCCGAGCGGCGTCCGGTGCTGTGGAAGTACGTGCCGGTGGCGCGGCCCGCGAGGGCGTCGGCCGCGCGGACGGCCGAGGTGAGGACGACGGGGACGCCCGCCGCCGCCGCGATCCTGGCGGCCTCGACCTTGGTGACCATGCCGCCGGTGCCGATGCCCGCCTTGCCTGCGCTGCCGATCTGTACGTGCGCGATGTCGGCCGGTCCTCGCACCTCCTCGATCCGCGAGGTGCCGGGCCTGGCCGGGTCCCCGTCGTACAGACCGTCGACGTCGGAGAGGAGGACCAGCAGATCGGCCCGTACGAGATGGGCGACGAGGGCGGCGAGCCGGTCGTTGTCGCCGAAGCGGATCTCGTCCGTGGCCACGGTGTCGTTCTCGTTGACCACGGGGACGGCGCCCATGTCGAGCAGCTGGTCCAGGGTCCGGTAGGCGTTGCGGTAGTGGGCACGGCGGCTGGTGTCGTCGCTGGTGAGGAGCACCTGGCCGACGCGTACGCCGTAGCGCGCGAAGGAGGCGGTGTAGCGGGCGACGAGCAGCCCCTGGCCGACGCTGGCGGCCGCCTGCTGGCGGGCCAGGTCCTTGGGGCGGCGGGCCAGGCCCAGCGGTGCGAGGCCCGCGGCGATGGCGCCGGACGAGACCAGCACTATCTCCTTCTCACCGCCGCTGCGGACCTTGGCGAGCACGTCGACGAGGGCGTCGACGCGGTCGGCGTCGAGCCCGCCGGATGCGGTGGTCAGCGAGGACGAGCCGACCTTGACGACGATCCTGCGGGCCTGAGTTACCTGCTGTCTTGCCACTGTCACACAGTCGAATCTATGCCAGTGGGCGCGATGGGTGCTCGGTCATTTCACGCGCTGGACAGCCCGCCCCGGCCTCAGCCGCTTTTTCCTCAGCTCCCTGCGCAGCCGCCGCACCACTCGCCGGGTGAAGGACACCTTCCGCCGCGGCGCTTCGGGCGCGAGCAGTGCCTCCTTCAGCAGATCCGGCCGCGCGGATGCTACGCAGTGAGCCGCCGCCGGTTGGTGTCCTGCGCCTGTGTCACCCGTGTGTCGGATGCGACACGGCCCGGAAACCCGCCCGCGAGGGGCGGCCTTCCGGGCCGTGGAAGCTCTGCTCGAACGCGTCAGTGGGCGACGGGCGCCTCGGCGCCGTTGGTCTCGGCACCGCTGTCGGACTCGCGGTCGAGCTCGCCCAGGAACTGCCCCCCGATGCGCTGCTCCACACCGGCGTTGCGCGCCTCGGCCTTGGCCGTCAGCGCCCGTACCGCCGAGTTGAACTGCTCGATCGAGGTGGGCTCGTCGGGGCCGAGCAGATACGTCTTGAGCTCACGCCGGGCGTCCGCCAGCTTGTCGCCGGACGGGTCCGCGACCGCTTCGAGCAGCTCGCCAAGCTCCTCCGCGCTGTTGGAGAGGATGACCGCGGCCCGTACGGCGGTGTTCTGCCGCCTGAACTCCTCGATGCCCAGCTCGGCGGAGTCGGTCACGGCGTACGGCTTGCCGCTCGCGATGAAGTCCGAGACCACGCTGGAGATGTCGGAGACCATGCCGTCGGCCTCGTTGAAGCAGTCGTACAGCTTCGGCTCGGAGCCCGTGACGACCCGGTGCTCCCACCAGCCGCAGGAGCTCCAGTACGCCTCGTTCCACTCCGCCCGCAGCCTCTTGATCCCGGCCAGGCGCTCCGGGTCGGCGAGCGAGACCCGCGACTCCTCCGACTCGTCCCCGCCCGCGCGGCCCGGCTTGGTGAGCTCGGCCAACCGGGCCTGGATACGGGTCAGTTCGGCCTTCGCCTCGGCCTGGTCCGCCTGCGCGGCCGCGGCTTCAGCGGCCCAGCGCGGGTCGACAGAGCGCTCGGCGGCCGCGGCGCGCACCATCGCGGTGATGCGCTGGTGGACGGCCAGGGCCTTCTTGTTGCGGATGCCGGTGAAGGGGTGCGGCTTGTAGATGACGCGCACCGGCTTCTCGGCCTCCAGCAGCCGCCGGACGATGTTCTCGCCGGCCAGCAGCAGGGAGGTGTTGCCCGGGTTGTCGTCCCAGCCTTCCCAGGTGGGGGCGTACAGCACCGTCGGGATGGGGTTCTTCGGCGTGCCGGTCCAGGTCTTGATGGGGGCCAGCTGCGGGCGGCCCACCTCGACGATGTCCTCGTCTCGCACGCCGACGTCGGCCAGCGCATAGCGGTCGCGGCCCGCGCGGCCCGCGGTCCACACCTCGTCGTACACCTTGGAGAAGGGGTTGACGCTGGCGAGCTTGTCGCTGTCGCCGTGGCCGATGAAGACGTGCTTCATGGTCGGTACGCGCAGGATGTGGATGTTCTTGCCGACGTTGGCCGGGTACAGCGCGACGCGGACGGTCGACAGCTCGAGGTTCATCAGATGCATGCCGCCGGGCACACAGATGACCGGCACCGCGGTCGCCGCGAGCTTCGGCACCAGGTTGCGCTCGCGCATGATGATCAGCGGCCGGCCTTCGATCTGCTCCAGCGTCTCGAGCCACATGTTGACCTGGTACGCGGACTCGTCGGAGCCGGAGAAGTACAGGACGACGGTGGGCTGGTACTCACGCAGCCAGGCGCCCACGGCCTTGAGCACGGTGGGCGCGCCCGGGACCCGGCGCTTGCGGCGCAGGAACGGCACGAGGACGGCCGTGTAGACCAGTCCGAGGGCGAGGGTGGCGGCGACGCCCGCGTATCCGATGGCGTCCTTGCCGCTCCCGGCGGCGATCAGCACACCGGCCATGGCCGGGATGTCGAGGTGGAGCATCTTCTCGCCGGAGCGGCGCAGCAGCGCGTTCGGCGGGGCGTCCGGGATGCGTACGGCGTGGAGGTCGACGTTGCGCGTGACGACGGGCATGGTGCGGCGCAGCCGGATCAGGGTCGCCAGGGCTCCCTGCGGCGCCTGGAGACCGTAGAAGATCAGGAATCCCGCGACCGCGGCGTAGAACAGTGGGGTCTCCGCCAGGCTCTCGCGAGCCAGCAGCAGGACCAGCAGCAGCTGACGCAGCAGGAAGCGGATAGGCAGGCCGACCCGGACCTTGTTGAGGCGGTTGATCAGGTAGCTGCCCTTCTGGTGCAGGTACCAGTCCGCTGCGTAGGTCACGGCACCGGCAGCCGTGAAGAACCAGATGTTCGGGATCAGTGCGGCGATCATGACGCACGGATAGCCGAGTCCCATCAGGGCTGCCGCGGTCAGCTCTGAGAGGCTGCCGACACGTGCCAGGCGAATGGCGGTCGAAATCACGAAGAACCTGCTCCAAGGGGTGCCGGTTGATTCACGTTTGGCGTGAATATGTGAAGGCGGATCTTCACATATTCGAGCCCGTAAAATACTTTAACCATTGATCATTGCAGGAGTGTTACACATCTTCCTGGACGTCCAGAACCGCGGCGAGCGCCTGCTCGAAGCCCGATGCTTCACTCGCCTCGCGCGTCGGATCCTGCTGTCGCACATCGATCACATGGCCGGTCAGCTCGGACAGCAGCACGTCCAGAGAGGTCCTGGCCACGGCCTCGGAGGAGAGCAGCGAGCCCTCCGGCTCCGCACCGAACGCCTTCGTCCGCATCGGGGTGGCCGTGCGCTCCGGATTGACGCAATTCACTCGAATTCCCTCGCCCGCCCATTCGTCCGAGAGGGCCTGGGTGAGATTCACCATGGCTGCCTTCGTGGACGAGTAAAGGCTGTATTCGGCGCGGCCGCGCGTGTAACTGGAGGAGGTGTAGAGCAGCAGCTGGCCCTTGGTTTCCGCCAGGTATTTGTACGAGGCACGGGCAATCTGGACAGGCGCCAGATAATTGACGTTCAGCGCTTCCTGGATGGTGCTGTTGTCGGTCTCGGCCAGCTTGCCGATACGCAGCACACCGGCCGTGTTGATGACGTAGTCCACACGGCCCGTCTCGGAGTACGCCCGCGAGAGAGCGTCGTCGACGTGCTCGGGGTTCTCGACGTGGGTGCCGGTGGTGGAGCGGCCCAGCGCATAGACGCTGGCGCCGTACTGCTCCGCGAGTGCGCAGATGTCCGCGCCGATGCCGTACGAACCACCGAAGACGACCAGCGTCTTGCCGGTCAACAGCTCGCGGTAGGCGGCGGCGTCGGCCTGGCGCGGGGCGGCGCTGGAGGCCAGTTGGAAGAGCTTGTCGGCGATGAAGACGTCGACCGGCTGCGTCACCTTCATGTTGTACTCGTCGCCCGCGACCACGTAGATCGGCACATCGGGCAGGTACTTGAGGACCACGCTGCAGTCGTCGGTCGCCTGGAAGTTCGGGTCGCCGACCGCGATCTCGTAGGCCCGCCGGATGGTGGAGAGCTTGAAGGCCTGCGGCGTCTGGCCGCGCCGCAGCCGGGAGCGGTCCGGGACGTCGGTGATGAACTCGCCGTCCTCGCCATGGGTGCGGGTCACGATGATGGTGTCCGCTGACGGGATCGCGACATCGACGGCCTGATAGCGGTCGAGGGCGTCGACACAGTCCTGGATCACGCGCTGTGACAGAAGCGGACGGACAGCGTCATGGAAGAGGACGTTCGGGTCCTCACCCTCCACGAGCCCCTCGCTGAGCGCCTCGATGGCGCGCTCGGTCGTCTCGTTGCGGGTCGCGCCGCCCTCGATCACCTTGGTGACCTTGGTGAGCCCGGCCTTGGCGACGATCCGCTCCACGTCGGGCACAAAACCCGGCGCCATCAGCACGATGACGTTGTCGACGGACTCCGCCTGCTCGAAGATCGACAGTGTGTGCTCGATGACGGCCTTGCCGGCAATCTTCAGCAGCTGCTTCGGGATCGCCAGTCCCACTCTCTGACCGGTACCACCGGCGAGCACAACGGCTGTAGTGCGGGGCTTGGCTACGTGCGGCACAGACACAGACGACCTACCTTGCGATGAATGGGGGACGGGCTGATGGTCGCACTCTCCGTGACCGTCTCGCAAGGCGGAGGCCAAGCACCCCACACCTTCGCGAAACCGGGCGTTCACCCCGTGGCCAGGGGGTACTGCTGGGTCCCGGCGCGGGCTCCGGGTGACTGAAACCACAGATGTCACGGGTGCGCACAGTTACTTGATCGGCTTGTCGACAACGTTCAGTACGAGCTCGTTGGCGGCGCTGTAGAAGACCTTGACCGTGACCCGCTCCTGCGGCTTGCCGACGAGCTTGCGGGCCACCGCGCGCAGCGTCCCCAGAGGGCGCTTCTTGCGCAGGTCAAGGCCGGGATACGGGAAAAGGGAGCCCTTCTCCACGACGTCGTCCAGGACCCGGGCGAGCCGGACCGGCTCCGCGTCGGGCGCGTACCGCAGCCACAGGTCCCAGACCTCGTGCACATCCGCCTGACAGTCCGCGGGAGCCGCGGAGGGGAAGGTGACACGGAAGCCATGGCTTCCGTCACGGTCGGCCGGGAACGTCAGCTCGGCGGGGACCTTGCCGCGGCGGCGCAGCAACAGGACGAGGTCTTTCGCTGCCGTGCCCAGGGCGAACAGCCGCCCGGAGATGGTGATCTCCTGCCGCGTGAGCCGGATCTCGCCGACCTCGGCGTGGACCGGCCTGACCCAGGACCGCAGGGAGAGCACTCCCTGCTTCACATACGGGACGAGATTGCGGACCGGCCCGGCGGCGGGCGTGCGGCCCGCGACGTGCATCGATCCGCGCTGGTCGACGGCCCGGGTCGCCGGCGCGACCCGCTCGCCGTCCGGCAGCTCGACCCGGCAGGTCCAGACGCCTTCGGGGAACTCCGCGCCGGCGGGCACCGTCGCCCGCCCCTCCGCGTCGAAGGCGAAGCGGCGCGGCTCGACGGCCGCGTCCGCATGCGTACACACCAGGTGCAGCTCGGTGCCGCGGCCGAGGCTCCGGCCGCCGCCGGGGATCAGAGTGACCGTCAGCGCGCCGTCCTGTGCGACGACACAGTCCGCGAGGGGGGTGAACTGATCGCCGTCCTCCGCGGCCGGGGCGATGGGCCCGACGCGGGCGCGCGATGCCGAGGCAGCGCCCAGCTCCGCGAAGAGCTCCTCGTACTGCTTGGCGACCGGGCCCGGGGCGAACCGGCGCGCATTGCGCAGCGCGGCGGCGCCCATCCTGCGGCGCAGCTCCTCGTCGTCGATGAGCTTCAGCAGGGCGTCGGCGATGGCGTCGACGTCACCGACAGGGACGAGCAGTCCGTCGACACCGTCCTCGATGATCTCCCGCGGGCCGTAGTCGCAGTCGGTGCTGACCACCGGCAGACCGCAGCGCATGGCCTCCACTAGCGTCATGCCGAAGGATTCGTGCCGGGAGGTGGAGACGGCGATCGCGCCCTTGACCCACTCCGGCTCGATGGGCGAGCGGGGGCCCATGAGTTGGACGCTGTTGTACAGGCCCAGCTCGTCGATGCGTCTGCGGAGCCGGTCCTTCTGGTTGCCCCAGCCGCAGATCCGCAGCGTCCACTCGGGCCGTACGGCGACGACCTTGCCGAAGGCCTCGATGAGCACCTGGTACTGCTTCTCCGAGGCCAGCCGTCCCGCCGCCACGACGGTCGTCCCCGAGGTGTCGGAGGGCTGGACCATCGGTTCGGGCACGCTGTTGGGGATGGCCAGCACTCGGGTGTCGGGCAGCGGCATCTGCTCGCGGTAGGAGGCTGCGTCGCCCTCGGACACCGTCACAAACGCGTCGAGCCTCGCGAGATGGTCGTACATCTCGGCGCGCAGCTCGGGCTTGTGATGGTTGTGCGTCATGTGCTCCTGCCCGATGAGCACGGCGCTCTGCGGGGCGAACTGCGCGACGTACGCGACGAGTCCGGGCCGGGTCCCGATGATCACGTCGGCGTCGGAGCGGGCGTAGTGGGCCTGTACGCGCTCGTCGGTGAGCTTGCTGTACTCCTTGTAGCGGGCCTCGGACCGGGGCATGAGCTCGGCGGGCTCCAGCTGGAGCGGGTGCTTCGTCTCGTTCGTCGGGGAGCTGGGACGGGTGTCGACGAGGGGTACGACGGTGACGCGCGGGTCGATGGCGAAGATCGGGTCGTCCCGGTGCCGGAAGACCGAGACGATTTCCACCTCATGCCGGTCGGCGAGTTCCTCGGCGAGGTTCAGCGTGGTGCGGATGGTCCCGCCGATGCCGTAAATCGTGTGGATGAGGAAGGAAATCTTCATCGACGCTCCGTTCAGTGTGCCGGGGCGATACGCCCCACCCCCGCGTACAAGACGGTCATTGGGGGCGGGAGGTTGTGCCGCTTCACGCATTGGAGCGAATCGGACGGGCCCGGGTTTCCGAGCCCGTCCTGCGATTGAGGACGAACCCTTAGAACGGGTCGAACTCGTCGTACTCCCGCTGCGCGTCGTCCCGTTCCGCATCCCGGTCCCGGCGGCGCTGGGCCGCGGGGCGCGGGGCCTCCAGGCGGTGGTCCTCGCCGCGGCGGCCGAGCATCTCCGCGCCCGCCATCATCGTGGGCTCCCAGTCGAAGACGACCGCGTTGTCCTCGGGGCCGATGGCCACGCCGTCGCCCGTGCGGGCACCGGCCTTCATCAGCTGCTCCTCGACACCGAGGCGGTTGAGGCGGTCGGCGAGGTAGCCGACGGCCTCGTCGTTGCTGAAGTCGGTCTGACGGACCCAGCGCTCCGGCTTCTCGCCGCGTACCCGGAAGAGGCCGTCCTCCTCCTGGACCACCGTGAAGCCCGCGTCGTCGACCGCCTTCGGGCGGATGACGATTCGGGTCGCCTCCTCCACCGGCTTGGCCGCGCGCGCCTTGGCGACGATGTCGGCGAGCGCGAAGGAGAGCTCCTTCAGGCCCGTACGAGCCACCGCCGAGGCCTCGAAGACCTGGTAGCCGCGCGCCTCAAGGTCCGGACGGATCATGTCGGCGAGGTCCTGGCCGTCCGGGATGTCGATCTTGTTGAGGACGACGATGCGGGGACGGTCGTCGAGACCGCCGTACTGCCGCAGCTCCTCCTCGATCACATCGAGGTCGGAGACCGGGTCGCGGTCGGACTCCAGCGTCGCGGTGTCCAGGACATGCACGAGCACCGAGCAGCGCTCGACATGGCGCAGGAACTCGAGGCCGAGGCCGCGCCCCTGGCTGGCCCCGGGGATCAGGCCGGGGACGTCCGCGATGGTGTAGACGGTCGACCCGGCGGTGACCACACCCAGGTTCGGTACGAGCGTGGTGAAGGGATAGTCCGCGATCTTCGGCTTGGCCGCGCTGAGCACCGAGATCAGCGAGGACTTGCCGGCGCTCGGGTAGCCGACGAGGGCCACATCGGCGACGGTCTTGAGCTCCATGACCACGTCACGGGCCTCGCCGGGCTCGCCGAGCAGCGCGAAGCCGGGCGCCTTGCGGCGTGCGGAGGCCAGCGCGGCGTTGCCGAGGCCGCCGCGGCCGCCCTGTCCGGCGATGAAGGTGGTGCCCTGGCCGACCAGGTCGGCGAGCACGTTGCCCTGCTTGTCGAGGACGACGGTGCCGTCGGGCACGGGCAGGACCAGGTCCTGGCCGTCCTTGCCTGAGCGGTTGTCACCGGCGCCGGGCTGGCCGTTGGTGGCCCTGCGGTGCGGGCTGTGGTGGTAGTCGAGCAGCGTCGTCACCGACTGGTCGACGACCAGGACGACGTCACCGCCGCGGCCGCCGTTGCCGCCGTCGGGGCCGCCGAGCGGCTTGAACTTCTCCCGGTGAACGGAGGCGCAGCCGTGGCCTCCGTTACCCGCGGCGGCATGCAGCTCGACGCGGTCCACGAAGGTGGTCATGGGTGTGCCTCCAGTTAAGTACGGAATGTCTCTTGGGTAACAAGCGAAAGGCGGACCCGCTTCCCGATCAACGGGAAGCGAGGTCCGCCCTCGCAAAGAAACCGCTCTACGGGTGCCTGATTCAGGCGACCGGAACGATGTTCACGACCTTGCGGCCACGGCGAGTACCGAACTCCACCGCGCCGGCGTCAAGCGCGAACAGCGTGTCGTCCTTGCCACGGCCGACGCCGTTGCCCGGGTGGAAGTGGGTGCCGCGCTGGCGGACCAGGATCTCACCGGCGTTGACGACCTGACCGCCGAAGCGCTTCACGCCGAGCCGCTGAGCATTGGAGTCGCGCCCGTTCCGAGTGGACGATGCGCCCTTCTTGTGTGCCATCTCTCCTCAGTCCCTTACTTCGCAGCCGCGGGGATGCCGGTGACCTTGATCGCCGTGTACTGCTGGCGGTGACCCTGGCGACGGCGGTAGCCGGTCTTGTTCTTGTAGCGAAGGATGTCGATCTTCGCGCCCTTGTGGTGGTCCACGACCTCGGCCGTGACCTTGATACCGGCCAGCACCCACGGGTCGCTGGTCACGGCGTCGCCGTCGACAACGAGCAGGGTCGAGAGCTCGACCGTGTCGCCAACCTGGGCAGTGGAAATCTTGTCAACCTCAACGATGTCGCCGACAGCAACCTTGTGCTGGCGACCACCGCTGCGCACGATGGCGTACACGCGGATCTCTCTCTCGCTCGGAACGGGCCCCCTGAAGCCAGCCGCTCGCACGGGCCGGGGCCCGTGACGATCCGGAAGGATGAGCGGCCTCTTCCGACCGGCGAAGCCGTCGGGAGGGAGTTGCTCAGGGGTGGGCGCGCATGGAAACACGCCGAGGGTCAAGGTTACGGGGCCCGCCCCAGGGGGTCAAACCGGGTACGCACCGTCAATCCCTGGTGGATGGTCGCCGGGGCCTGTTCAATATCAGCTCGTGTCCCTGCGCTCCTTGATCACCATGCCTCGTATGCTCCGCCACGGCTCTGCCGTGGGCGCGGATCTGCCGCCCGACGAGGCCGTCACCGTCGGCGCCGTGGCCGACCCCGCCCTGCGTGCCGCCCTGGCCGCCGCCGCGAGCGGCGATGCCGCGCCCGCCCGCGAGCTGCTCGCCGAGACCCGGCTCGGCGCGCAGTGGGAGCGGCGCAGTGTGTGCGTCTCGGAGCTCGCCGAGTGCGCGCTGCACAGCCCGGGCTGGCTGGAGGGCTGGCTCGCGTCGTCGCCCGAGGATCCCGACGCGATGCTGGTGAAGGCCGACCTGTGCATCCAGCAGGCCTGGGAGATACGGACCGGCTACCGCGCCCGGCATGTGTCCGAGGACCAGTTCCGGGCCTTCTTCACGCTCCTTGAGGATGCCGTTCCGGTGATCGCGGCGGCGGCCGAGCTGAACCCCACCGACCCGGTGCCGTGGGAGGTCGCCCTCACCCATGCACGCGGCATCCAGGCGCCGCGCGATGTGTTCGACGCGTACTGGGCGGAAGCCGTCGCCCGTGCGCCGCACCACTACGGCTGCCATGCCACGGCCCTGCAGTACCTGTGCGACAAGTGGTACGGCTCGCACGAGGAGATGTTCGCCTTCGCCGAGCAGGCCGCCGAAGGGGCGCTGCCCGGCTCCAAACTGCACGCGCTGCCGCTGCTGGCCGCCGTGGAGTACGAGGTGGTGTCCGACGACTCCACCGAGGACGGCCCGATCGACCGCGCCCGCGTCGGGGCCGCCGTCACCCGGGCCCTGGGGCTGTCGGGCTGGTACGAGCCGGGCGACCCCGAGGCCGCCGGGTTCCGCAACCACCTGGCCCTGATGCTGATCTTCGCGGAGCGCTGGAGCGAGGCCCTCGAGGTCTTCCGGGCGATCGGCGGGTACGCCACCGAGTTCCCCTGGGCGTACCTCGGTGACAGCCGCAAGGAGTTCCTGGAGTTCCGTCTCGGCGTACGGATGCAGGTCGCGTCGCAGACCCCGTTCTTCGGCCGCCCGCCGCAGCCCGCCGGACCGGCGGCTCCCGTGCCCGGTGTCCCGGCGCCGCGCTCGCTCGCGATAGCCGCGGCCCGGCCCCACCAGGTCGCCGAGGCGGCCCTGATGTGCGGTGTCTCGCTCCGGATCGCCCCCGCCCCGTCGGCGACGGGAATGAGCTACGTCGAACTCGTCCCCGACGCGTCCCCCGGCAGACGCGCGAGCCTCGCGGCGGGCGAGGAGATGCTGACGGCGGCCGCCGACAACTTCACCACCGGCGAGAAGTGGCCGGCCCTCGTGCTGCGCCGGACCGCCGGCCGCTGCGGCTTCACGCTGTTCCACAAGGGCAAGGCGCGCGCCTCCCATCTGTGGGACCCTGCCGCCCCGGTCACCGACCACGCCGAGGCCACCGCCACCGCGCAGGCCCTCGCCGCCGTCTTCCCCGCGGTGGACCCGCGCCCGCTGGTCACCCTGCTGCGCGGCACCAACAGCCCGGCCCAGCGGCAGTCGGAGCTGGTGGCAGCGCTCGGCCTGCCCCCGCTCCCGGACGGCTTCGGCGAGCGCGACGAGATCCTGGACGGCGTGCCCGGAGCCCAACTCCTCGCCAAACGCGGGGTGTTCAAGGGCATCCGCGACACCATGTCGACGGATCTGGGCACCCCCGCCCTGCCCGTCCCTCGCCCGAGACGCTGGTGGGGCCTGCGCATCGTGGGCCTGGTGATCCTGGTCCCCGCGGCGGCGTACGCCTGGTGGTCCCCGGATGTGAGCTGGTACCGCACCATCGTCCCGACGGCGGTCGCCGTGTACCTGGCGCTCCAGCTGCGCAAGGCCCGGGCCCAGGGGTCATGAGCCCGCGGCGGGTCGTATGCTCGCCGGGCGAAGCAGCGCACCGGAAGGCAGAACAGTGAACTACAGGGTCCAGCCCACCGCCCAGGTCGACGAGACCGCCGTCATCGGCGCCGGGAGCAGCGTCTGGGAGCTTGCCCAGATCCGCGAGGGCGCCAAGCTCGGTGAGGGCTGCGTCGTCGGCCGCGGCGCGTACGTCGGCACCGGCGTGCAGATCGGCGACAACGTCAAGCTGCAGAACTACGCCCTGGTGTACGAGCCCGCCGAGCTCGGCGACGGTGTCTTCGTCGGCCCGGCCGTGGTGCTCACCAACGACCACAACCCGCGCTCCGTCGACCCCGACGGCAAGCAGAAGCGCGGCGGTGACTGGGAGGCCGTGGGCGTCAAGGTCGCCGAGGGCGCATCGCTCGGCGCGCGCTGCGTGTGCGTGGCGCCGGTGCGGATCGGGCGCTGGTCCATGGTTGCCGCGGGCGCGGTCGTGACCAAGGACGTACCGGACTTCGCGCTGGTCGTGGGCGTGCCCGCCCGGCAGATCGGCTGGGTCGGCCGGGTCGGCGTGCGTCTGGTGGAGCGCGAGGGCGAGCCGGGTGTCTGGGAGTGCCCGCAGACCGGCACGGTGTACGTGGAGAAGGACGGCGTCCTCGCCGAGCAGGCGGTCTGACGCAAGGGCTGTCGAAACCCCCCGGACCTGGTCCGGGGGGTTTCGCCATGTCCGTCAGACCGATTGGCCGTCAGACCCGGGTGGCCGTCAGACCTGGGTCCAGGCCTCCAGGGCCAGGCCCGACTCCGCCTTCTGGCGCGTGACCCGCAGCGTCCCGTCCGTACCGAACGCCGCCATCACGACCCGGCCCCGCGCATCGATCGCGAGCGCAGGCGCCCCCGCGCACGGCTCACCCGTAAGAGTCCAGCTGACACCCGAGGACTCGTCCTCCGTCGGGTATGCGGCCAGCGCCGGGCGGCCGGATGCCGCGTCCCGGTGGGCGAGGATCGTGCAGTCGTGACCGTCGACCGGGGTACGCAGCACCGCGACCGGGCCGGTGCCCCCGCCATTGCCGAGCGGGGCCGCATCGGCGTTCTGGCGCCAGGCGCTGACCGTGTGATCGCCCGCGTCGTGCCAGAAGTGGGTGAGCCGGTTGCCGCCGGTGCGCTCCGAGGTGAGCGAGTCTGCCTCGGCCTTGGCCGGGATGTCGTCCACGCGCCGGAACTTGACGCCCTGCTCCTCCTGGTCCCAGCGCATGATGTGGTCCCCGGTCGGGACGAGCAGTTCCATCAGACCGTCCGGGGTGAGCGAGGCGGACACCGTGCCGACGCCTCCGCTGCCCTTGAGGTCGGCCCACTTGTTCCACTTGCCCGAAGGCACCTGGGCGCGCCCGCAGACCCCGCCGCCCGCGTTGCGTACGAACACGTGCAGCGAGCCCTCGGCGTCCACCACGGCCGAGGGAAGGCCGATCTGCTCGGCGAGGTCGGGGTCGTTCGGGTACGGGGAGCCGAGCGGGAACCAGTCACGTACCGCGAGACCGGACTGGTACTGGACGGCGTAGACCACATCGGTGCCGGTCCGGCCGTCCTTGAGGCGGCTGCGGCGCAGGCTCACCAGGTGGACGTAGCCATCGGCGCCCTGGGCTATCGAGAGATACGGCAGCACACCGCGGCCGGGGATCACTTCGGGTCCGTGCCACTCGGGGCCGCCGGGGCGTGCCTCGGTCCAGCGCAGCACGCCGTCGGTCGCCGGGGCATACGCCGTGAGCCTGCCGTCCTTGCCGCGCACCAGCCAGCCGGTGGTGGGGGCCAGGGACGTTTCCACGGTGGGCATCGGGGTGGCCTTTCGGCTAGGCGGCGCGTCCGAGCGACGCGCAGATTTCCGTCCGGACCAGACCGCCATGGCTCACCATCGTCTTTCGCGTGACCGCCCCGCAAAACTTGCGCGACGATAGTACGACAGGTGCGGAGCCCGGTACGGGCCCCGGTCGGCCCCTCACTCCCCTGCCGCACTCTCCTGCCGCGTTCACGAAATCGTTATCCGGGGTGCGCGCCCACCTGCGATCCCCCGGCCGCCGGTCCGCTCACCTCGGCCATTGCCTACCATTGGGTACAACACCCCTGGGAGCGCGCGCTTCGCCGGGCCGGTCCGGCCGCGTCGGCGGTGGCGTGATCGCGCGGGGTGTCGGCCCGCAGTATGAGACCGTGACACGCCCCGCCAGTGACCTGACCCAGAAGAAGAGTGTTCAGTGAAAGTCATCAGCATCGTCGGTGCCCGTCCTCAATTGGTGAAGCTCGCCCCCATCGCGGCGGCGTTCGCAGGGACCGAGCACGAGCACGTCATCGTGCACACCGGGCAGCACTACGACGCCGACCTCTCCGACGTCTTCTTCGACGGTCTCGGCATCCCCGACCCGGATGTCCACCTCGGTGTCGGCTCCGGCAGCCACGGCGTCCAGACCGGTTCGGTGCTCACCGCCCTCGACCCGGTCCTGGAGCGCGAGCAGCCCGACTGGGTCCTCGTCTACGGCGACACCAACTCGACGATCGCCGGTGCGCTCTCCGCCGTGAAGATGCACCTGCCGGTCGCGCACCTGGAGGCCGGTCTGCGCTCCTTCAACCGGCGCATGCCGGAGGAGCACAACCGCGTACTGACCGACCACTGTGCCGACGTCCTGCTGGCCCCGACCGAGGAGGCCATGCGCCACCTCGCCGACGAGGGCCTCAAGGACCGCGCCGTGCTGGCCGGTGACGTGATGGTCGACATCTGCCTGCGCATCCGCGACGCGGTGCTCGCCGGCGAGCACGCCGCGCCCGCGCTGCCCGAGGGCATCGACCCCTCGAAGCCGTTCCTGCTGGCGACCCTGCACCGGCCGGACAACACCGACGACCCCGAGCGCCTCGCCGCGATCATCGGCGCCATGGCCAAGCTGCCGGTGCCGGTGGCACTGCTTGCCCACCCGCGCCTGGTCGCACGGGCCGAGCAGCACGGCATCGAACTCGCGCAGGGCTCGGTTCACGTCGGCCGTCCGCTGCCGTACGCGGGTCTGGTCGCCGCGGTGCTCGCCTCGACCGGTGTGGTCACCGACTCCGGCGGCCTGCAGAAGGAGGCCTTCCTCCTGGAGCGGATCACCACGACGATCCGTCCCGAGACCGAGTGGGTTGAAACCGTCGACACCGGTTGGAACGTCTTGGTTCCCGACCCGCACGAGCTCTCCGCCGACGAGTGGGCCGCCACGGTCGCCCGCGCCGTTCCGACGGCCGACCCGGGTACCCCGTACGGCGACGGACGAGCCGCGCAGAACGTTGTCCGGATCATGGAAGAGTGGAAGGGGGGCAGCCGGCGCGTGTGACGGACAAGCGCCTCATTGCAGGCTCTAATCCGTACTTGTCACCGTGCTAGCGTCACCGTTTATGTCAGCGTCTCCCAGGTCCGGGCTGCCCTCAGAAGGCTCGCGACCGCACGTCATCTATCTCGCCATCGGCTTCCCGCCGGCTGCGAAGAGCAGCGCCTACCGCATGCGCGAGACGGCGAACCAGTTCTGCAAGGCAGGCTGGGACGTCACCGTCATCAACATCGCCCAGGAGTCCTGGGAGCGGGACTCCGGCGTCGACCTCACGCTTCTGGAGCAGGTCGACCCGCGGGTGAAGATCGTCGAGCTGCCGCTCTCCCGCGAGGACCTGGAAACGGACATCCGCCTCTACAGCGAGGACCGGGCGCTCAACCCCAACAAGTGGGTCACGCAGCTGCGCAAGCGGCAGCAGAAGCCGTTCCCCGAGCCGAACTTCGGCGAGTGGCGCGGCGATCTGGAGCGGGCCGTCCTGGACATCCACGCGGAGCACCCGGCCGATCTGCTCGTGGCCAGCTGTGTTCCGTATGTGAACCTCGCCGCGGCCTGGAAGCTCTGGGAAGAGGCCAAGGTCCCGTACGCCGTGGACTTCCGCGACGGCTGGTCCATCGATGTGATCACCGGCATCGAGGCGTTCACCAAGGACTCCGAGCTGGGCCGCTGGGAGCAGAAGGTCCTCGACAACGCGGTCTCGCTGTGGGTCGTCAACGACCCGATCGCGGACCACTACCGCGCCCGCTACCCGGAGTTCGCCTCGCGCGTCGAGGTCGTGCGCAACGGCTACGACGCGGACAGCTCGCCCGGCCGCGCCCACAACCCGGACCCCGAGTCGGGTCTGGTCTTCGGCTACCTGGGCACGGTCAACTTCACGCCGACGCACCTGGAGACCGTGCTCAACGCCTGGCGTGCGGCCCGTGAGAAGGAGCCACTGCTCGCCAACGCGCGCTTCGAGGTCCGTGGCCACATCGGCAACGGAGCCGGCCGCGAGGCGAACAAGCACTCCGAGATGCTCAAGCAGGCCGAGGCGGACGGCGTCTTCTTCGGTGGCCCCGCCGCCAAGGCCGAGGTCTCCTCGATCTACGCCCGCTGGGACGCCATGGTCCTCATCCTGATCGGCGGTCGCTTCGTGACCTCCGGCAAGGTGTACGAGTACATGGCCACCGGCCTGCCGATCGTGTCGGCGCACGTCGTCGAGCACGACGCCTCGAACGTCCTCAACGGTCATCCCCTGTGGACCGGTGCCGTCGGCATCGACGAGGAAGGCCTGGCGGAGTCCTTCGTGAAGGCGGCCCACATGGCCGTCGAGACGAGCGACGAGGTCCACGCCGAAGCGATGGCGCACGCCGACCAGTTCACCCGCGAGGCCCTGATGTCGGTCGCCGTGAAGAACCTCGTCGACCGGCTCGCCGCCGAGCACGGTGTAGTGGCCGAGCCCGCGGAGGGCATCGTTCCCCAGACTGCCGAAGCCACGGATGTGGACGACCTCTCATCGAAGTCGATCGTCGCCGGAGGTCCCACCCAGTGACCGAAGTGTTGCTCGTCGCCGCCTCCCAGCCGCAGCTCGGCGTGCTGGCCGGCGCGGTGCAGAAGTTCCGCGCCCAGGGCGCACGCGTCTACCTGGCCTGCGCCTTCGACACGAAGGGCTGCCAGGAGGAACTCGACCGGCTCGAGCTGGACGGGTACCAGCAACTGCCGTACGGCATAGGGCATCTGCGCACGGCGACCCGCCGCAAGCTGCGGAAGATCCCGGCGAGCCGTCGCCTGTGGATCCAGACCCGCCGCCATCCCTGGCTGCGCCGTCACGGCCTCGGTGCACAGCAGCTCGTCGCGCTCGACGCGAACGCCGTGTACACGGTGTGGCGGCTGTCCCAGTACACCGACGCGGACGCCAGTTTCGGTCTCGCACCGGCGCTGCGGGCCCTGTCGGACCCGCAGCGGACCCCGGCCCCGGCCAAGCGCAGGGCTCTGCCGCCGCGTTCGGTGATCGTCAGCGACGTACGCCGCCAGGCCAAGGCGCTGCCCGCGACTGTGATCCGTACGGCCACGGCGCGTCCCCTTATGCGCAGCAGCGTCGGTGCCCGGCTGTGGCGCACCGCGCTCGTCGCACCCGGTGTTCCCGCGAACGTACGGGCCGCTCTGTCCCGTCAGGTCGCCGAGGGCATGCGCTGGGCCGGCCGGCCGGGCGGCGCGACGCTCGCGCTGACCACCGCCGCGCAGCGCATCTCGGACCGCAAGATCAGGACTGGGCTGCTGGACGAGGCCGCCAAGACCGAGCTGAAGCGGGGTATCGCTCCGCGCGAACTCGACGGCACGGTCAAGGAGTTGCTGACCACCGCGGACGAGGAGTTCAAGGCCGGGGATCCGGCGTCCGCCGCGTCCACGCTGGACCGTGCGCTCGTGCTCGGTTTCCACCGGGTCGTCCACATCGACCAGCTCAGCTCGCCGCTGGCCAGTGACCCGGCAGCCTTCTCGGCGCCGGTGCACGGCTCCGCGGTCATGAAGAAGATCACGCAGCCCCGGGGCCGCAAGACCCCGGCCGCGACGCCTCCGAAGGACCGGCCGCTGCGGCTGCTGGTCACCACGAGCGCGAACGACAACTTCCTCAAGCTGATCCTGTCCCACTACGAGGCCCACCAGGGTGTCGAGGTCCGCTACCTGGACCTGGCGGCCAGCCCCGCCATGAAGCGCCTCTCGTGGGCCGGCCGGCGGATGATAGAGAACCGTCTCGGGGGCGACGCCCTCTACGCGGAGCAGGTCGAGACGCTCATGCGGCCCCATCTGGACTGGGCCGACACGGTGTTCCTCGACTGGTGTGTGGCACCGGCCGTGATGCTCACGACGATCGACCCGGGCGACACCCGGATCGTGGTCCGGCTGCACAGCTACGAGGCCTTCACCCGGTGGCCGCACCTGGTGGACTTCTCCCGCGTGGACGACCTCATCTATGTCGCCGACCATGTGCAGGACCTGACGACCGCGCTGGTTCCGCAGCTCCGCGGTCCCGAGGCGCCTCGTACGCACATGATCGACAACGCCATGGACCTGAGCGCCTTCAACCGCGCCAAGCCCGCTGACGCCCGCTTCAACCTCGGGCTCATCGGTGTCTCGCAGGTGGCGAAGGACCCGCTGTGGGCCATCGACGTCCTGGAGCGCGTACGCAAGCACGACGAGCGCTACCGGCTGCTGCTGGTCGGCGGTGACATGGATCCCAAGACCAGCCGTGCCACCAAGGACTACCTCAAGGAGTTCGAGAGGCAGCTGGAACCGCTGGTCGAGTCGGGTGCCGTGGTTCGTCTCGGACCGACGGACGACGTACCGTCCGCGCTGACCGGCATCGGCACGATCCTCAGCTCCTCGGTGCGTGAGGGCTGCCATGTCGGTCTGATGGAGGGCGCGGCCAGTGCCGCCGTCCCCGTCGTCCGGGACTGGCCGTTCTACGCCGGACGCGAGCACAGCGCCCGCACCCTCTACCCCGAGGGCTGGGTCGTCGGCTCCCCCGAGGAGGCCGCGAAGCGGATCCTCGAGACCACGGCGACCGAGGAGAGCTGGCGCAACGCGGGCAAGCTCGCCTCCGAGCACGCGCTGTCCGCGTGGGACTGGCCGGTGGTGAGCCGTCGCTTCGACGAGCTGTTCCTCGGCGAGTAGGACCGCAGGACGTGTAGGGCCGTAAGGCAACGCGAAGGGCCCCCGGGATTCCCCGGGGGCCCTTCGGCGTACGTGCTGCGAGCGGGTCAGCCGCGCGCCTCAGGGTGGCGCAGGCACCAGCCCTGCCAGGCCGAGGCCACCATCGCGCGGACGTCGTGGCGCGCCTCCCAGCCCAGCTCCTGGCGGATGCGGTCGGCCGCGGCCACCACACGGGCCGGGTCGCCGGGCCTGCGGGCGGTGACCTCGGCCTTGCTGTCCGTGCGCCCGGTGACGTCGAGGATGATGTCGATCATGTCCGCGACCGAAACGCCTTCCCCGCGGCCGATGTTGAGGACCAGCGAGGCCGAGGGGTCGGCGGCAAGCCGGCGCGCCGCCGCGACATGCGCGGACGCGATGTCCTCGACATGGATGTAGTCACGGATGCAGGTGCCGTCGGGCGTCGCGTAGTCGTCACCGAAGATCCGCGGCGGCTCTTCGGCCGTGAGGCGCTCGAAGACCATGGGGACGAGGTTGAAGACGCCCTCATCGCCGAGCTCCGGCGAGGCGGCGCCGGCGACGTTGAAGTAGCGCAGGGAGGCGGTCGCGATACCGTTCGCCCTGCCGACAGCGGTGACCAGCCATTCACCGGCCAGCTTGGTCTCGCCGTACGGGCTCATCGGCAGACAGGGCGTCGCCTCGGTCACCAGGTCGACGTCGGGCATGCCGTAGACGGCGGCCGACGAGGAGAAGAGGAACCGGCCCACGCCCGCCGCGGCCGAGGCCTCGAGCAGGGTCCGCAGACCCTCGACGTTCTCGCGGTAGTAGTACAGGGGCTTCTCGACCGATTCGGCCACCTGCTTCTTGCCCGCGATGTGCACGACTCCGGTGATCGAGTGCTCGGCGAGGACCCGGTCGACCAGCTCACGGTCGAGGACCGAACCGACCTCCAGCCGTACGCCCGCGGGCAGCCGGCCGGCGCTGCCGGTGCTCAGATCGTCGAGGACGACGACGCTCTCGCCACCCTCGGCCATCGCCTTCACCACATGGGAGCCGATGAATCCGGCACCGCCCGTGATCAGCCACGTCATGTCAACACCCCTTGCAGAACGGCCCCGTCCCGGTGACTCGGGACGGGGCCACTGTCTTGCTCACGTACTCAGGTACAAATTCAGCCGCCGATGACGACGCGGCGTACGCCTTCCCAGCGCGCCGGGTCGGTGGTGCGCCGGCCGTCGACCAGGACGCGGACGTCCGGCAGGTCGGAGGCGGCCAGCTCGCGGTACTCGGCGTGGTCGGCCTGCAGGATCGCGGCGGTGACGGTCTGTCCCTCGTGCGGGGTCAGGCCGTGCGCCGTGAGCTCCTCGGACGTGTACATCGGGTCGGACACGAAGGGGACGGCCCCGCGCGCCTTGAGCGCCTCGACGGTCGGGAAGACGCCGGAGAAGGCCGTCTCCTTCACGCCGCCGCGGTAGGCGGCGCCGAGCACCAGCACGCCCACGCCCTCCAGGTCGCCGTAGGCGGCGGCCAGCAGGTCGACGGCGTACTCGGGCATGGCGGCGTTCGCCTCGCGCGCCGAGCGCACGACGGTGGCCTCCGGGTCGTTCCACAGGTACATCCGCGGGTAGATCGGGATGCAGTGGCCGCCGACCGCGATGCCGGGCTGGTGGATGTGGCTGTAGGGCTGCGAGTTGCAGGCCTCGATGACCTTCTTGACGTCGATGTCGTTCTTGTCGGCGAAACGGGCGAACTGGTTCGCCAGGCCGATGTTGACGTCGCGGTAGGTGGTCTCGGCGAGCTTGGCCAGCTCGGAGGCCTCGGCGGTACCCAGGTCCCAGACGCCGTTCGGCTGCGCCAGGTCCTCGCGCTCGTCGAAGTCGAGCACCTGCTCGTAGAACTCCACACCGTGCTTCGCGGAGGCCTCGTCGATACCGCCGACGAGCTTGGGGTAGCGGCGCAGGTCGGCGAAGACCCGGCCGGTGAGCACCCGCTCCGGCGAGAAGACGAGGTGGAAGTCCTTGCCCGCGGTGAGGCCGGAGCCCTGCTCCAGCATCGGGGCCCAGCGGGTGCGGGTGGTACCGACCGGCAGGGTGGTCTCGTACGAGACGAGGGTGCCGGGCTTGAGACCGGCGGCGATCGCCTTGGTCGCGGAGTCCATCCAGCCGAAGTCCGGCACGCCCTCGGCGTCCACGAACAGCGGGACGACGACCACGACGGCGTCGGACTCGGCGACGGCGGCGGCGGTGTCGGTGGTCGCGGACAGCAGCCCGGCGCCGACGGTCTCCTTGAGCAGACGGTCGAGGTCGTGCTCGCCGGGGAAGGGCTCGGTGCCGGCGTTGACCAGCTCGACGACCTTCTCGTTGACATCGGCGCCGATGACCTTGTGGCCCTTGGCGGCGAACTGGACGGCGAGCGGCAGGCCGATCTTGCCCAGCGCGACTACACAGATATTCATCGGGTCAGTTTCCTCTTCACACGGGACAGCAGGGTGCGCAGGCGCGTGGCCCAGCCGAGTTTGGGCTCCCACAGGGGGGCCGTGGTGATGACCAGCCGCCCCTTCGGGTTCGCGTTGGCGGAGATGCGGTACGGGATCCTCTCCCGCCACCGCCGTGCGAGCGGCAGCGGCAGCCCGCAGGTCTTCACCGGGATCTCGTACGTCGAGCCTGCCACGTCCAGATGGACGCGGACGCCGAGCTTGGCTCGCTTCGGCTCGATCGGGATGGTGGCGCGGATCAGCGTGCCGGATCCGTCGGGCATGGGCTCGCGGCTGAATTCGCCCACGGGGGCGGCCGCCTCGTGCCCGTCAGGCAGCCTGCGGCCGCCCGCCTTGTCCGAGCTCTTGGGCATGGCTCCCTGGACGAGACGGATGACGGCCGAACCGGTGTCTCCGACGGCACCGGCCCGTACGGCCAGGGAAAGCGCCAGCTTCTCGCCGGTCTGCTCCCACTGGGCGGAGACGAGGCCGGTGGCGTCCGCCAGCACCTTGGGGAGGGACTCGGCGTCCGCCTCGAAGAAGCGGTCGGGCATGTCCACACCCGCGCTGCGAAAGCCCGGGTAGCGGACGTAGGCGCGGCCGTCCTCGATCAGGCACGGCGGTTCGGACTCGTCGGTGACGGCCCGTACGAGCTCCTGGACCGCGCCCCGCTGGGCAAGACCGATCCGTACGCGCCGCTTGACGTCCAGGGAGTCACGGAGCGCGTCGGTGAAGTACTCGTCCGCGAGACGGGCGACACCGGCGCACACCTCCTGCCGGGTCGCCTCGTCCAGCGACGGGAAGTCGTCCTGGACGAGCTTGGCGAGCTCCCAGGTGAAATGACGCTTGAAGAGGGCGTCACGCTGGGGGCCCGCTTCGATGAGTCCGGCCGCGTGCTTCATGATCTCGGTGGTGCAGCGCAGCCGCGCCAGATGATCGGCGCGGTAGGTGATGTTGCTCGCGTCCCCGCGCTTCACCGCGTAGTAGTACGTGTAGTCGGCGAGCACCGAGATCTTCCGGGCCCGGACGCACGCCTCGATGGTGAAGGGCTGGTCGCTGCCGACCGGCAGGTCCTCGGGGAAGCGCAGCTTGTACTTGTCCACCAGCTCGCGGCGGAAGAGCTTGGTGTTGGCCAGCGTGAACGGCAGCGCCGAGTCGTACAGGCTGACGTCCGGGTCGCTCTTCTTGAAGAGCGCCTGGTGGACATAGCGGCCGTTCGTTCCGACCATCTTGCCGACCACGACGTCGGAGTCGTGCTTGTCGGCACAGGCCACCATCCGCGCCAGCGCCTCTTTGCCGAGGTGGTCGTCGGAGCCGATGAAATAGACGTAACGTCCGGTGGCCACGTCCAGCGCCCTGTTGCTGGGCGCGGCCGGGCCACCGGAGTTCGCCTGGTGGATCACCTTGACGGTGTCCGGGTACTTCTTCGCGAACCGGTCGAGCTCCGCTCCGCTGTCGTCCGTGGAACCGTCGTCGACGGCCACGATCTCGAGCCTGTCCAGGCCAATGCTCTGCCCGACAAGGGAGTTAAGGCATTCCGTCAGATACGGCATCGTGTTGTACACGGCGACGACGACGGTGACATCAGGACTGGTCAAGGCTCCTCGCCCTACTGGGCCGCGGGGTACGCGGAGAGATCGACGGTGATGCCCGTGGCAGCGGACTCCAGAACGGCAGCTGCGACCTCGACCGTACGAAGACCCTGGCGCAGCGTGCAAATGTCGTGCGACTTCCCGAGCACCGCGTCACGGAAGAGCTCGTGCTCGACCAGCAGCGGCTCGCGCTTCGGGATGGCGTAGCGGATCATGTCACCCTCGGCGACGCCGCGGAACGCCTGCAGCGCCTCCCACTCCGTGGCCTGGGCGGCGTTGGAGTAGAAGGTCAGGTCGGCGGTGAGGGTGTCCGCGATGAAGCAGCCCTTCTCGCCGGTGACCGAGGTGAAGCGCTCCTTGAGCGGGCTCAGCCAGTTGACCAGGTGGTTGACCATGGTGCCGTCGGAGAGCTGGCCGACCGCGGAGACCATGTCCTCGTGCGGACGGCCCGACTTGGAGACCGTACGCGCGGAGATCGAGGTGTACGTCTGGCCGGTCACCCAGCCGGTGAGGTCGATGTCGTGGGTCGCGAGGTCCTTGACCACGCCGACATCGGCGATGCGGTGCGGGAAGGGGCCCTGGCGGCGCGTGACGACCTGGTAGACGTCGCCGAGCTCGCCCGCCTCCAGGCGCTGGCGCAGGGAGCGCAGCGCCGGGTTGCAGCGCTCGATGTGGCCGACGCCGGCGACCAGGCCGCGCGACTCGAAGGCATCGACGAGGCGGCGGGCGCCCTCGACGGTGTCCGCGACCGGCTTCTCGACGAGCGCGCCGACACCGGCGTCGGCGAGCGTGAGGCCGACTTCCTCGTGCAGGGCGGTCGGGCATGCCACGACGGCGTAGTCGATGCCGAGCGCGATGAGCTCCTCGACGGTCGACAGCACGGGGACGCCCTGCGCCCAGCCGTTCTTGTCGCCCATCGGGTCGACGACGGCGACGAGCTCGACGCCCTCCAGGCCGGCGAGTACGCGGGCGTGGTGGCGGCCCATCGAGCCGAGGCCGACCAGGCCGGCCCGCAGTCCCCGAGTGGTCACAGGTTCTCTCCAAGGTCATTCACGGCGACGACGATGCGCTCGAGGTCCTCCGCGGCCAGCGAAGGATGCACCGGCAGCGAGACGACCTCGGCGGCCGCGCGCTCGGTCTCGGGCAGGTCCCAGTTACGGCCGGCCTTCTGGTCCGGCTCCCAGTACGGCTTCAGCCGGTGGATCGGGGTCGGGTAGTAGACGGCGTTGCCGACGCCCGCCTCGGTGAGCTTCGCCATCGCGGCGTCGCGGTCACCGCTGATGCGGATCGTGTACTGGTGGTAGATGTGGCGCGCACCCTCGGCGACGGTCGGCGTCTGCACGTTCGGCGCGGTGATGTGCTCGGTGAGGTACGCGGCGTTGGCGATGCGCTGCTCGGTCCAGCCGTTCAGCTTCGACAGCTGTACGCGGCCGACGGCGGCGGCGACGTCCGTCATACGCATGTTGGCACCGACGATCTCGTTGGCGTACCGCTGCTCCATGCCCTGGTTGCGCAGCAGGCGCAGGGTGCGGGCGACTTCGGCGTCACCCGTGGAGATCATGCCGCCCTCGAGGGAGTGCATGTTCTTGGTCGGGTAGAAGCTGAAGGTGCCGCCGGAGCCGAACGCGCCGACCGGGGTGCCGTTCAGCGCGGCCGCGTGCGCCTGGCAGGCGTCCTCGACGACGGCCAGCTTGTGCTTGGCGGCGATGGGCATGATCTTGTCCATCGCGGCCGGGTGGCCGTACAGGTGCACCGGCATGATCGCGGCGGTGCGCGGGGTGATGGCGGCCTCGACGGCCGCGGGGTCCAGGCCGTAGCTGCCGGGCTCGATGTCGGCGAAGACGACATCGGCGCCGACCAGGCGGACCGCGTTCGCCGAAGCGGCGAAAGAGAACGAAGGAACGATCACTTCGTCACCCGGGCCGATGCCCAAGGCCAGCAGAAGGAGGTGCAGCGCGGAGGTACCCGAGTTGACGGCCACGCAGTGGCGCCCCTCGACGAGCTCCGAGAAGCCCTCCTCGAACGCGGCGACCTCGGGGCCCTGTACGACCCTGCCGCTGCGCAGTACGCGTACTGCGGCCTCGATTTCTTCCTCACCGATGACCGGGCGTGCAGCGGGGATGGGCTGCTGGTTGCTGCTCGTCATGGACGTCCTCCTTGAACACCGCAAGAGCTCTATATAGGCAGAGGTCAGGGGCGGAGCGGACGTCTCTCGAGGCCGCGCACACCCCTCCGGCGCAAAGCCAACGCCCTACCGAGGATCTGGGACCGGTCTTGTCCCGAACCGGGCCGGTCACCCACCGTAGTGTCCGGAACGGGGCCCTCACCCGGCAGCGACCGCCGTCACATTATCAGGGATTTCCTAGTCAATTTCGGGGCTGTTAACGCAGCACTGCATCGATTCGGCGACAAAAACCGCGTCCCATCCCGCGGTCTGCGAGATGGGACACGGTCCGTTCACTGAGGGCTCATCAACTGTTCAGCTCTCGGTGGTCGATGTCACTGACGGCAGCGACTGCTGCTCGGCCGCCGCGGTGGTCTTCTTCGCACCGGCCTTCTTGGCAGTCGTCTTCTTCGCCGCGGTCTTCTTGGCCGCCGTCTTCTTGGTGGCGGCCTTCTTCGCGGTTGCCTTCTTGGCCGTCTTGCGGGCCGCCTTCTTGGCCGGGGCGGCAGCCTCGGCCTCGTCGGCCTCAGCCACCGGCTCCGCCGTCGCGGGGACCACGACGATCGCGGCGTCCTCGGCGCCCGACGGCGAACCGGCGGGTGCGGTGACCTTGCGGGTCACCCGGCGGCGCGCACGCGGCGGGGCCGCGACGGGAGCCTCCTCGGCGACGGGGGCCTCGGGCTCGGCGGGCTGCGCCGGGACCTCGGCCTTCGCCTCGATGACGACCTCCGCCTCGACGGCACTCGTCTCGGCGGCCTTCGGCGCACCGGCCGGAGCCGTCGCCTTACGGGTCGCACGGCGGCGGGTGCGGCCCGTGGGGGCCGCCTCCTGAGCCGGGGCCTCGGGCTCGGCGACAGGGGCCTCGGCCACCGGCGCCTCGCTCCTGGCCTCGATGACGACCTCGGCCTCGGCCGCGGGAGCCGCTGCCTTCGGCGCACCCGCCGGAGCGGTGACCTTGCGAGTCGCCCGACGGCGGCCACGGCCGCGCGACGCGGCGGCCTCCGCCTCCGCGGGGCTGCTGTACAGCTCCTCGTCCGGAACGAACTCGGGCTCGGCGAGCGCCACCGGCGCGGCCGCCTCGGCGGCGACCTCCGCCTCGGTCTCGGCCTCGGTCTCGGTCTCGGCAGCGACCTCGTGCTCGTGGACCTGCTCCGCGCCGCCGCGGCCGCGCTTCTTGGAACGCTTGCCGCCACCGCCACCGACGGAGGTCGGCTGCTCCATGTGCACGATCACGCCACGGCCGTTGCAGTGGACGCAGGTCTCGGAGAAGGACTCCAGCAGTCCCTGGCCCACCCGCTTACGGGTCATCTGGACCAGGCCCAGCGAGGTGACCTCGGCCACCTGGTGCTTCGTACGGTCGCGGCCCAGGCACTCGAGCAGACGCCGCATGACCAGGTCGCGGTTGGACTCCAGGACCATGTCGATGAAGTCGACGACGACGATGCCGCCCAGGTCGCGCAGCCGCAGCTGACGCACGATCTCCTCGGCCGCCTCCAGGTTGTTCCTGGTGACGGTCTCTTCGAGGTTGCCGCCCTGGCCGGTGAACTTGCCGGTGTTGACGTCGATAACGACCATGGCTTCGGTCTTGTCGATCACCAGCGAACCGCCGCTCGGCAGCCAGACCTTGCGGTCCAGCGCCTTCATCAGCTGCTCGTCGATCCGGTACGTCGCGAAGACGTCGACCTCGGAGGTCCACTTCGACAGCCGGTCCGTGAGGTCCGGTGCGACGTGGTTGACGTAGCCGTGGATGGTCTCCCAGCCCTCGTCACCGCTGACGATGACCTTCGAGAAGTCCTCGTTGAAGATGTCGCGGACGACCCGGACGGTCATGTCCGGCTCGCCGTAGAGCAGAGTCGGGGCGTTCGAGCTGTTGCCGCTCTTGGCCTTCTTCTGGATGTCCTCCCACTGCCCCTGCAGACGCTCGACGTCGCGGCGCAGCTCGTCCTCGCTCGCGCCCTCGGCGGCGGTGCGGACGATGACGCCCGCGTCCTCGGGGACGATCTTCTTGAGGATCGTCTTCAGACGCGCGCGCTCGGTGTCGGGCAGCTTGCGGCTGATGCCGGTCATCGAGCCCTCGGGCACGTACACCAGGTAGCGGCCGGGCAGCGAGACCTGGCTGGTCAGGCGGGCGCCCTTGTGGCCGATCGGGTCCTTGGTCACCTGGACGAGGACCGACTGGCCGGACTTGAGCGCGACCTCGATACGGCGCGGGCCGTTGGCCATGCCCAGCGCCTCGAAGTTGACCTCACCGGCGTACAGAACGGCGTTGCGTCCCTTGCCGATGTCGACGAACGCGGCCTCCATGGACGGCAGTACGTTCTGCACCTTGCCCAGGTAGACATTGCCGACGTACGAGGTCGCCTGCTCCTTGTTGACGTAGTGCTCGACGAGCACGTTGTCCTCGAGGACGCCGATCTGAGTGCGCTCGCCGCTCTGGCGGACGACCATCACACGCTCGACGGCCTCGCGGCGGGCGAGGAACTCCGCCTCGGTGATGATCGGCACCCGGCGGCGGCCCTGCTCACGGCCCTCGCGGCGGCGCTGCTTCTTCGCCTCCAGACGGGTCGAGCCCTTGATGGACTGCACCTCGTCGGACGGCTCGTCGCTCTTCGAGCGCGCGGGGCGCGGCTCGCGGACCTTGACGACCGTACGCTCCGGGTCGCCCGAGCCCGCCTCTTCGACCTCGCCGGGCTCACCGCTGCGACGGCGGCGGCGACGGCGGCGACGGCTGCTGGTGGTGCCCGCGGCCGAGGGGGTCTCGGTCTCGCCCTCCTCCTCGTCCTCGGCTTCCTCGTCGTACTGGGCCTCTTCGGAGGCGGCCTCCTCGGAGGGCTCCTCCGAGGTCTCGTCGGCGTCGGCGGGCTCACCGCGACGGCGACGGCGGCCACCACGGCGACGACGGCGCGAAGGACGGTCCTCGAACTCGTCCGACTCCTCGCCCTCGGCGGCCTGCTCCACTTCGGTCTCGGTCTCCGCCTCGGCCTCCTGCGCGGCGGGCGCGGGGGCCTCGACCGGCTCGGCGGGCTCACCGCGACGGCGACGGCGGCGACGGCCCGCAGGCTCGGGGGCGACGGTCTCGGCGACCGGCTCGACGACGTCCTCGTCCTCCTCCGGCTCCTCCACGGCAGCGGCGGCGGCAGCGGCAGCGGTCTCCGGGGTCTGGAACATCGGCTCGGTGAAGACGGGGGCCTGGAACACGGCCACGGCGGGCCGTCCGCCCCGGCGGCCGCGCGCGGGCGCCTCGGCCTTCCCGGTCTCCGCCTTCTCGGTCTCGGCCTTCTCGCTCTCGGCCTTCTCGCTCTCGGCCCTGGCCGGCTGGGCGAACTCGGGCGTGGCGGCGCGACGGCGCGTACGGCCCCGGGTCGCCGCCTTCTCGGCGGCCGCGACCTCGGCCTCGTCGGAGGTGATCTGGGCGACGGCGCCCGTGGGCAGGCTCTCGCCGGCCTCGGCGACGTCCTCGTCCTGGTCGGCCTGCGGGGTGGCGGCGGGCGCGGCGACCTTGCGGGTGGCGCGACGGCGGGTGCGGCCCGTGGGGGCGGCCTCCTCGGCGGGCGCCTCCGGCTCGGCGGCCTCGGTCGCCTCTATGGCCTGGGGAGCACCGGCGGGCGCGGACGCCCGGCGGCGGGCACGGCCACGCGGCGCGGACGCCTCGGCCGGGGTCTCGTCCTCGGCGGCCACGGCTTCGGCGGCAGCAGGCTCGGCGACCGGCTCGGGGGCGGCCACCTGGCGGGTAGCACGACGGCGGGTGCGCGGCGCGGGGGTCTCGGCCTCCGGCTCGGCGCCATCAGCGGCCTCGGTGGTCTCAGCAGCCTCGGCGGGCGCGGCGACCTTACGGGTCGCACGCCGACGGGTACGCGGAGCGGGGGCCTCGGCCTCCGGCTCGGACACCTCGGCGGCCTCAGCAGCCTCGGTGGTCTCAGCGGCCTCTGCGGGCTGCGGCGCACCGGCGGGCGCGGTCGCCTTACGGGTCGCACGGCGACGCGTACGCGTCGCGGGAGCCTCGGCCTCAGTGGCCTCGGCGGTCACAGCGGTCTCGGCGGGCGCGGTCTCGGTGACCTGGGCGGCCTCCGCAGAACCCGCGGCCGCCGTCGGCGGCCCCGCGGGACGCGATGCTGCGCGGCGCCTGCGGCGCGGCGGCAGCGTGTCGCTGGGTGAATTGTTCTCGGTCTCTCCGGCAGTGCCGGATTCGTTCGGCTCGTGCATGCGGGCGGTTCTCCCGTCACGCTCCCGGGCGCCACGCCTGATTCCGGTCCGGTCACGGCCCGCATGATGTGCGCGGTGCCGCCGTCCGGGGCGCGGGCGCCGCACGGGAGCTGATGTATGGCTCGCCGGTTCCGTACGCGATGTACGCACGGCCTGGCGAAAGTCTCCTGTCAGTGCGCGGCCCGACCCAGGTGGCTCCCGAGTACCAGGGCTGCGCTACAACGACTGTCCTTACGCGGCGGGACCTTCCGGCGCCGTCGCGGCGGCGATTCCGGCGGCCGTGGGTGGAGCGGCCGGAATTGCCTCGCGGTCGGGCGCGAGCGGGTCGGTCACCGTGCCGGACTCCTCGTCGAAGAGCCCCTGCGCCAGCCTGGTCACCGCTGCGGGGACCGGCGGCGCCAGGTCGGCCACAGCTCGGAGACCGGACAGGACGTCGTCGGGTCGCACGGCAGGTGTTACGTGCCGAACAACCAGCCGCAGTATCGCACAGGGCCCGTCCCCCGGCCTATCAGCCGGTGGATGGAGCGCCTGCAGCTCTGCCACGGCACCTCGTGCGTCGAAGGTCCGCATGCCGTTCTTCGTCTTGCGCTCGACCTCGACGGTCTCGGCGGCGAGGAACGCGGACACTGCTTCCGAAGCATCCCCGACACCCACTCCGTCGAGCCGCAGCTCCCACACGGAGGCGGTGAGCCGGTCGGCGAGCCCAGACGTACGGACCTCGACGGCGTCGGTGATGTCGAGCCCGCCCGGCAGCGACTCGTCGAGCAGCTCACGCAGCTTGTCGGGGTCGCGGTGCTCGGTGAGGGCGATCTCCAGATACTCGGCCTCGCTGCCCGTGCCGGTGGGTGCGGCATTGGCGTAGGAGACCTTGGGGTGCGGTGTGAAGCCCGCCGAGTACGCCATGGGCACCTCGGCACGGCGCAGCGCCCGCTCGAAGGCACGCTGGAAGTCACGGTGGCTGGTGAACCGGAGGCGGCCGCGCTTGGTGTAGCGCAGTCGGATGCGCTGCACCGCCGGTGCGGGCGGCGGGCCTTCGGGCTGTCGCTTGCCCAGTGGTTCTTCTCCTCGGTGCGGGGCGGGCGCGGGGGGCGCGCCGCCCTCGGACGTGCGGGGGGTGTTCCCTGGGGGCCTGTCCGGCTCACCCCTGCTTGTGCAGGGAGATCTCGGGTCCGGCCGCCGCGCCGGGAACAGTCTGTGTTTGTTGCGTATCACCCAGCCTACGCGTCTGCCGCGCTACCGGTTCCACAGGCGTGGACGCCGGGGGCCCGCCGACCAGCGCCCTCCAGGCCTCCTGCCTGGCCTGGCGTACGGTCTCGCGGGCCGATCGCAGTGCGGCCCGGGCGGCCCGGCCCGCCTCGACGGCGGCCTTCTTCGCCGGACGCCAGACGGCATCGCGCACGGCATGCCCGACGGGGGTGGCGACGACCTGGTAGAACCAGCGCACCGGCCGCCCCACCAGATTCCAGGCGAGCCACTTCAGGGCCCTGCCGACGGCGTGCGAGATGTATCCGGCGATGCGCCAGGCGACGGCGAAAGCGTCGGCGATCTCGCGTCCGACAGGGGCGAGGATGTGCCGGTAGACCCAGCTGACGGGCGTGACGAGCAGCGTGACGACCAGCCAGACGACGGCCGCCCACACTCCGAGGCCGACGGCGGCGATGCCGCGGCCGATCACTGTCAGCAGCCAGCCGATTCCGTGGCCGAGCGCTGTGAGCAGCCATGCGATGCCGTGACCGAGCGGCGTCAGCAGCTGCCGGTAGATCCACACCACCGGCAGCACCAGCCCGTACGTCACCACCGGCACCACGACATACCGCCACAGCGCCACCCACGGCCACACGAACAGCGCCATGCCCAGCCAGCCGAGCACCGCGGCGATGCCGTGCCCGACCGGGGTGAGCAGCCGGCGGTAGATCCAGCGCGCGGGCCCGAACAGCAGATTCTCGACGAGCCAGCCGATGCCGTGGCCGAGCGCTGTGAGCAGCCATGCGATGCCGTGGCCCAGCGGCGTCAGCAGCTGCCGGTAGATCCACACCACCGGCACCACCAGCCCGTACGTCACCACCGGCACCACGACATACCGCCACAGCGCCACCCACGGCCGGACGAAGAGCGCCTTGCCGACGAAGAGCGCCGCGGGCGCGAGCACGCTCTCGTAGAACCAGACCAGCGCGCGGCCGAGCGGCCTCAGCAGTACGCGGTCGACAGCGCGCCCGCAGACGACGAGGAGGTCCCAGACCATCCGTACGGGTACGAACACGACCAGCACCACGATCCGCACCGGGACCCGGACGACGATGGTCAGACAGCCCTCGCCGGGCTGGTAATGCGCGGGCGCCTGATGACTCCCGTAGGTCTGAGGGGACTTCTCGAACTCCATGTCAGCCATGACGCGTTACAGCCCCGTTCGGATCCAGCACCTGCGCTTTACGCCGCATTGTGCCGGGACGCGCGAAGGCCCGGTCACGGGGGTTTCCCCCTGCGGCCGGGCCTTCCCCCGAGCTCTACTTGACGACGGTGAGCGGCAGCAGCTTCTTGCCCGTCGGGCCGATCTGGATGTGCGTGTCCATCTGCGGGCAGACACCGCAGTCGAAGCACGGCGTCCAGCGGCAGTCCTCGACCTCGGTCTCGTCGAGCGAGTCCTGCCAGTCCTCCCAGAGCCAGTCCTTGTCGAGACCGGAGTCCAGGTGGTCCCAGGGCAGGACCTCCTCGTACGTACGCTCACGCGTGGTGTACCAGTCGACGTCCACGCCGAACTCGGCCAGCGTCTTCTCGGCGCAGGCCATCCACCTGTCGTACGAGAAGTGCTCACGCCAGCCGTCGAAGCGGCCGCCGTCCTCGTAGACGGCGCGGATGACCGCGCCCACGCGGCGGTCGCCGCGCGAGAGCAGGCCCTCGACGATGCCGGGCTTGCCGTCGTGGTAGCGGAAGCCGATCGAGCGGCCGTACTTCTTGTCGCCGCGGATCTTGTCGCGCAGCTTCTCCAGACGGGCGTCCGTCTCCTCGGCGCTCAGCTGCGGGGCCCACTGGAAGGGCGTGTGCGGCTTGGGCACGAAGCCGCCGATGGAGACGGTGCAGCGGATGTCGTTCTGCCCGGAGACCTTGCGGCCCTCGGCGATGACCTTGACCGCCATGTCGCCGATCTGGAGGACGTCCTCGTCGGTCTCGGTGGGCAGACCGCACATGAAGTACAGCTTCACCTGGCGCCAGCCGTTGCCGTACGCGGTGGAGACCGTACGGATCAGGTCCTCTTCCGAGACCATCTTGTTGATGACCTTGCGCATGCGCTCGGAGCCGCCCTCGGGGGCGAAGGTCAGACCGGAGCGACGGCCGTTGCGGGTCAGCTCGTTGGCCAGGTCGACGTTGAAGGCGTCCACACGGGTCGACGGCAGCGAGAGGCCGATCTTGTCTTCCTCGTACCGGTCGGCGAGACCCTTGGCGAGGTCGCCGATCTCGCTGTGGTCCGCGGAGGACAGCGAGAGCAGGCCGACCTCCTCGAAGCCGGTCGCCTTGAGGCCCTTCTCGACCATGTCGCCGATGCCGGTGATGCTGCGCTCCCGGACAGGGCGCGTGATCATGCCGGCCTGGCAGAAGCGGCAGCCGCGGGTGCAGCCGCGGAAGATCTCGACGGACATCCGCTCGTGGACGGTCTCGGCGAGGGGCACGAGGGGCTGCTTGGGGTAGGGCCACTCGTCGAGGTCCATGACGGTGTGCTTGGAAACGCGCCACGGCACGCCCGACTTGTTCGGGACGACCCGGCCGATACGGCCGTCGGGCAGGTACTCGACGTCGTAGAAGCCCGGGACATAGACATTGCCGGTCCTGGCCAGGCGGAAGAGGACCTCCTCGCGCCCGCCCGGGCGGCCCTCGGCCTTCCAGGCGCGGATGATCTCGGTCATGTCGAGGACGGCCTGCTCACCGTCGCCGATGACCGCGCAGTCGATGAACTCCGCGACCGGCTCGGGGTTGAAGGCCGCGTGGCCGCCCGCGAGCACGATCGGGTCGTCGATCGTCCGGTCCTTGGCCTCGAGCGGGATGCCCGCGAGGTCGAGGGCGGTGAGCATGTTGGTGTAGCCGAGCTCGGTGGAGAAGCTCAGCCCGAAGACGTCGAAGGCCTTCACCGGACGGTGGGAGTCCACGGTGAACTGCGGGACCTCGTGCTCCCGCATGAGCTCTTCGAGGTCCGGCCAGACGCTGTACGTACGCTCGGCGAGCACACCCTCGCGCTCGTTCAGTACCTCGTAGAGGATCATGACGCCCTGGTTGGGCAGTCCGACCTCGTACGCGTCGGGGTACATGAGTGCCCAGCGGACATCGCAGGCGTCCCAGTCCTTGACGGTGGAGTTGAGCTCACCGCCGACGTACTGAATGGGCTTCTGCACGTGCGGCAGGAGGGCTTCCAGGCGCGGGAAGACCGACTCGACAGGCATCGCAATGTCTCTCATGAGCGGGCAAGGGTGACCATCAAGCGTACCTTGACCCTCAGCCGGTCAGATCCGCCCGAATTTTCGGGGCGGCGGCCTCGTCCCACACCTCCGGCAGCTCCGCCTCCCGCTGCGCCGCGGCTGCCTCCTCCTGGCCGTAGAGCAGGCCCCAGGTGAACGCGGACTCCCCCGCCGCATGCGCCTGGATCGCGAGATTCCGCAGCGCTTCGCGGGCGACGACGCTGTCCTGGTGGTCACCGAGGACCGTCTGCACGGCCTTCATCCGCTTGGCGAACCTCTTGGCCGGCTTGCCGAGCGCGGGCGTCGCCGCCTCGCCCGCGTACCTGGCGCGCTTGGCGGCCTTGCGGGCGTCGTGCATGGCCAGGTCCCGGGCCTCGCCGGGCGGGAGCTCCAGGGCGTGGTCGATCCGGGCGGCCAGCCGGTCGTAGTCCTTGATCACGGCCGCGGGGATCACCCTGGCCGCCGCGCCGCCCGCCGCCTTGAGCAGCGGTGGGTCGGCCAGCAGCGTGTCCAGCGACTCCAGCAGCGCGAGGTAGCGCTTGCTGTCGAGCACGGCGACGGCCTTGCGCCGGGCGCCCGAGCCGTGCGCGACGCTCCACAGGCGCAGCCGCCCGCGCACCGGGCCGAGCAGCAGGGTCCTGGGCAGGGCGTCGATCCTGGACTTGAGCCGCTCGGTGAGCACCTCCTGGTCCCGGGCGACGCCGAGTTCGGCCGCGAGCCACTTGAGCTCCTCGCCGATGGGATCGGTGACGGTCCGGTCGACGACCTTCTTGTACGTCTTGAACGCGCTGCGCATCCGCCGGGTGGCGACCCGCATCTGATGGACGGAGTCGGGCAGATCGCGGCGCACGGCCGGGTCGTAGGCGAGGAGCGCGTCGGCCTGTTCCCGCAGGTAGGCGAGGACGTGCTCGCCGGCGGTCTGCGGGGCGTGGTCGGCCGGCGGGGCCTCCTCCTTGCGGGCGCGCTTGCCCTTGGGGGCGGTCTCAGCGAGGGCCCTCGCCAGCTTCGACGGGGAGGCGGCGGGCTTCAGCCCGGCCTTGCGGAGCTTCTTCTCGACCACGTCCAGAAAGGGAGGATCACCGTCGTCCGCCAGCTCGACCTCGATCTCGTCCCAGGCGGCCGTGCGGCCGCCGTCGGTGAGGCGTTCGGCACGGACGGCGTCCCTGCTCATCTCGGCGAGCAGCGCGCCGTCGGCGTCGAGGAGGTGGCGGACATCGCGGGAGGAGAGCAGCCGTACCACGGGTACGAGTTCGGCATCGCGGGTGCGGGCCCGCACGAGGCTCCCCAGGCTGCGCGGGATCTGGTCGGACAGGGGTGCGCTGACCTCGTCGCGTACTCCTGGCGCGACAGGCAGCTTGAGGTGCCAGCCCGCGTCCGACCCGCCCGTTCTGCGCCGCAAGGTGATGGAGGCGGCGGCGAGGCGCAGGTCCGCCGTGTCGTAGTAGACGGCGTCGAGCTCGGCGACGCCCTTGTCGACGACCGCCGCCACCTTGGGCACGCGG
This sequence comes from Streptomyces sp. NPDC005408, assembly GCF_040606445.1. Lineage (NCBI taxonomy): Bacteria > Bacillati > Actinomycetota > Actinomycetes > Kitasatosporales > Streptomycetaceae > Streptomyces > Streptomyces sp. NPDC005408. The sequence goes on along the minus strand of NZ_JBEXEX010000018.1, from coordinate 44,452 downwards.
CTCAGATCCGGCAGCCTGGTCTCGGGGGTGGCTTCGTACTTCCGCTCGATCTCGCGCTTCGTATCCGCCATGAACTGAATCTAGTTGCCCAAAGGTCCCTGCGGCAGCCCCAAGTGTTCACCTACGCAGTTATCGGCCTCTGCACGCGGATCGACTGGAGCAGTCCGATCGCGATCCAGACCGCGAACATGGATGTGCCTCCGTACGACACGAACGGCAGCGGCAGACCGGCCACCGGCATGATGCCGAGCGTCATGCCGATGTTTTCGAAGGCCTGGAACGCGAACCAGGCGATGATCCCGGCGGCGACGATCGTGCCGTACAGCTCGGTCGTCTCGCGCGCGATCCGGCAGGCGCGCCACAGCACGACTCCGAGCAGCAGCAGGATCAGGCCCGCCCCCAGGAAGCCGAGCTCCTCGCCCGCGACCGTGAAGACGAAGTCCGTCTGCTGTTCGGGCACGAACTGGCCGGTGGTCTGGGAGCCCTTGAACAGGCCCGTGCCGGTCAGTCCTCCCGATCCGATCGCGATCCTGGCCTGATTGGTGTTGTAGCCGACACCGGCCGGATCCAGCTCCGGGTTGGCGAACGCCGCGAAGCGGTTGATCTGGTACTCGTCGAGCAGGCCGAGGGCCGTGACCGCCACCGCGCCGATGACACCCGCGCCGATCAGCCCGAGGATCCAGCGGTTGGATGCGCCCGACGCGAGCAGCACCCCGAGCACGATCACCGCCATCACCATCACCGAGCCGAGGTCCGGCATCAGCATGACGATCGCCATCGGCAGGATCGCGAGGCCCAGCGACTTGGCGACCGTCCGGTGGTCCGGGTGCACCTGGTCGCCCGCGTCCACGCGCGCGGCCAGCATCATCGCCATCCCCAGGATGATCGTGATCTTCACGAACTCCGAGGGCTGGAGGGAGAATCCGCCGCCGACCACGATCCACGCGTGCGCGCCGTTGATGGTCGCGCCGAGCGGCGTGAGCACCAGCAGGACGAGCACCACGGACAGCCCGTACAGCACCGGCACCGCACCGCGCAGGGTGCGGTGCCCGAGCCAGATCGTGCCGATCATCAGCGCGAAGCCGATCCCCGTGTTGAGGGCGTGCCGGAACAGGAAGTAGTACGGGTCGCCCTGGTTGAGCGAGGTGCGCCCCCGCGTCGCCGACCACACCAGCAGCGAGCCCACGAAGGACAGCGCGAGTGCCGAGAAGAGCAGCGGCCAGTCCAGCTTGCGCACCATGGAGTCACGGGCGGTCAGCTGGGACCACAGGCCGCCGCGCTGGGGCCCGTATCCGGAGACGGAGAAGCCGTTCGTACCGGCCATGGCTCAGTCCCTCCGCGCGGGCGGGCCCGCGAGCTGCTGTGTCTCGTCCGGAGACTCTTCCTTCGGCTCGTACGGCTTGATCTCCGGAGCGTCGATGGTGCCGTCGGGCTGGATCTTCGGGAGCGCCTTCTGCGGCGCGGGCAGCAGGGCCTTCTTCAGGTCCTGGCCGCCCTTCTCGTCGAGTCCGTACATCGCCTCGTAGATCTTGCGCACGGCGGGACCCGAGGCGCCGGAGCCCGTACCACCCTGGGCGATCGTCATGATGATTGTGTAGTCGGGGGTGTACGAGACGAACCAGGAGGTCGTCTGCTTGCCGTAGACCTCCGCCGTACCCGTCTTGGCGTGCATCGGGATCTTGTCCTGCGGCCAGCCGCCGAATCGCCAGGCGGCCGATCCGCGGGTCGTGACTCCCGCGAGGGCTTGGTCTATCTGGTCGCGCGTCTCGGCGTTCATCGGCAGCCTGCCGTGCGGCTTCGGCTTGATCTCCTGGACGGACTTGCCGTCCGCGCTGATGACGGCCTTGCCGATGGTGGGGTTGAAGAGCGTGCCGCCGTTGGCGATCGCCGAGTAGATCGTGGCCATCTGGATCGGGGTGACGAGCGTGTCGCCCTGGCCGATGGAGTAGTTGACGGAGTCACCCGCTCGCATCCGGTTGCCTTCGAGGCAGTTCTCGTACGCGATCTTCTCGACGTAGTCGCCGTTCTTCTTGCCCTGCTTGCACCAGCCGTCCTTGTTGGCCTCCCAGAAGCGCTGCTTCCACTGGCGGTCGGGGACACGGCCGCTGACCTCGTTGGGGAGGTCGATGCCGGTCTCCTTGCCGAGGCCGAACTGGTGGGCGGTCTTGTAGAACCAGTCGTTGGGGTGCTTCTTGGGCTTGGTGCCGCCGTCCTTCTGCCACTCGCGATGGGCGATGCCGTAGAAGACGGTGTCGCAGGAGACCTCCAGGGCCCTGCCGAGGGAAATGCTGCCGTAGCCCTTGGACTCGAAGTTCTTGAAGACCTGGCCGCCGACGGAGTACGAGGAGGGGCACGGGTAGTCGCCGTCGAAGGGGTACCCGGCGTTGACCGAGGCGGTCGATGAGATCACCTTGAAGATCGAGCCGGGGGCGGCCTGCCCCTGGATCGCCCGGTTCAGCAGCGGGTAGTTGGAGTCCTTGCCGGTGAGCTTGGCGTAGTCCTTGGCGGAGATGCCGCCCACCCAGGAGTTGGGGTCGTAGGTGGGCTGGGAGGCCATCGAGATGATCCGGCCGGTCTTGTTCTCCATCACCACGACGGCACCGGCGTCGGCCTTGTAGTTCTCGTCGGTGTTCTTGTCGAACTCCTGACGGGCGGTCTTCATCGCCAGGTCGAGCTCGTACTCCGCGACGGCCTGGACCCGCGCGTCGATCGAGGTGACGAGGTTGGCGCCGGGCTGGGCCTCGTCCTTGGCGGCCTGGCCGATGACACGGCCCAGGTTGTCGACCTCGTAGCGGGTGACTCCGGCCTTGCCGCGCAGCTCCTTGTCGTAGGTGCGCTCGATGCCCGAGCGGCCGATCTGGTCGGAGCGCAGGAAGGGCGAGTCGGTGTCCTTGGCCTTGATGATCTCCTCGTCGGTGACGGGCGAGAGATACCCGAGGACCTGCGCGGTGTTGGTCTTGCCGGGCCCGGTGTAGCGGCGTACGGCGGTGGGCTCGGCGGTGATGCCGGGGAAGTCCTCGGCGCGCTCACGGATCTGCAGGGCCTGCTGGGTGGTGGCCTCGTCGGTGACCGGGATCGGCTGGTAGGGCGAGCCGTTCCAGCAGGGCTGGGGGGTCTTGGCGTCGCAGAGCCTGACCTTGCCCATGACCTCGTTCGGCTTCATGCCGAGGACGGCCGCGAGACGGGTGAGGACGCCCTTGCCGTCGTCCTTCATCTTCATCAGCTCGGTGCGGGACGCGGAGACCACGAGGCGGGTCTCGTTGTCGGCGAGCGGGATGCCGCGGGCGTCGAGGATCGCGCCGCGGACGGCGGGCTGGACGACCTGCTGGACGTGGTTGTTCTTCGCCTCGTCGGTGTACTCCTCGCCGTTGCGGATCTGGAGGTACCAGAGGCGTCCGCCGAGGGTGAGGAGGAGGGAGAAGACAAGTACCTGGATGATCACGAGCCGGATCTGGACCCGGGGGGTCCGCCCGGTCTCCGGAATGTTGCTCACGCCGCTGCCCCCTCGCTCACAGTCGCTTGACTCCCTTGATGCGGCCGGCCCGTGCCGCCCGCGTCCTTGCTGCCTTGACCCGCAGTCCGCCACGCTGGGTGCCGATCCGCAGTCCGGTGCCGGACGAGAGCCAGCCCGAGGCGACGTCGCCGCCTCCGCTGCTCTGGCTCTCGGCGAGCGGATCGTTCTCGGCGCGTCTGGCGAGCGCCATGATCAGCGGCACGGTGAAGGGCGCGAGCAGCAGGTCGTACACGGCGGCCGTGAACAGCAGGCTGCCCAGGCCCACATGGCGGGCCGCGGTGTCGCCGACGAGGGCGCCGACCCCCGCGTACAGCAGCGTCGAGCCGATGGCGGCCGCGACGACCACGACCATCGGCCCGGTGGCCGACTTGATCCGGCCGTTGTCGGGGCGCGCCAGGCCTGCGAGATAGCCGATGACGCAGAGCACGAGCGCGTAGCGTCCTGCGGCATGGTCGGCGGGCGGGGCGAGGTCGGCGAGCAGGCCCGCGCCGAAGCCGATGAAGGCGCCGGCCATGTGCCCGTAGACGAAGGCGAGTCCGAGGACGACGAGCAGCAGCAGGTCGGGGACGGCGCCGGGGAGCTGGAGGCGGGCGAGGACGGAGACCTGGATGACGAGGGCGACCACGACGAGCGTCGTGGAGAGCAGCATCCGGTTGAAGCGCATGACGGATCAGCTCCTACTCGACGTTCTGGTCGGTCGCGCTGACATCGCCGCCGGCCGACGGGGTGACCGTCACCGTGACTGTCGGCGTGGGCTTCGGGGCCGCGGGCTTGGGCGGGAGGACCGTGTCGCGCGGATCGGACCGGGGTGCGAGGACGACGACGCCGACGATGTCGAGCTTGGTGAAGCCGACGAACGGCCGGACGTAGATGGTCCGGGTGAGGTCGCCGCCGGAGGGGTCGACGCGGACGACCTCGCCGACCGGGACACCGGGCACGAACGGCTTGTCGGCCTGCGAGCCGAAGGTGACCAGTCGGTCGCCCTTCTTGACCTTGGCCTTGCCGTTGAGCAGCTGCACGGAGAGCGGACGGTCGCCCTGGCCGGTGGCGAAGCCCAGTTCGTCGGTCTTCTCCATTCGCGTCCCGACGGTGAAGTCAGGGTCGTTGGCGAGCAGTACGGTCGCGGTGTTCGGGCCGACCGTGGTGACCCGTCCGACGAGTCCGTCGCCGTTGAGTACGGTCATGTCCCGCTGGATGCCGTCGCTGGAGCCGACGTCGATGGTCACCGTCCAGGAGAAACCCTGGGCCGCTCCTATGGCGATGACCTCGGCGCCCTTGATGCCGTACTGGCCGGCGCCGGCCTTCTTGAGCATCTTGTCGAGCTCGCGCACCCGGCTTCGGTTGCGGTCGTCGCTGCCGAGTCTCTGCTTCAGCGCGGCGTTCTCGTGCTCGAGTTGGCTGATGCGGTCGTGGCGCTGACCGGAGTCCCGTACCGCGCCGATCGCGTGGCCGATCGGGTCGACCGCTGCCGCGACGCCGTTCTCGACCGGTCCGAAGACCGTGGCGGCGGCCTGCCGGGCGCCGTCGACCGGTGACTCCTCGCCCCCGCGGATGTCCACCGTGATCAAAGCGAACGCGATGGCGATCAGCAGCACCAGGAGCAGCCGGCTCTCTCGTGTGTCCCTCACGTGCGGCGGCCGTGCCTTCCTCGTAGGAATGTTGATGTCTGTATATCAACGATCCGCCGTACGGGTTGGCAGGCCCCCATACGGCGGATCTCGTCGATCGTGGAGTTCCGCTCAGCGGCGGGGCTGGGCGTCCAGCACCTGCTGGAGTGCCTCGAACTCCTCGACACACTTGCCGGATCCGAGGGCAACGGAGTCCAGCGGATCCTCGGCGATATGGATGGGCATTCCGGTCTCGCGGCGCAGCCGCTCGTCCAGGCCGCGCAGCAGGGCGCCACCGCCGGTGAGGACGATGCCGCGGTCCATGACGTCGCCGGAGAGCTCCGGCGGGCACTTGTCGAGGGTGGTCTTGACGGCGTCAACGATCGCGTTGACGGGTTCCTCGATCGCCTTGCGGACTTCGGCGGCCGAGATGACGACGGTCTTGGGCAGACCGGAGACGAGGTCACGACCGCGGATCTCGGTGTGCTCGTCCTTGTCCATGTCGTAGGCGGAACCGATGGTGATCTTGATCTGTTCGGCGGTCCGCTCACCGAGCAGGAGGGAGTACTCCTTCTTGATGTGCTGGATGATCGCGTTGTCCAGCTCGTCACCGGCGACGCGGATGGACTGTGCTGTGACGATTCCGCCGAGTGAGATGACGGCGACTTCGGTGGTCCCGCCACCGATGTCGACAACCATGTTGCCGGTGGCTTCATGGACCGGGAGTCCGGAGCCGATGGCCGCGGCCATGGGCTCCTCGATGATGTGCACCTGCCGGGCGCCCGCCTGCGTCGATGCCTCGATGACCGCGCGGCGCTCGACGCCCGTGATGCCGGAGGGCACACAGACGACGACGCGCGGCCGGGCGAGGTACCGGCGCTTGTGGATCTTCAGAATGAAGTAGCGCAGCATCCGTTCGGTGATCTCGAAGTCGGCGATGACGCCGTCCTTCAACGGCCGGACGGCAACGATGTTGCCCGGTGTCCGGCCGATCATCTTCTTCGCCTCGGCGCCGACCGCGAGAATGCCGCCCGTGTTGGTGTTGATGGCGACGACGGACGGCTCGTTGAGGACGATCCCCCGGCCCCTGACGTACACCAGCGTGTTGGCGGTCCCGAGGTCGACAGCCATGTCACGGCCGATGAACGACATGTTGTTCCCCATGAGGATGCGTCTGGCCTTCCCAAATCGAGCGTTGATGGCTTTTTAGGATGGCGAGGTGGGTGCTGTGGCGTGGAGGCTTCATCGTAGTGCCGCCTGCACGAACACCGCGCGGTGAGTCCACCTCTGTATTAGGTGACGAGGTGTCGGAGCGATGCGTTCCCGCAAAGCGCTCATGTACACCGAAGGGCGACCGAAATTCCTTCGGTCGCCCCAGGTGGAGGCTCTGTATGGCTGACGGCCAATCAGGAAAGCCCGGGGAAGAAAATCTTGAGTTCTCGAATGGCGGACTCCTCGGAGTCCGAGGCGTGGATGAGGTTCTCCCGCACGATGGTGCCGAAGTCCCCACGGATGGAGCCGGGAGCGGCCGCGATCGGGTCGGTCGGGCCGGTCAGGGCGCGGACACCCTCGATGACCCGCTCGCCCTCGACGACAAAGGCGACGACCGGGCCGGACTGCATGAACTCGACGAGCGGCTCGTAGAACGGCCGGCCGACGTGCTCGGCGTAGTGCTGCTCCAGGATCTCCCGGTCGAGGGTGCGCAGCTCCAGCGCGCTGATGGTCCAGCCGGCCTTTGCCTCGATACGGCCGATGATCTCGCCGATCAGGCCACGGCGTACGGCGTCGGGCTTGAGCAGGACGAGCGTGCGCTGGCTCACGGTACGGGCTCCTTCATGTGCGGATTCAGGAGTTCAGAGGCTACAGGGCGGGGCAGCTCCGCGATTACGCAGCGTCAGGCTCTGACGAGGCCTGCGCGGCCCATCTCGCTTTCGCCTCGTCGATCTTCCGGCCGTAGTGGACCGAGGCCCACCACAGGCCCGCGAAGATCGCGCCGAGGAAGAACATCGTCGGCACCACGAAGCCGCTGGCGATCAGCGCGATCTGCAGCGCCCAGCCGAGCTGCACTCCGCCGGGGCGGCCGATCATCCCGCAGAGCAGGACCGAGAGCAGCATCCCGACGCCGCAGACCGTCCAGACGGTCGCCATGGAGAGTTCATCGGACTTCATGGCGACGAGACCGGCGAAGCCGATCACGAAGAACTCGCCGATCAGGGTGGATGCACAGAGCGTACGCATCGGATGTCAGCCCTTCCCCAGCAGCAGCCGGGCCTCGCCGACCGTGATCACGGAACCGGTCACCAGGACGCCGGCGCCCGCGAACTCGGACTCCTCCTCGGCGAGCGTGATCGCCGCCTCAAGCGCGTCGTCGAGACGCGGCTCGACGACCACCCGCTCGTCGCCGAAGACCTCGACCGCGACCGCCGCCAGCTCATCGGCGTCCATCGACCGATGGCTCGAATTCTGCGTGATCACAACCTCGGCGAAGATCGGCTCGAAGGCCTCGAGGAAGCCCCGCACGTCCTTGTCGCCGCTCGCGCCCACCACACCGATGAGGCGGGAGAAGCCGAACGACTCGGTGATCCCGTCGGCGGCCGCGCGGGCGCCCGCCGGGTTGTGCGCGGCGTCCAGGACGACCGTCGGGCTGCGGCGCACGACCTCCAGGCGGCCCGGCGAGGTCACCGCGGCGAACGCCTTGCGGACGGTGTCCATGTCGAGCGTGCGGGCCTGCTCGGAGCCGATGCCGAAGAAGGCCTCGACCGCGGCGAGCGCCACCGCCGCGTTGTGCGCCTGGTGCGCCCCGTAGAGCGGGAGGAAGATCTCCTCGTACTCCCCGCCGAGTCCGCGCAGCGTCACCAACTGGCCGCCGACCGCGACTTCGCGGGCGACCACGCCGAACTCCATGCCCTCGCGGGCGACCGTGGCGTCGACCTCGACGGCCTTCTTCAACATCACCTGCGCGGCGTCCACCGGCTGCTGCGCCAGGATGACCGTCGCGCCCTGCTTGATGACACCGGCCTTCTCGACCGCGATTTCGGCGGGCGTTTCACCAAGACGGTCGGTGTGGTCCAGGTCGATGGGGGTGACGACGGCAACGGACCCGTCGATGACGTTCGTCGCGTCCCAGCTGCCGCCCATGCCGACCTCGACGACCGCCACATCCACGGGCGCGTCGGCGAAGGCGGCGTACGCCATGCCGGTGAGCACCTCGAAGAAGGACAGCCGGAAGTCCTGCTGGGCATCCACCATCTCGACGTACGGCTTGATGTCGTTGTACGTCTCGACGAAGCGCTCGGCCTCGATCGCGGCGCCGTCCAGGCTGATCCGCTCGGTGACCGACTGGACGTGCGGCGAGGTGTAGCGGCCGGTACGCAGATCGAAGGCACCGAGCAGGGCCTCGATCATGCGGGCCGTGGACGTCTTGCCGTTCGTCCCCGTGATGTGGATCGAGGGGTACGCGCGCTGGGGCTCGCCCAGCACATCCATCAGCGCGGAGATACGGGCGACGGAGGGCTCCAGCTTGGTCTCGCCCCAGCGCGTCGCCAGATCCGCCTCGACCGCACGCAGCGCCTTGTCCACCTCCGGGTCTGCGGGCCGGGCGGGCACGGGGTCACCCTGGGGCGATCCGGCCTGCGCGCGCAGGGTACGGCTGCCGGCCTCGATCACCGCCAGGTCGGGGTCGCGGTCTGTCTCGGCGTCGACGATCTCGTCAAAGGGGTCGGGCTGCTCACTCACAGGGCCAGTCTACGGAGGAGCAGTGACAGGACGTTCGCCCCGCCCTCTTCCCGGCTCGGGCACGGATGCGCGAGAGGCCCCCGGGGGATCCCCAGGGGCCTCTCGCGCATCGTGACTACGCCTGCATCGTGACTACACCCGCATCGTGACTACGCCTGCGGCAGCCGGTCCAGCTGAGCCGTGATCCGCTCGATGTCCTCCTCGGCCTTGGCGAGGCGCGTACGGATCTTGTCGACCACGTTGTCCGGGGCCTTGGCCAGGAACGCCTCGTTGCCGAGCTTCCCCAGCGCCTGGGCCTTCTCCTTCTCGGCCGCGGCCAGGTCCTTCGCAAGCCGCTTGCGCTCGGCGCCGACGTCGATCGTGCCCGACAGGTCGAGCGCGACCGTGGCCCCCGCGACCGGGAGGGTCGCCGTGGCACTGAAGCCCTCGCCCTCCGGCTGCAGACGCAGCAGCTGCCGGATGGCGGCCTCGTGCGGCGCCAGCGCGGTGCCGTCCAGGGTCAGCCGGGCCGGGACCTTCTGACCGGGCTGCAGCCCCTGGTCGGACCGGAACCGGCGGACCTCGGTGACGACCTGCTGGACCAGCTCGATGTCCTGCTCGGCGGCCTTGTCCCGGAAGCCGCTGTCGCTCGGCCAGTCGGCGATGACGACCGACTCCTTGCCGGTGAGCGTGGTCCACAGGGTCTCGGTGACGAACGGAACGATCGGGTGGAGCAGTCGGAGGGTCACGTCGAGGACCTCGCCGAGGACGCGTCCGGAGACCCGCGCCTGCTCACCGCCCGCGAAGTACGTGGTCTTCGAGAGCTCGACGTACCAGTCGAAGACCTCGTCCCACGCGAAGTGGTAGAGGGCGTCGGACAGTTTCGCGAACTGGTAGTCCTCGTAGTACGCGTCGACCTCAGCGACGGTCGCGTTGAGCCGGGAGAGGATCCACCGGTCCGTGGCGGACATCTGCGCCGGGTCGGGCAGCTCTCCCTCCACGGTCGCGCCGTTCATCAGCGCGAATCGGGTCGCGTTCCAGATCTTGTTGGCGAAGTTGCGCGACGCCTGGACCCAGTCCTCGCCGATCGGCACATCGGCCCCGGGGTTGGCGCCACGGGCAAGGGTGAAGCGGACGGCGTCGGAGCCGTACGCGTCCATCCAGTCCAGCGGGTCAACGGAGTTGGGGTTGGACTTCGACATCTTCTTGCCGTGCTCGTCGCGGACGAGACCGGTCAGCGCGATGGTGTGGAACGGCGGCTCGCCGTCCATCGCGTACAGACCGAACATCATCATCCGGGCGACCCAGAAGAAGATGATGTCGTGGCCGGTCAGCAGGACGTCGGTGGCGTAGAACTTCTCCAGGTCCGGCGTACGCTCCGGCCAGCCGAGCGTCGAGAACGGCCACAGGCCGGAGGAGAACCAGGTGTCCAGGACGTCGGCGTCCTGCGTCCAGCCCTCACCGCTCGGCGGCTGCTCGTCGGGTCCGACGCAGACGACCTCGCCGTCCGGCCCGTACCAGACGGGGATCCGGTGGCCCCACCACAACTGGCGGGAAATGCACCAGTCGTGCATGTTGTCGACCCAGTCGAAGTACCGCCTCGACATCTCCTGCGGATGGATCTTGACCCGCCCGTCGCGGACCGCGTCACCGGCGGCCTGCGCCAGCGGGCCGACCTTGACCCACCACTGCAGCGAAAGACGAGGCTCGATGGTGGTCTTGCACCGGGAGCAGTGGCCGACGGAGTGGACGTACGGCCGCTTCTCGGCCACGATCCGGCCCTGCTCGCGCAGCGCCTCGACGATCGTGGAGCGCGCCTCGAAGCGGTCGAGTCCCTGGAAGGGACCGTGGGCGGTGATGACACCGCGCTCGTCCATGATCGTCAGGGAGTCGAGCCCGTGGCGCTGGCCGATGGCGAAGTCGTTCGGGTCGTGGGCCGGGGTCACCTTGACCGCGCCCGTACCGAACTCCGGGTCGACATGGGTGTCGGCGACGACCGGGATCGTACGGTCGGTCAGCGGCAGCTTGATCCGCTTGCCGACGAGGTGGGCATACCGCTCGTCGTCGGGGTGGACGGCGACGGCGGTGTCGCCCAGCATCGTCTCGACGCGGGTGGTCGCGACGACGACGGTCTCGTCGCCCTCGCCGTACTTGAGCGAGACCAACTCGCCGTTGTCGTCCTGGTAGTCCACCTCGATGTCCGAGATGGCGGTCAGACACCGGGGGCACCAGTTGATGATGCGCTCGGCGCGGTAGATCAGCTCGTCGTCGTAGAGCTTCTTGAAGATGGTCTGGACGGCCTTGGACAGCCCTTCGTCCATGGTGAAGCGCTCGCGGCTCCAGTCGACGCCGTCGCCGAGGCGGCGCATCTGGCCGAGGATCTTGCCGCCGTACTCTTCCTTCCACTGCCAGACCCGGTCGACGAACTCGTCGCGCCCCAGGTCGTGACGGGACTTGCCCTCGTCGCCGAGCTGCTGCTCGACCTTGTTCTGGGTGGCGATACCGGCGTGGTCCATGCCGGGCAGCCAGAGCGACTCGTACCCCTGCATCCGCTTACGGCGGGTGAGGGCGTCCATGAGGGTGTGCTGGAAGGCATGCCCGAGGTGCAGAGAGCCGGTGACGTTCGGCGGCGGAATGACGATCGTGTACGGGGGCTTCTCGCTCTTCGCGTCCGCCTCGAAGTAACCGCGCTCCACCCAGCGCTCGTACAGCTTCCCCTCTACTTCGGCCGGCGCGTACTGGGTCGGCAGTTCGGGGTTGCTGGCTGGCTGCTGCTGAGCGTTCTCGGTCACGGGCTCAGTTTAGGGGTGTCACAGGGCCGTACTGAAACGGGAATGTTCGTAACGGTGTGACCCCCGCCGCCCCAAGGCGTCGGCCATTGGGCCAGGATGTTCGGATCACATAAGTAACTGGAGGGGAACGCAGTAATGAGCTACAACCAGCCGGGCCCGTACGGCGGCCAGCCTCAGCAGCCCGGACCGTACGGTCAGCCGGGTCCCTACGGCCAGCAGCCGCAGGCCCCGCAGCCCGGCTACGGGTACCCCCAGCAGGCCCCTCAGGGCGTCCCGCCGCAGCAGCCGGGCCAGTGGGGCCAGCCGCAGCAGCCGGGCCCGTACGGCCAGCAGCCCCAGTACGGTCAGCCCTACGGCGGCGGCCAGGTCCCGCCCCCGCCGGCGCCCCCGAAGAAGAAGACGGGCCTGATCGTGGCGGCCTCGGTCGTGGCGCTCGCGGTGATCGGCGGAGGTGTGTACTTCCTGCTGGGCGGAGGCGGCGGGAACGGGGACGTCTCGGCCGACACCAAGGGGTACAAGCTCACGCCTGCCGCTTCGGTCGACGACTACAAGAAGCAGGGCACCGACAAGACTGGTTCCATGTCGGACAAGGACAAGAAGGAAGCTGAGGCGATCGGGATCAAGAACCCGACGCAGGTCAGCGCCTCCTACAAGTCCGGCGCCGAGAGCGAGCCGCTGAAGGGCAAGCTGCTCAACGTCAACGGTCTGTGGGGTGAGATCTCCGACCCCGAGAAGGCACTCGACGGCTACTTCGCCAGCCTCGCCAAGGGCGATGCCGAGGAGAAGAAGAACGAGGTCACCCTCGTCGGCAGCCCCACGTCGGTTGAACCCTCCGGGTTCGAGGGCGCTTTGATGAAGTGCCAGAACATCAAGACCAAGCCCGACACCGGCACGGGAGCCGGCGCCAAGGAGTTCGAGACGCCGATCTGCGTCTGGGCCGACTACAGCACGATCGGCGCCGTCATGTCCTTCGAAATGAGTTCCATGCTGACCGGCGGCAAGGGCGCGTCCCAGGACCAGGTCGCCGAGCTCGCGGCCAAGGTGTACAAGACCTCGCGCACCAAGGTCTGATCAACGCGAAGGGGCGCCCGGCCAGTTGACTGGCCGGGCGCCCCTTCGGCGTAAGTACGTAGCCGCTACGCGGACTTTTCGTGGCGCCCGTCGTTCTTCACGATCCGCGGCTCCCGCGGCACCAGCGTCGGGTTCACGTTGTTGTGCACCACGTCCGACGTGATGACCACCCGTGCGACGTCCTTACGTGACGGGACCTCGTACATCACCGACATCAGGACCTCTTCCATGATGGCCCGCAGGCCTCGAGCGCCCGTGCCGCGCAGGATCGCCTGGTCGGCGATCGCCTCGAGGGCCGGGAGGTCGAAGTCCAGCTCCACGCCGTCCAGTTCGAACAGGCGCTGGTACTGCTTCACCAGTGCGTTGCGCGGCTCGACGAGGATCTTCAGCAGGGCCTCGCGGTCCAGGTTGTGCACTGAGGTGATGACCGGGAGGCGGCCGATGAACTCCGGGATCATCCCGAACTTCACCAGGTCCTCCGGCATGACCTCCTGGAACTGGTCGCTCGCCTCGATCTCGCGCTTGGAGCGGATCGTCGCGCCGAAGCCGATGCCCTTCGCGCCCGCACGCGACTCGATGATCTTCTCCAGGCCCGCGAAGGCACCGCCCACGATGAACAGCACGTTCGTCGTGTCGATCTGGATGAACTCCTGGTGCGGGTGCTTGCGGCCGCCCTGCGGCGGGACCGAGGCCGTCGTGCCTTCCAGGATCTTCAGCAGCGCCTGCTGGACGCCCTCGCCCGACACGTCCCGGGTGATCGACGGATTTTCGCTCTTTCGGGCGACCTTGTCGATCTCGTCGATATAGATGATCCCGGTCTCGGCCTTCTTGACGTCGTAGTCGGCCGCCTGGATCAGCTTCAGCAGGATGTTCTCGACGTCCTCGCCGACATACCCGGCCTCCGTCAGCGCCGTCGCGTCGGCGATGGCGAACGGGACGTTCAGCATGCGCGCGAGCGTCTGCGCGAGGAGTGTTTTGCCGGACCCGGTCGGGCCGAGCAGCAGGATGTTCGACTTGGCCAGTTCGATCGCGTCGTCCCGGCCCGTGCCCCCGCCGTTCTCGCCGGCCTGGACACGCTTGTAGTGGTTGTACACCGCTACCGAGAGGGCCTTCTTCGCGGGCTCCTGCCCGACGACGTACCCCTCGAGGAACTCGTAGATCTCGCGCGGCTTGGGCAGTTCCTCCCACCGCACCTCGGAGGTCTCGGCAAGCTCCTCCTCGATGATCTCGTTGCAGAGGTCGATGCACTCGTCGCAGATGTACACACCGGGGCCTGCGATGAGCTTCTTCACCTGCTTCTGGCTCTTTCCGCAGAACGAGCACTTGAGCAGGTCGCCGCCATCACCGATGCGTGCCACGAGGTGCTTCCCCTTCGCCTGGGAGCAGCTTGGTTCAGCCGACTCCTGGTGCCTCATATCCGACGGTACCTTGCCGGGCCCCCCGTTCGGGCCCCCCTTGGCGCGGTTCACATGGTCGTGCTCCGCACCAAGGGGACCGGACCGGTCAGGCGGCCGCTGCGGCCGTGCTCTTACGGGTCGAGACGATCTGGTCGACGAGGCCGTACGCAAGTGCGTCCTCGGCGGTCAGGATCTTGTCGCGCTCGATGTCGTCACGGATCTTCTCGATCGGCGTGGTGGAGTGCTTGGCCAGCATTTCCTCGAGCTGCGTGCGCATCCGCAGGATCTCGTTGGCCGCGATCTCCAGGTCGGAGAGCTGCTCGCGGCCGGTCTGCGAGGACGGCTGGTGGATCAGCACGCGGGCGTTCGGCAGGGCCATCCGCTTGCCGGGGGTACCGGCGGCGAGCAGCACGGCCGCGGCGGAGGCCGCCTGGCCCATGCAGACCGTCTGGATGTCCGGCTTCACGAACTGCATCGTGTCGTAAATGGCCGTGAGGGCCGTGAACGAGCCGCCGGGGCTGTTGATGTAGATCGAGATGTCGCGGTCCGGGTCCATCGACTCCAGGCACAGCAGCTGCGCCATGACGTCGTTGGCGGATGCGTCGTCGATCTGCACGCCGAGGAAGATCACGCGCTCCTCGAAGAGCTTCGCGTACGGGTCGTACTCACGCACGCCCTGCGAGGTGCGCTCGACGAAGCGCGGGACGACGTAGCGGTTGTCCACCTGCGGGCCGGTGTAGAGGCCGCTCGCGGAGTAGTTGCTCATGTGGGTGTTCACCATCCTGGTGGCATTCTACGGGCGGGGGCTGGGGGCAGTACGGCTCAGGCGCCGGTGCCGCCGCCGCCCGGAACGCCCGATGCGGCGGAGATGATCTCGTCGATGAGGCCGTAGTCCTTGGCCTCTCCCGCGGTGTACCAGCGGTCGCGGTCACCATCGCGGATGATCGTCTCGACGGTCTGGCCGGAGTGGTGGGCGGTGATCTCCGCCATGCGCTTCTTCGTACGAAGCAGGTACTCGGCCTGGATCTTGATGTCCGAGGCGGTGCCGCCGATACCGGCCGATCCCTGGTGCATCAGAATGTCGGTGTTCGGGAGCGCGAAGCGCTTGCCCGCGGTGCCGCCGGTGAGCAGGAACTGGCCCATCGAGGCCGCCATGCCCATACCGATCGTGACCACGTCGTTCGGGATGTACTGCATGGTGTCGTAGATCGCCATGCCGGCCGTCACCGAGCCGCCGGGGCTGTTGATGTAGAGGTAGATGTCCTTGTCCGGCTCTGCGGCCAGGAGCAGCATCTGCGCCGTGATCTTGTTGGCGATCTCGTCGTCGACCTGCTGGCCGAGGAAGATGATGCGCTCGCCGAGCAGCCGGTTGTAGACATGGTCGCCGAGGCCACCACCGATGGACGGCTCACCCGCGGCGTAAGGCTTCAGATTCGTCACGTATCCACCTGCTCGTCTCTGACGGCTGCGGCCGTCTCAGCGTCTTTCGTACTGGGGGCGGGGACTCCCCTGCCCTCGTATTCATGGACCCTAACGCGCTGGTCGGCGGGCGCCATCCCGCTTCCCCAACTGTTCGCTCGGAGCGCAAGGTGTCTGGGCCCCGGCAGCAGTACGAGTCGGGCCCCGGCGCTTGGTGCGTCCGGGGCCCGAATCAGTGCTTCAGAGCGAGGCTCAGGCCTCGGTCTTCTCCGCGGCCTCGTCGGCCTCGTCACCCTCGACGACGGCCTCGACCGTCTCCGCGGCGGTCTCGGTCTCGTCCTCGTCCTCGAGGTCGACGACCTCACCGTTGGTGTCAGTGACCTTGGCGGCCTCGACGACCACGGCGAGCGCCTTGCCGCGGGCGACCTCGCCCACGAGCATCGGCACCTGGCCACCCTCGACGACCGCCTGGGCGAACTGGTCGGGGCTCATGCCGGAGGAGGCCGCACGCCGCATGAGGTGCTCGGTGAGCTCCTCCTGGTTGACGTTCAGCTTCTCCTTGTTGACCAGCTCGTCGAGGATGAACTGGGTCTTGATGCCCTTGATCGCCTGCTCGGACGTCTCGGCGTCGAACTCTTCCTCGGTCTTGCCCTGGATCTCCAGGTACTTGGGGAGGTCGATGCCCATCTGGCCGAGCTGGTGGTGCTCAAGGTTGTGCTTGCGGGTCTTGACCTCGTCCTCGAGCAGCTTCTCGGGGATCGGCACCTCGGCCAGCTTCAGCAGCTCGTCGAGGACGCGCTCCTGGGCCTGGGTGGCCTGGTCGTACTGCTTCATGTTCTCGAGGCGCTTGCGGCTGTCCGCCTTCAGCTCCTCGAGGGTGTCGAACTCGCTCGCCATCTGCGCGAAGTCGTCGTCGAGCTCGGGGAGCTCGCGGGCGGCGACGGCGGTGACCTTGACGGTGACCTCCGCGTCCTTGCCCTCGGCGGAGCCGCCCTTCAGCTGCGAGGTGAAGGTGGCCTCGCCGTCGGCCTCAAGGCCGGTGACGGCCTCGTCGATGCCGTCGAGGAGCTCGCCGGAACCGATGGTGTACTGCACGCCGCTCGCGACGCCGTCCTCCAGGACCTCGCCGTCGACCTTGGCCTCGAGGTCGATCGTCACGACGTCGCCCTCGGCGGCGGCACGCTCGACCGGGTTGGTGGAGGCGAAGCGCTCACGCAGCTGCTCCACGGACTTCTCGACGTCCTCGTCGGTGACCTCGACGGCGTCGACGGTGACCTCGATGCCGGAGTAGTCCGGGATCTCGATGACGGGGCGGATGTCGACCTCGGCGGTGAAGGCCAGCAGCTCGCCGTCCTTCAGCTCGGTGATGTCGACCTCGGGCTGGCCGAGCGGGTTGACCTCGGCCTCGTTGACCGCCTCGGTGTAGAACTTCGGGAGGGCGTCGTTGACGGCCTCCTCCAGCACCGCACCACGGCCGAACCGCTGGTCGATCACTCGGGCCGGGATCTTGCCCTTGCGGAAGCCCTTGACCGTGACCTGCTGGTTGATCTTCTTGTACGCCGCGTCGAGGCTGTCCTTGAGCTCCTCGAAGGGCACCTCGACAGTGAGCCGAACCCGGGTCGGGTTCAGGGTCTCCACGGCGCTCTTCACGGTTCGGTCTCCTTGGTGGCTGATTCTGGGGTTCTGCTGCGTCCGCCGCACTGGAGGCGGCTCAGCGGATTCGGCCCGGTCTCTCCGTCAGACTCGCCGGCTTTCGTCGGACTCGTCGGACACACGGGCACGCAGCTTGCATAGTAGCCGCAAGCAGGTTGAGGCCCACAATGTGATCTTGAAGAGCGATCGTGATGATGGTCGGGGTGGCCGGATTCGAACCGACGACCTTCCGCTCCCAAAGCGGACGCGCTACCAAGCTGCGCCACACCCCGTCGGTGCGACACGTAGGGTACATGCCCGCAGGCCATGCGGCTGCCGCATTCTTCGGGAGGCGCACGGGGCGGATTGGGGTGTGCGGCACCGGCCCCGGACCCGCTACGATGCTCCTCGTACCGCGGCCCTCGTGACCTGCGGTGCGGCGCTTGCGGGCGTAGCTCAATGGTAGAGCCCTAGTCTTCCAAACTAGCTACGCGGGTTCGATTCCCGTCGCCCGCTCCATACGACTCAGGGCCAGGTCAGAGGATCAATCCTCCGCCTGGCCCTGATCGCTTCCGGGACTGCGTTCAGTCCCTCGTGCCCCTGCGTGCCCGTTCCAAGCCGGGCCCGGTGGGGTCAACTTGAGTGCTGGGGCGTGTCGTGAAAGTCCCTCCTGGCCCGCGACGCCTGGCACGCACGCTCGCGGTGTCACCCGTACTCAAGGACGAACTGGGCGTGCAGAGCGACCCCCAGGCGGAGATCTCCCCTCTGTACAGGCGCTTCGTTGTCCCAGGCGTCACTGGCGCCGCCTGACGTTCCCCGCGACCTCTGCCGCTATTCCCGTCGCCCGCTCTTCATGTCTCAGGCCCGGCTCGGTGGTTCACCACCCGAGCCGGGCCTGAGTCGTTGCGTCAGAAGTTGATCTGGTTGATGGTGTCGGCTATCGAATTGAGAAACCTGTTGATCGACGGCGCCATCCCCGTCGAGGCGAGGAAGAAGCCGAACAGCGCCGCGACAATGGCGGGTCCGGCTTTGATGGAGCCGCCACGGATCAGCACCACGAGGATGATCGCCAACAGCAGCACCACAGACAGTGAAATGGCCACAACTGATCACACCCTCGGTCGGTCCGCCTTGCCGGCCCGGGAGCGTGCGGCCCAGCACACCCCCGCCATGACCATGGTGCCACCAACAGCCCCATACATGCTCCCTGCTGACGAATCATCGACGACGGGATCGCGCCAACCGCGCGCCCGAGTACGCCTGCCCGCGCGGGGCGGCTGGTCCGGCAGGGTGAAATACGGGAAGGAATTCGGCCTGATCGTTTCCATGCCCCCACATGTCGGTCACGAGAAATTCGAAGGCGCCGGGTGAGGTAATTCACCTGCTCAAAAGAGCGTGCCGATATGCACCATTTAAGGGGGATTAATTGGGGCATAGGGTGCGGTTGGCGGCCGTTTCAGATTCGAATGGGAGACGCGCGGCGGGGGTTTTACGAAATCGAATCGGCGCGGCTAGGGTGCCTCAGATGTTCCACGCTCCGCATGGATTCAGCAGGGGCCCGCTCCCCCAGGCCCGGGAGTCGGAGCCCGTCCCTACAACAGAGAAGACGGCCGCACCGGCCGTTGACGCCGCGGCCGAGAAGGCCCCGGCGACGTCCACCAGTCGAGACGCGTACTTCGACAACGCGAAGTATCTGGCCATCGTGCTGGTCGCGATCGCGCACGCATGGGAACCGGTGATGGACGGCAGTCGCGCCTCCCGGGCGCTCTACCTGCTCGTCTACACCTTCCACATGCCGGCCTTCATCCTCATCTCCGGCTATTTCTCCCGGAGTTACACCGGCAGGCCCGACCAGCTCAGACGGCTGCTGACCGGCATCGCCGTGCCGTACGTGGTCTTCGAGGTCGTGTACTCCCTCTTCAGACGGTGGGCGCAGCACGCTCCCGAGCAGCCGATCAGCCTGCTCGACCCCTTCTATCTGACCTGGTTCCTGGCGGCTCTGTTCATCTGGCGTCTCACGGCCCCGCTGTGGCGGCTGATCCGGTGGCCGCTGCCGGTCGCGCTCGCCCTGGCCTCGCTCGCCGCGCTGACGCCGAACATCGGCGCCGATCTCAATCTCCAGCGTGTTCTGCAGTTCCTGCCGTTCTTCGTGCTGGGGCTGTGCCTGAAGCCCGAGCACTTCCAGCTGGTGCGGCGGCGGGAGGTGCGGCTGCTTGCGCTGCCGCTCTTCGCCGGTGCGGCCGTCTTCGCGTACTGGGCCTCTCCCCGGATGAACTTCAGCTGGCTCTACCGCTCCAGCAGCGCCCAGGAGCTGGGTGAACCGTGGTGGGTGGGTGTCGTGATGACGCTCGCGTTCTTCGGCTGCGCGGTGCTGCTCACGGCAGGGTTCCTGGCCTGGGTGCCGCGCCGCAGGACCTGGTTCACGGTGCTGGGCGCGGGCACGATCTGCGGCTACCTGCTGCACGGTCTGCTGATCAAGGCCGCGGATTACGGGCATGTCTTCCCGACGTACGCCTGGCTGAGCGACCCGAGCGGCGAGATCATGCTCACGCTGATCGCGGCGGTCGCGGTAACGCTGCTGTGCACGCCGCCGGTGCGCAGGGCAATGCGCTTCGTGACCGAGCCGGAGATGGCGTGGGCGTTCCGCCGGGACGCGACGGAGCTGGGGCCGCGGCACTGAGGCATGCGGGCAGGGACCGCCCTCCGGTCCGTTCAGGCCGGGGAGCCGCCCGGCAGGCCCAGCAGTCCGCGCACCTTCGCGTACTTCGCCGTCAGCCGCGTCCGCGTCGCCTCGTCCAGGACCGCGAGCCGCGCCGGGTCGGCGTTGTGCGCGAGGTCGGCCTCCTTGACGAGGCGCGCGCCCGGCGTGGCCAGAATGCGCCGTGTGTACTCCTCCAGATCCTCGCCCTTGCGCTTCGTGAGGGCGAGGACCATGTCCTTGACCGGCTGCGGCAGCGCGGCCGCGTCGAGCCACTCGCGGGAGAGCGCGTCGTCCTCGACGGAGTCGTGCAGCCACCCCGCGGCGATCTGCTCCTCGCTCCCGCCACGCGCCCGCACCCCTTCGGCGACGGCGGCGAGATGCTCGGCGTACGGCCGTCCCGCCTTGTCCGTCTGGGCGGCATGGGCCGTGCGGGCGACGGCCTCGACCTCGGTGAGCGTGAGATACGGCATGCGCCGACTGTACGGGCGCACAGGCCCGCCTACCGCAGGGCCGCCGATCACCTGACGGCGCGGAAGTCCTGCCCGGCGCTCCGCACACCCAGGTCGAGCAGCGCGCGGTCGCTCCCACGGCCGGCGATCACGGCAAGGCCCACCGGCAGTCCGTCCACCGACATCCGGGGCAGCACCAGGCACGGCAGGCCCGCGCAGCTCGCCAGGCACGTCAGGCGGAACGTCGCCCGGCGGGTGGCGGCCTTGTGTTCGTTCTCCTGGTCGGGCAGCGGGGCCGGTCCGCTCGCGGCGGGCAGTAGCAGCACCGCGTCATCGGGAAGAGCGGCGATCAGGTCGCGGGCGCTCCGGTGGACCACGGCCTCCGCTGCCTCCCGCTCCTCGGGGGTGACCTTGGCCGCACGGGCGAACCGGGCTGCGACGCCGGGCCCGAGCGTCCCGGGGTGGGCGCTCACCCAGGCCCCGTCGCACTCCCACACCTCCGCGGCCTGAGCGGTCGCGAAGGCCACTGCCCGCTCTCCCGGATCGCCTCCCAGGGACGGCACTTCCTCGATCTTCAGGCCAAGGCGCTCGGCCAGTCCCGCCGCGGCGGGGCCGAAGGCCTCACGTACTCCCTCGTCGCCGAGCGCGAGGAGGTCCGTCGCCACCAGGGCCGTACGGAAAGGGCGTTGACCTCCGCCGCCCCCGGCCGGCAGGAGTACGTCGCCCAGCCGCGCCAGGGTGCGCGGGTCCCGCGCGAGCCAGGCGACGGTGTCGAAGGAGGGAGCCAGCGGCAGCATTCCGGTGGCGGGCACGGCGCCGTGGGTGGGCCGCAGGCCGTAGAGCCCGCAGTACGAGGAGGGCACCCGGATCGATCCGGCGGTGTCGCTGCCGAGACCGGCGTCGGCCTGGCCGAGGGCGACCGCGGCGGCCGGTCCGCCGGAGGAGCCGCCGGGGACGCGGCCGGGTGCCGCCGGGTTGGGCGGGGTGCCGTAGTGCGCGTTGGTCCCGTTGAGGCTGTAGGCGAATTCGTCGGTCTGCGCGATACCGGTCACGTCGGCTCCCGCGGCCAGCAGGGCACCGACGGCCCAGGAGTGGGCGGGCTGTGGTTCCGCCTCGGCAAGCCAGGCCGGATTGCCTGCGCCCAGGCGGTGGCCGGCGACGGCGTGCATGTCCTTGACCGCGAGCCGGATGCCGTGCAGCGGGCCGGTGCCGGAGCCGGTGACCAGGGGGTTGCCGCGCTCGCGCCAGACTGCGGTGTCGGTCGTCGCCATCAGGACTCCTCGGGACACGATCGCGGCGCTTCGTGGCGTCCGAGCATCTCAGACCGGATCTGTCCGTCGTCGACGGCGCACGGACCACCGTCATCGACGGCGCACGGACTACGCCTCGCGGCACAGAAGCAGCAGCGCCCTGTCGTCGTTGACGTCCTTCGCGACCGCTTCGATCAGATGCCAGGCGGCACCCTCGAACCCCGATGCCACATAGCGGTCGGCCTCGCCGGTGAGGCGGTCTATGCCCTCGCTGATGTCACGGCCCGACGCCTCCACCAGGCCGTCGGTGAAGAGCATCAGTACGTCGCCGGGACGCAGAGAGCCCTTGATCGGGTCGAACTGGGCGCCGTCGTAGACACCGAGCAGCGGGCCCTCGGTGTCCTTCTCCTCCCAGCGGCCGCTGCCCGCGTGCAGCTGGAGCGCGGGCAGATGGCCTGCCGACAGCAGCTCGTAGTCGCCGGAGTCCAGGTCCAGGACGAGATGGATGGAGGTCGCGAAGCCCTCGTCCCAGTCCTGGCGGAGCAGATAGCCGTTGGCCGCGGGCAGGAAGCCGTGGGACGGCAGCGAGCCGAGCAGACCTCCGAACGCGCCGGACAGCAGCAGCGCCCGGGACGCCGCGTCCATGCCCTTGCCGGAGACGTCGGTGAGGACGACCTCCAGGGTGCGGCCACCGTTCGTACGGGCTGCGACCACGAAGTCGCCGGAGAAGGACTGGCCGCCCGCCGGGCGCAGCGCCATCTCGTGGTGCCAGCCCTTCGGCAGCCGGGGCAGGGCGCTCTGGACCCGGATACGTTCGCGCAGGTCGAAGAGCATCGTTCCGCCACGTCGCCAGGGCACCCCGACGCGTGCCCGGAACTGGGCTATCAGCAGGCCGAAGAAGCCGCACGCCGCGACGGTCAGCACCGTGCCCGGGGTGACTCTCGCCGGGCCCTCGGTGTACGGGCCGAGCACGAACGACTCGACGATCAGCGCCGCCGCTGCCCCTGCGTACAGACCCAGCAGGCTCGCCGGGCGCAGCAGCAGACCCCCCGCCACGATCGGCAGGACCAGCGCCGCCGGGGAGACCCAGACGGGCATCACGATCGATCCCCACGTGAAGGCGGGGATCGTCAGAAGCAGCCCCGCCAGCGCGATCCAGTCGGAGCCGTCGCCGCGGAAGTAGTCGACCCCGGATTTGCGCAGCGCGATACGTGCCCGGTGCACCGCTTTCCGCAACCGGGCCGTGTACGAGTCTGCTGCAGAGCCGCGGGCCATTGCCGTGGACCCTATCCACCCGCTCGCCCTCCGTGCAGGGGGACCCCAGCGACAATGCGTTCGAAATCGGGTCGCCTCGGCGGCGCAGCCCTGGTAGGCATGGCATATGACGATCGAGCTGCGAGTGCTGCGTCCGTCCGAATGGAGCGACTGGTACGGGAAGTTGGAACGTGCCTTCGGCGGTGTGACGGAGAGCCCGGAGGAGCGAGAGCTGTATCACTCGCTGACCGAGCCCGAGCGCTCCATCGGTGCCTGGGACGGGGACGAGTGCATCGGGACCGCCGGGGCGTTCTCGTTCGGGGTCACGGTCCCGGGCGGCGCGATGGTGTCTGCCGCTGGCGTGACGATGGTCAGCGTGGCCGCGACGCACCGGCGGCGCGGGGTGCTCACCTCGATGATGCGGCGCCAGCTCGACGACGTACGCAGCGGGGACGAGCCGATCGCCGCACTGACGGCTTCCGAGCCGGAGATCTACGGACGGTTCGGCTACGGGATCGCGACCCAGCAGATGTCCGCGACGATCGACACCGTCCGGGGGCGGATCGGTCTCCCGGAGGGCGCGGACGCCGTCCGGCTGCGATTCGCGGACGTCGAGGCTGTCGCGCAGGAGTGCGAGGCGGTGTACGTACGCAGCATCGGCTCACGGCCGGGCATGCTCGCCCGTAAACCGGGCTGGGAGCGGCTGCCCCTGCTCGACCCGCCGGGCCAGCGGGACGGCGCATCGCCCTTGCAGTGCGTGGTCGCCGAGCGCGACGGCGAGATTGTCGGTTTCGTGCGCTTCCACAACAAGCCGGAGTGGGGGGCGGGCGGCCCGAAGGGCACCATCACGCTGCGGCACATCGAGGCGCTCGACCCGGTGACGTACGCCGTGCTGTGGCGCTTCCTCTTCGACATCGACCTGACCGTGCAGGTGGTGACACGCAACCGGCCCGTGGACGACCCGCTGCTGCATCTCGTCAATGACGTGCGGCGCTGCGAGGTGCGGGTGCGGGACAGCATGTTCGTACGGCTGGTGGAGCTCGGGGCCGCCCTGGAGGCGCGTACGTACCAGACGCCGGTGGATGTCGTCTTCGACGTCACCGACGACTTCTGTCCGTGGAACGCCGGGCGCTGGCGGCTGACCGGCGACCACAAGGGCGCGTCCTGCAAGCGGACCGAGGACGACGCGGATCTTGCGCTGTCCGTACGGGAGTTGGGCTCGGCGTATCTGGGCGGGATCTCGCTGGCGGCGCTGGCGGGGGCGGGGCGGGTTCAGGAGCTGCGGCCGGGGGCGCTGGCAGAGGCGTCGGTGGCCTTCGCCTCGGACATCGCCCCCTGGTTGCCGCACGGCTTCTAGGTCCTGTCTGGTCGATCAGGCCGGATGAGGGAGCGGGGTCTGGCGTGGTGCATCGCAAGGCGGAGGAAGGAGCCGACGCGGAGCGTCGGCGACTGACGACAACGCAGCGAGGTGCCGTGCCAGGGCACGCGAGCCCGGCACGATCGACCGGACAGGGCCTAGTGCGTCAGGCCCGCTGGCAGACCGGGCACCAGAAGAGATTGCGTGCGGCGAGACCGGCGGTGCGGATCTCGCCGCCGCAGACATGGCAGGGCAGGTGTGCCCGGCGGTAGACGTAGACCTCGCCGCCGTGGTCGTCGACGCGCGGCGGGCGGCCCATGGCCTCGGGGGTGTGTTCAGGGCGGACGGTGTCGATGCGGTTGTTGCGTACGCCCTCGCGCATCAGCTCGACGAGGTCCGCCCAGATCGCGGTCCACTCGTCGTGGGTGAGGTCCTTGCCTGCGCGGTAGGGGTCGATCCCGTGCCGGAAGAGGACCTCGGCGCGGTAGACATTGCCGACGCCCGCGATGATCTTCTGGTCCATGAGCAGCGCGGCGACGGTGGTCCTGGAGCGGGAGACACGAGCCCAGGCACGGTCAGGATCGTCAGTGGGGCGGAGCGGGTCGGGGCCCAGGCGCTCGTGTATCGCCTGCTTCTCGCCGCCGGTGATCAGGGCGCAGGCGGTGGGGCCGCGCAGATCGACGTACGCCGTGGGGCCGGCGAGGCGCAGCCGCACCGTGTCGGTCGGCGGCGGCGCGGGCGCGTCACCGAAGTTGACCTTGCCGAAGAGGCCGAGATGGATATGGACCCAGCCGAGCGGGCCGAAGCCGAGGAAGAGGTGCTTGCCGTGCGCCTCGGTGCTCTCGAGCTCCTGGCCGTCGAGCAGCGCCGCGCTGTCGGAGAACTTCCCCTGCGGGCTGGTCGCCCGCACAGGCCGGCCGCCGAACCTCTCGAAGTGGTCGGCGGCCAGTCGGTGGATCGTATGACCCTCGGGCACGCTCAGCCCTGCTGCGGGTGGTGCGCCGGGATCGGGGGAAGCTCGCCGGTCTCCTCGTACGCCGAGAGCATCTCGATGCGGCGGGTGTGACGCTCCTCACCCGAGTACGGGGTGGAGAGGAAGATCTCGACGAACTTCACCGACTCCTCGAGCGTGTGCATCCGGCCGCCGATGGAGACGACGTTCGCGTTGTTGTGCTCACGTCCGAGCGCGGCGGTCTGCTCGCTCCAGGCGAGTGCGGCGCGCACTCCCTTGACCTTGTTGGCGGCGATCTGCTCGCCATTGCCGGAGCCGCCGATCACGATGCCGAGGCTGTCCGGGTCGGCGGCCGTCTTCTCCGCGGCACGCAGGCAGAACGGGGGGTAGTCGTCCTGGGCGTCGTAGATGTGGGGACCGCAGTCGACGGGCTCGTGGCCGTGGGCCGTGAGCCACTCGACGAGGTGGTTCTTGAGTTCGAAGCCGGCATGGTCGGAGCCGAGGTACACGCGCATGGTCCGAGTGTGGCACGCGGGCATCTGGGTAGCGGTGACCGGGGTCAGGCCCTGTCAGGGTCGCAGGCTTCCGCTTATCTCCCGGACCTAACGATCCGGAGACGGGACTTCACACATCTGGAGTCAGGGGTTTGAATGCGGTGGCTCGTGACCCGAGTGCACTCAAACCTAAGGATTCGTCCATGACCTCGCAGCAGACCCTCACGAAGGAAGGCGAGCAGGCCGGTACGCCCGGTAAGCCGCAGTCCTCCGACGGTCTCCAGGCCGGACTCAAGAACCGGCACCTGTCCATGATCGCCATCGGCGGTGTGATCGGGGCCGGCCTGTTCGTCGGCTCCAGTTCCGGCATCGCCGCGGCTGGTCCCGCCATCCTTCTGTCGTACGCACTCGTGGGCGCGCTGGTCGTCTTCGTGATGCGGATGCTGGGCGAGATGGCAGCTGCCAACCCGACATCGGGCTCGTTCTCCGCCTACGCGGACCGCGCGCTCGGCCGCTGGGCCGGGTTCTCCATCGGCTGGCTCTACTGGTTCTTCTGGGTCGTGGTGCTGGCGGTCGAGGCGACAGCCGGCGCGAAGATCCTCGAAAGCTGGGTCCCGGCGGTCCCGCAGTGGGGCTGGGCGCTGATCGTGATGCTGGTGCTGACGGCGACGAACCTCGTGTCGGTGTCGTCGTACGGCGAGTTCGAGTTCTGGTTCGCGGGCATCAAGGTCGTGGCGATCGGCGCGTTCGTGGTGATCGGTCTGCTGGCCGTCTTCGGTGTGCTGCCGGGCTCCGACAACCCGGGCGCGGGCTTCGCGCATCTGACGGACGCCGGCGGATTCCTGCCGAACGGCGCGGGCGCGATTCTGACCGGTGTGCTGATGGTCGTCTTCTCCTTCATGGGCAGCGAGATCGTGACCCTCGCGGCGGGCGAGTCCGAGGACCCGCAGCGCGCGGTCACCAAGGCGACGAACAGCGTGATCTGGCGGATCGGCGTCTTCTACCTGGGCTCCATCTTTGTGGTGCTGACGCTGCTGCCGTGGAACGACAAGTCGATCCTCGACAAGGGCTCGTACGTCGCGGCCCTGGACTCGATCGGCATCGCGCACGCCGGGCAGATCATGAACGTGATCGTGCTGACGGCAGTCCTGTCGTGTCTCAACTCCGGGCTGTACACGGCATCCCGTATGGCCTTCTCGCTGGGTCGGCGCGGCGATGCGCCGAAGGCCTTCGCCCGGACGAACTCGCGTGGCGTGCCGCAGGCGGCGATCCTCGGCTCTGTCGTCTTCGGCTTCCTCGCCGTCTTCTTCAACTACAAGTGGCCCGACACGGTCTTCGCGTTCCTGCTGAACTCGTCCGGTGCCGTCGCGCTGTTCGTGTGGCTGGTCATCTGCGTCACGCAGCTGCGGATGCGCGGGATCATCCTGCGCGAGTCGCCGGACAAGCTCATCGTGCGGATGTGGCTCTTCCCGTATCTGACGTGGCTGACGATCGCGATGATCGCGTTCGTACTGGGCTACATGGTCTACGACGGCGGTGACGCGCGGGAGCAGGTGCTGCTGTCACTGCTGGTGGCGGCGCTGGTGATCGCGATAGCGGTCGTCCGGCAGCTGCTCGGCAAGGGCGGCGCCGGTGCTGATGCCGGTGCGGTTGCCGACGCCGATCAGAGTGGCGGGAAGGACTCGGTCCCCTCTTCCTAGGTGGTCACGACCTCGCCCTGAGATCGCCGCCTCGTGCCAGTGCGCACGAGGCGGCGATTTCTTGTTTCCCGTCGGGCGAAAACCTGACGGGCGATATCAGGATTTGCGGGCAGACTCCGGATCCACCGGCATCAGCCCCGGCGGTCGATGAGCTTCCAGGCCGCGGGCAGCGCGCCCATTGCCAGCGCCGCCTTCAGCGCGTCGCCGATCAGGAACGGGGTCAGACCGGCGGCGACGGCCTGAGGCAGCGTCATACTGGTGGCCAGCGCGAGATACGGGACACCGACCGCGTAAATGATCAGGGAGCCGGCCACCATCGCGCCCGCGGTGCGCAGCACCGAGCGGTCGGCACCGCGGCGCGCGAGGGCGCCGACGACCGTGGCCGCGAGCAGCATGCCGAGGATGTAGCCGAAGGACGGCATCCCGTAGCCCGAAGTGGCCTGCGCGAACCAGGGCACGCCCGCCATACCCGCCACCGCGTAGAGCGCGAGGGAGAGGAAACCGCGGCGGGCGCCGAGCGCGGTTCCGACGAGGAGGGCCGCGAAGGTCTGGCCGGAGACGGGGACCGGGGAGCCGGGGACCGGGACGGCGATCTGGGCCGCGAGGCCGGTGAGCGCGGCGCCGCCGAGGACGAGCGCGATGTCCTTCGTACGGGATGCGGGCAGCAGGTCGGCGAGGACCACTCCGGGGCGGGACGTGACGGAAGCAGTACTCATCGGGACTCCGCTGAGGTGAGGACGGGTTGGGGACACCGCGACGCTAACCCAGGGGGAATCGGTTGATCACCGTCAGCCGCCGACAAAGCCCGGCTCCGCAGCTTGGTGGGGAACGCACAAAGTCGGCTCGTCATACGCGAGTTGGCGTGACGCTTGTCACTGAGGTCGGGCACGGTCAGCCTGTTTTGCATCCAGGGGCCGGTGTTGGCGACACTGTGGGGTCCCACCAAATGACCGGGGAGCGCGACCATTCGGCACGCGTGAGGATGTGTTCACCAGGTGTGAGCATCGTGCCCGTATAGCGGACATGCGTTCCATGTAAGCGGTACACGCACCCAGACTGTGGTCCGCCTCCCCGTCTCAGCTACTGAACAGGGCACGCCCATGTCTCGGACCTCCGCGCCCGCGCCCGTCGACCAGCAGGCCGACGCTCCGCTCTCGCACGGACTCAAGCAACGCCATCTCTCGATGATCGCCCTCGGCGGCGTCATCGGAGCCGGACTCTTCGTCGGATCCGGCGCGGGCATTGCCGCGGCCGGCCCGTCGATCGTCATCGCCTATGCGACGTCCGGCCTTCTCGTCATGCTGGTGATGCGCATGCTCGGCGAGATGTCGGCGGCCAACCCGGCATCCGGCTCCTTCTCGGTGCACGCCGAGCGGGCGATCGGCCCCTGGGCGGGATTCACGGCGGGCTGGGCGTTCTGGTTCCTGCTCTGCGTGGCCGTCGGCCTCGAAGGCATCGGCGCGGCGAAGATCATGACGAGCTGGCTGCCCGGTACTCCCGAGTGGGCCTGGGTCGCCCTGTTCATGCTGGTGTTCTGCGGCACCAACCTGGCGGCGGTGAAGAACTTCGGCGAGTTCGAGTTCTGGTTCGCGGCGCTCAAGGTCGGCGCGATCACCCTGTTCCTGGGTATCGGCGTGCTGGCGATCCTCGGCATCCTGCCCGGCACCGACGCCCCCGGCACCGCCAACCTCACCGGCGACGGCGGCTTCATGCCGCACGGCACGGAGGGTCTGGTCGTCGGACTGCTCGCCTCCGTCTTCGCGTACGGCGGTCTGGAGACGGTCACCATCGCGGCGGCCGAGTCCGAACACCCCGTCCAGGGCGTCGCCAAGGCCGTGCGCACCGCGATGTGGCGTATCGCCGTCTTCTACATCGGCTCGATGGCGGTCATCGTCACGCTGGTCCCGTGGGGCGACCCGAACGTCGTCGCGAAGGGCCCGTACGTCGCGACCCTCGACCACCTGGACATCCCCGCGGCCGGTCAGATCATGAACGTCGTCGTGCTGGTGGCCCTGCTCTCGGCGATGAACGCCAACGTCTACGGCGCCTCCCGCATGGCCTGCTCACTGGTCGCCCGCGGCCAGGGCCCGAAGGCGCTCGGCCGGACCTTCAGCGGAGTGCCGCGTACCGCGGTGCTGGTGTCGTCCGTCTTCGGCTTCCTGTGCGTGCTGCTCAGCTACTGGCGGCCCAACGACGTCTTCATGTGGCTGCTCAACATGATCGGCGCGATCATCCTGGTGGTCTGGATCTTCATCGCGGTCTCGCAGCTGGTGCTGCGCCGTCGGACCGAGCGCGAGGACCCGTCGAAGCTCGTCGTCAGGATGTGGCTCTACCCGGCGCTGACGTGGGTCGCGCTTGCCGGGATGGTGGCGGTGTTCGTGCTGATGGCGCGGGAGCCGGATACGCGGAAGCAGCTGTACTTCACGGGTGGGCTGACGCTGGCGCTGGCGGCCGTCGGGTACGTACGGCAGGTCCTGGCCCGTAAGGCCGCGGCAACAGACTGAGCTTTCCCTGCGCGCAGCATCCGACCCCCGGGCCACCGCCCGGGGGTCTTCCGCGTTCGGGGGACCCGGAGACCTAGGGCCTGTCGTTTGGATCAGGCCGGATCAGCGAGCGGCCCGCCGCGGAGCAGCTGATGTCACTGCGGTGCGTGCGATCGCAAGGCGGAGGAAGGAGCCGACGCGGAGCGTCGGCGACCGACGACAACGCAGCGTGGGGGCACCTCCCGTG
The DNA here is from genome assembly GCF_040606445.1 of Streptomyces sp. NPDC005408. Taxonomy (NCBI): domain Bacteria; kingdom Bacillati; phylum Actinomycetota; class Actinomycetes; order Kitasatosporales; family Streptomycetaceae; genus Streptomyces; species Streptomyces sp. NPDC005408. The sequence continues at coordinate 14,419 of NZ_JBEXEX010000018.1, read as the reverse complement.
CCCGAAGGGCTACGGGGGAGTGCGTGCCAGAGCACGCGAGCCCGGCAAGATCAGAACGACAGGCCCTAGGACCAACGCCTGATCACGACCCGGCCCTGCTGCTGCTAGCGTGCACTTGCATAAGATGTGCAATAAGCAGCCGGAGGGACCGGACAGACATGGCCATTTACACGCTTCCCGAACTTCCTTTTGACTACGCGGCGCTCGAACCGGTCATCAACCCGCAGATCATCGAGCTCCACCACGACAAGCACCACGCGGCCTACGTCAAGGGCGCCAACGACACCCTGGAGCAGCTCGAAGAGGCCCGCGACAAGGAAGCCTGGGGCGCGATCAACGGCCTTGAGAAGAACCTCGCGTTCCATCTCTCCGGCCACATCCTGCACTCGATCTACTGGCACAACATGACGGGCGACGGCGGTGGCGAGCCGCTGGAGAAGGACGGCGTCGGCGAGCTCGCGGACGCGATCGCCGAGTCCTTCGGGTCCTTCGCCAAGTTCAAGTCCCAGCTGACCAAGGCCTCCGCCACCACCCAGGGTTCGGGCTGGGGCGTACTCGCGTACGAGCCGGTCAGCCGCCGCCTGATCGTCGAGCAGGTCTACGACCACCAGGGCAACGTCGGCCAGGGCTCGGTCCCGATCCTGGTCTTCGACGCCTGGGAGCACGCCTTCTACCTTCAGTACAAGAACCAGAAGGTGGACTTCATCGAGGCGATGTGGCAGGTCGTCAACTGGCAGGACGTGGCGAAGCGTTACGCCGAGGCCAAGGAGCGCACCCCGCTCATCACCCCGTGAACCGGGGAATCTGAAGCGTCCTGCTCGTGATCGTCTTCTCAACCTTCACGTGCGGGCGGAATAACGAAGGACCCCCGCGAGGACGTGACTCGCGGGGGTCCTTCCCCCTTTTGCGCCTGAACCGGCGCCGCTCTCGCGGACCTGGTTGCTCGCCGCCGGGGTTCCTCAATTGAGGGTTGCGGTGCGTCTGAGTAATCAGCCGAAGCTTGGCCCTGCAGTGCGGGTGCGCTTGATCTCGTAGAAGCCGGGGATCGAGGCGACCATCAGCGTGCCGTCCCAGAGCTGCGCCGCCTGCTCGCCCTTCGGGGCGGGCGTGACCACCGGGCCGAAGAACGCGATCTGTTCGCCGTCCGAGCCCGGGACCGCGATGACCGGGGTGCCGACCTCCTGGCCGACCTTGTCGATGCCCTCCTTGTGGGAGGCGCGCAGTTCGGTGTCATACACGTCGGAGTCGGCGTACTCGATCAGCTCGGCCGGGAGGCCGGCCTCCTCGAGCGCGCCCACTATGGCCTCGCGGGTCGCGCCCTCGCCGCGGTTGTGGAAGCGGGTGCCGAGCGCGGTGTAGAGCTTGCCGAGCACCTCGTCGCCGTGCTTCTGCTGCGCGGCGATGACCACCCGGACCGGGCCCCATGCCTGCTTCAGGCCCTCGCGGTACTCCTCGGGGAGCTCGTCGAGCTTCGGCTCGTTCAGGACGGCAAGGCTCATCACATGCCAGCGGACCTCAACGTTGCGGACCTTCTCCACCTCGAGCATCCAGCGCGAGGTCATCCAGGCCCAGGGGCACAGGGGGTCGAACCAGAAGTCGACGGGGGTCTTGCCGGTCTGGCCGTTCTCGGACATGTCTCTCCTCATAAGGACGTCACGTGTGCCTCGAAACGGCAACGCCGATGGTCGCCGGACGATTCCCGGACGCACCCCGCGCCGGTGCCCATGGGAGGATCGGTGCTGTTCGAACGAGACACGAAGGAGTGCCCGTGCCCGGTGAGAATCTGTCCCGCGACGAGGCCCGACGACGGGCCGAGCTGGTGTCCGTCGACGGGTACGAGGTTGCCCTCGATCTGCGTTCCGCGGTCGGGGAGGCCCCGGAGGGCTCCGGGCCGCGCTCCTTCCGTTCGGTGACGACGATCCGTTTCCGCTGTACGGAGCCGGGGGCATCGACCTTCGCGGATCTGCTGGCGCCCTCCGTGACGGCCGTCACGCTGAACGGCGAGAAGCTGGACGCGGCCGCGGTCTTCGACGGCTCGCGGATCGCGCTGGACGGTCTGGCCACGGACAACGTGCTGGTCGTGGACGCACAGTGCGCGTACAGCCGTACCGGCGAGGGGCTGCACCGCTTCGTCGACCCGGAGGACGGCGAGGTCTACCTCTACACGCAGTACGAGCCGGCCGACGCCCGCCGTGTCTTCGTCACCTTCGAACAGCCGGACCTCAAGGCACCGTTCAGCTTCGAGGTGACCGCACCGGAGGGCTGGACCGCCTGGAGCAACGGCGCGGGCGCGCGGGACGCGGACGGTGTGTGGCGCTTCGCGGAGACGGAGCCGATCTCCTCGTACATCACGGCCGTCGTGGCCGGTCCGTACCACTACGAGACCGATCTCTACACGCGCACCTTCGACGACGGGACGACGCTGGAGATCCCGCTCGGCGCGATGTGCCGCAAGGGGCTCGCCAGGCACTTCGACGCGGACGACATCTTCCTGGTGACGAAGCAGGGACTGGACTTCTTCCACGACCACTTCGACTACCCGTACCCCTTCGGGAAGTACGACCAGGCGTTCGTGCCGGAGTACAACATCGGGGCGATGGAGAACCCGGGCTGTGTGACCTTCCGCGAGGAGTTCATCTTCCGCGGGAAGGTGACGCAGGCGTCGTACGAGCGCCGGGCGAACGTCATCCTGCACGAGATGGCGCACATGTGGTTCGGCGATCTGGTCACCATGGTGTGGTGGGACGACCTGTGGCTGAAGGAGTCCTTCGCGGACTTCATGGGCACCTTCTCGATGGTCGGGGCGACCCGCTTCACCAACGGCTGGATCACCTTCGCCAACAACCGCAAGTCGTGGGCGTACCGCGCGGACCAACTGCCGTCGACGCATCCGATCACGGCCGACATCCGTGACCTGGAGGACGCCAAGCTGAACTTCGACGGGATCACGTACGCGAAGGGCGCCTCCGTGCTGAAGCAGCTGGTCGCGTACGTCGGCCAGGACGCCTTCCTGGAGGGCGCCCGGCGCTACTTCAAGCGGCATGAGTACGGGAACACGCGGCTCGGGGATCTGCTGGCGGTCCTCGAGGAGACGTCCGGGCGGGACTTGGCCGCCTGGTCGCGGTCCTGGCTGGAGACGGCGGGGGTCAACTCCCTGACTCCGGTGGTCACTTACGACGCGGGCGACCGGATCACCGAGCTCGCGGTGCTGCAGGACGGCGATGAGCCAAGGCCGCACCGGGTTGGGGTCGGCCTCTACCGCAACGAGGTGGGCGCGCTGGTGCGTTACGCCCGGGCCGAGGTGGACGTCGAAGGTCTGCGCACCGTGGTGTCCGAACTGACAGGCGCCGAACGCCCCGACCTGATCCTGGTCAACGACGAGGATCTGACGTACTGCAAGATCCGCTTCGACGAGGGCTCGCTGGCGACTCTGCGGGATCACCTCGGCGACATCACGGACCCGCTGGCGCGGGCCCTGTGCTGGTCGGCGCTGTGGAATCTGACGCGGGACGCGCTGATGCCCGCGCGGGACTTCATCGCCCTGGTGCTGCGGTTCGCGGGACGGGGGTCGGACATCGGTGTGCTGCAGATGCTGCAGACGTGGGCCCGCTCGGCGCTGGAGCACTACGCCGCGCCCGCATGGCGCGAGGAGGGCGGGCGGCTGCTCGCGGAGGGGGCGCTGCGGGAGATGCGGCTGGCCGAGCCGGGCAGCCAGCACCAGCTGACGTGGGCGCGGTTCTTTGCGACGACGGCCTCATCGGCGGCCGATCTACAGCTGCTGCAGGGCCTGTTGGAGGGTACGGCGAAGATCGACGGCCTGGACGTGGACCAGGAGCTGCGGTGGGCGTTCGTGGAGCCGCTGGCGTCGCACGGGGTGGTGGACGAGTCCTTCATCGCGGCGGAACTGGCCCGCGACGACACGGCCTCCGGCAAGCGCCACCAGGTCCGCTGCCTGGCGGCACGCCCGTCCGCGGCGGTCAAGGACCAGGCGTGGGCGCAGGTCGTCGAGTCGGACTCGCTGTCCAACGCGCTGGTGGAGGCGACGATTTCGGGCTTCGTGCAGGCGGGGCAGCGGGAGCTGCTGGCGCCGTACGCGTCGAAATACTTCGAAGCGATCGAGCGCGTGTGGGAGGAGCGGTCGATCCAGATCGGCATGGACGTGGTGAAGGGCCTGTTCCCGGGCCTCCAGGACAACGAGGCGACGCTGGCGGCGACGGACGCGTGGCTTGCGGCGCATGAGGATGCGGCGCCGGCGCTGAGGCGGTTGGTGCGGGAGTCGCGTGACGACCTGGCGAGGGGGTTGCGGGCGCAGGAGTGCGACGCGGGGGCGTCGGCCTGACGTACCGGGGGCCGGATGCCTGCGGCCCTGTTCCCCTACCCGCCCCTTCCCGAACTGGGGCAAGCCCCAGACCCCGTATGCGACCTTCGGCCGCATGTCCTCAAACGCCGGACGGGCTGAAATTCAGCCCCTCCGGCGTTTGAGGAGCGGGGTCCGGGGCGGACCCGGTCAGGGCCGGGCGCGGCCTCGTCTGATCGGCAGTCGAACGCTCGTACTTTAGGACGGTGTTGTCCTGAATTGTCGACGAGTGTGTAACAGCGGTTAGCTCCCCGGCCCCCCGCGGGCATCCCCGTCGCATGAACCACAACACCCCGCTCTCCCCCCTCCCCCACAGCCACCTCTCGGACGTCCAGCGCCGCGTCCTGTCCTCCGCGCAGTTGCGGGCGCACGGTGTGTCCACCGCGCGGACCACCGCGCAGTGCCGGCCGGGTGGGCCCTGGCAGTTGCTGCTGCCGGGTGTTTTTCTGCTGCACCCCGGTCCGCCCACCAGCGAGGAGCGGCTGCACGGCGCCCTCCTGTACGCCGGGCGCCCCGTCATTCCCGCGCAGGGCAAGACCGGCACGGCGCCCGGCTACGGCGAAGCCATGGTCACCGGGCTCGCCGCCCTCGCCCTGCATCAGTTCTCCTCGGCCCCGCCCCTCCTCTCCCTCGACCGGATCGACGTCCTGGTGCCCCGCACCCGGCGGCTGCGGTCGACCGGATGCGCCCGGCTCGTACGTGCGCACGTGCTGCCCAGACCGGAAGAGATCACCGGCGTGCCTGTTGCGCCCGTGCCCCGCGCCATCGCGGACGCCGTCGCGCAGCTCGCCGACGCCAATGCCGTACGCCGGCTGCTCACCGAGGCCGTACGCGGCGGGCACTGCGAACCCGCCGCAGTCGTCAAGGAGTTGAACAGCGCGCGGCTGCTGAACCGCCCCCACGTCGTCGACGCCGTCGACTCGCTGCTCGCCGAGGGGCGGGCGCTGGCCGAGGACCGGCTGTACGCGCTGGTGCGCGAGCACGGGCTGCCCGACCCCGTCTGGAACGTGGACCTGCGCCTCCCCGGCGGCCCCCACCTCGGCGGTGTCGACGCCTACTGGCCCGAGCAGGCCGTCGCCGTCGAGCTGGACACCCGGGCCCCCCGTCACGACGAGGACGCCCTCTGGTCGGAGTACGCCCGCAAGCGCGAGCATCTGGAGCGCCTCGGCATCACCGTCGTACACATCACTCCGCGCAAGCTGCGGGAGGCGCCGGAGCAGCAGGCAACCGTCGTACGCACCGCCCTGATGGCGGCGGTGGACCGCGACCCGGCCGCCTATGTCGTGGTGCTCCCGCGCTGAGCGGTCAGGCGGTCACGGGCCGTCGGTCACCCGGTCAGCCGCAGAACTCCGCCTCCACGACCGCCCAACTGTCCCCCGACCAGTCGCCGTTGAAGTTCATCGCCAGCGAGTGGCTCCCGTCCCGCGTGGTGAGCGCTTCGGACGACGAACCGTGGATCCCGCCCCCGTGTCCCCAGACGTCCTTGCCGCAGCTCGTCTTGATCTGCATCAGGCCGAGGCCGTACCGCTTGTCCTGATCCTTCGGGTCCATCGGGACGGTCGTGGTCATCTCCCACAGCTGCTCGCGCGGCAGCAACCCGCCCTTCAGCAGCGCCCGGTAGAAGCGCTGCAGATCGGCGTTGTCGGAGACCATCTCACCGGCCGACCCGGCGACCGACGGGTTCAGTTCGGTCACGTCGTGGACCTTCGCCTTCGGGTCCTGCGACAGTTTCGAGTACGCCCGGCCGCTGGGGCGCGGCATCCGCGGGTCCGTCCCGGGCACGGAGGTGGCGTGCAGGGAGAGCGGGCGCAGGATCCGGCGTCCGATCTCGGATCCGTACGGACGTCCCGTGACCTTCTCCACGATCATCCCAGCGAGGATGAAGTTGGTGTTGGAGTAGTGCCAGCCCGCACCGGGCGCGAAGTAGGGCTCGTGCCCCACCGCGAGCCCCACCAACTGCCGCGGGGTCCAGGTGTCGTAGCGGTGCTGGAAGAAGCCGTCGCCGAAAACCTGCTCCGCGAAGCCCTGGTCCTCGGTGTAGTTGTAGATCCCGCTGGTGTGGTTGAGCAGTTGCCTCAGGGTGATCCGGCGTCCGTCGTGGCCGTTGCCGCGCACCACGCCGGGGAGCCAGTGGTCGACGGTGTCGTCCAGGCTCAGTCTGCCTTCGGCCTCCAGCTGGAGCACGACGGTGGCGACGAAGGTCTTGGTGATGGATCCGACGCGGTAGCGGTCCTGCGGCAGACGTTCGCGCCCGGTCTGCAGGTTCGCGACGCCGGCCGTGCCGTTCCAGGTGCCGTTGCGGTCGCGTGCCTGGGCGACGACTCCGGGCACCCCGTCGCGGACGGCGGCCTCGATCGCCCGCTGAGTGCCCCGGTGGTCAGTGCCGTGGCTCGTGCCCGTCCCGCTGTCCGCGGCGGCGGGGCTCACCAGCGCGCCGGTGGCCAGGGCCGCCACCGCCACCGCTCCTGTCAACGCCGTCCGGACCGTGCGTACTGAACGTCCTGCCATCTCAGTCTCCTGTCTCCGACTGCGGTCGCAGGACAGGACTCGGGCGGCGTGCACGGCGTTGCCCGGGGCAGAAGGGTTGAGCGGCTATCGGCCAGTCCCGGAGATCCGGCCCACCGGGGGCCTGGAGCGCCACAACTCCAGGCCGATGTCGACGAGTTCGACCCGCTCCAGGCCGGTCACCGAGGCGAGCGGATGCCAGGCGGCGAGGTCGGTCGACCCGTTCGTCTCGTGGCGCAGTTCGCCGCCGGTGACCCGGCCTTCGTACACGATGCGCAGCCCCTGGAAGTCGGCGAACGCACCGAGTCTGCGGGGGTACTGGCGGCGGATGGTGTCGAGGCCGAGCAGCGCGGTCATCTCCGAGGCGTAGCCCGTCTCTTCCTCGACCTCACGCACGACGGTGTCGAGGGGGTCCTCCCCGTGGTCCATGCCGCCGCCGGGCAGCGTCCACTTCTTGGCTCCGTCGCGCGCCACCCAGCGGGCGAGCAGAATCTGTTCCTCCCGTACGCAGACGGCGTAGGCCGCAACCCTCAACTCCCTGTTCCGCAACTGCTTGTTCATGCGGTGAGGGTAGACGTACGCCCAAGATCCCTACTCCAGGGGCGGGTTGGCGGGAGAGTACTCGGGCGCCGACCAGCGCAGCGGACTGGCCGCCTCGGTCTCGACGACCTTCTCGACTGCGAACCGGACGGTGCGGCCTGTGCCGGAGTACTCGGTGTGCGCGGTGCCGGTGAGCTGGAGCGTGGTGCCGGTGCTCCAGTCGAGGAAGAGCAGTCCGGCGCGCGGATCGGTCTCGAGATTGCCCAGTGTCAGGAACATCGCGTTGCCGGGATAGTCCTGCCAGCCGAGCGTGGTGGGCGACGTGACCTGTACGAAGCCGGGGTTGCCGCCACGGTGGCTGGCATCGACGCCGTCGGCCGTGCCGGTGGCGATGAAGAAGGTGTCGGCGGCGCGGATGAACTCCTGCTGGCCGGGCGTGAGTTGCCCACTGCGCCGACCCGCACCGGTCGTGTCCCCGTCGCTGCCCGGGTCGGCGGTGTACAGCTCGCGCTTCTGCAGATACTTCGGGCAGTTGGCGAAGACCCGCTCGGCCTCGATCGCAAGACCGCGGGCGGACGGGCGGACCGTTCCGCCCATGCGCATCCGGCGGCGGGTGCGCGGGTCCAGAGCGATCGCGCCGACGGGCGTCTCACCGGCGCCGAGGACACCGGCGAGCGGGTCGCCCTGATGCACGCCGCCGGCGACCGAGGCGGAGTGCGGCCCCGTGGCCCGTACGAAACCGGGCTCACCGGTCAGCAGCGAGGCCCACATCCGGCCGTCGCCGTCCGCCGCGGCGAGGACCAGCATGGGCTGGAGCCCGAGGAAGGCGGCGGCTACCGGCTTGATGCCCTGGCCTATGGACCGTCCGACGTGCGCGGCCTGATCGCGTACGCCGACGCGGTCCTGCACGGCGAGCGAGCCGTGGTGGTACGGAGCCCGGTACGGGTCCAACGGGTCCACAGGAGCCAACTCCTCTAGAAGAAGCCGCAGGTGGGCGCGGCTGCTGTCGGCGCGGGGGCACCCTCGGCGCCGGTGGGGGCGTAGATCTCCAGCCTGGTGCCGTCCGGGTCGTGGAAGAAGATCCCGCCGGAGGCCGCGCCCTCGCCGTGGGCGACCACGCCCTCGTAGGCGAAGTCGACGCCGAGGGTCTTCAGGCGCGTCTCGGCGGCGCGGACCTGCTCGATGGATTCCGTCTCGAAGGCGAGGTGGTGCAGCCCGGCGAGAGCGGGGGCATAGGCACCGTCCGCCTGCTGCCAGAGCGTGAGGACCAGCTGCCCGTCCCGGCCGAGAAAGGCATAGCGACGGCCCTCCTCCTTGCCCTGGCCGAGCACGTCGAATCCGAGGGCGTCCCCGTAGAAGGGGAGCGAGCGGTCGAGGTCGGTGACATTGAGGCCTATATGGCCGGTACGCAGAGTGCTGGTCGCCGTCATGGCACACCTCTCGGGCGTTGGAAGATCGATACGAGCTAACCTCTCACTTTGACTTTAAGGGTTAGAGCAAAGAAGCGCAACCAGTCACGTACCCTTGAGGGGTTAGTCGCGAGAGGAGTCCAGGAATGCCCGCCATGTCCGACCCACGGCCGCTGACCGGCGAGCCGGTCTCCCTCGATCTGCTCAACACCCGCTGGATGCACGACGGCGAACACCAGGACCTGCTGACCGGCGTCGACGGACTGCACGTCTGGCTGACGGCCAACGGCCTCGCCGACCGGTTCACCGCCGACACGGCCACCCTGAAGCGGACACTGATCGCCCGCGAGGCGCTCGCAGCCCTCGCCGACAGCCCCGGCGACGCCGCCGCGGCCGCGCGCGTCGACGAGGTGCTCGACCACGGGCGCATTCGCGCCACTCTCGGCACCGAAGGCCCGGGCGAGCGGGCGGAGTTCACCGACCCGGCCTGGGGCCCGGGCTGGATCGCCGCCCGCGGCCATCTCGATCTGCTGCGCACCGCGCCCGACCGCATCCGCGCCTGCGCGCACGAGGCCTGCGTCCTGCACTTCTTCGACACCTCGCGGAACGGCACCCGGCGCTGGTGCTCGATGTCGGCGTGCGGCAACCGCGCGAAGGCGTCGCGGCACTACGCCCGCAACCGCGAGGGCTGACCTACCGGGCTCACCCCGGAGCCTGCGCTTCAGATGCGCCGGGACCCTCGTGGCGCATTGATCGCAGTGGCGGGTTTCCGCCATGACCACATCACGCCTCGGCCAACCCTCCACAAACCCCTGTCACTTACGAAAGGCTGAGCGGTCATCCGGCACCGTATTCCGGACCCTCTCTTTCACAAGCAGGGATGCTGATGACCCCCGAATCCCAGAGCCCCCTATCCGGGCGCTCCGTACCAGGTCACAGACGCGCGGCCCGCATCGCGGCCGCCGCATCGATAGTGGCCGCGCTGGTGGCCGCGGGCACCGTACCGGCCTTCTCCGCCGCGCCCGCCGACGATCCGGGCACCGCCGCCGGTGTCAAGGCTGCCTCGACCTCCGACAAGCTCGGTTCGGCCGACGAAGAACTTCTCGCCCAGGCCGAGGCCAAGGGCGAGAAGAGCGTCACCGTCATGGTCGCCACCGCTCCGGGCGCGACCGAGCAGGTCGCCGGACAGCTCGACGCCGTCGAGGGCGCCGTGGTCGGCAAGACGTACGACCAGCTCGGCTATGTGCGGGCCACCCTCCCCACCGGCAAGGCACAGGCCGCGCTCAAGGCGGCCGCCAAGCTCTCCAGCGTTCACGGCATCGACCTCAAGCACGAGGTCAAGCTGGACGACCCGACCCCGGCCGCCGATGCCGCCAAGTCCGCGGGCACCGCTGCCGCGCAGGCGACGAAGTACCCGGCGCCCGGCAAGGCCACCCCGGCGAAGAACCCGTACAACCCGTCCTTCGAGACCGGCGCGGTCGACTTCGTCAAGGAACACCCCAAGGCCGACGGCCGCGGGGTGACCATCGGCATCCTCGACTCCGGCATCGACCTCGGTCACCCGGCGCTGCAGAAGACCACCACCGGTGAGCGCAAGATCGTCGACTGGGTCACCGCGACCGACCCGGTGGCGGACGGCGACGGCACCTGGCGCCGGATGTCGCTCGATGTCAGCGGCCCGACGTTCACCGTCAACGGCCGTACGTACTCTGCCCCTGCGGGCGCGTACAAGTTCAACCTCTTCGCCGAGGCCGCCACCAAGGGCGGCGACATGGCCGGTGACCTCAACCGGGACGGCGACACCACCGACGTCTGGGGCGTGCTGTACGACGCGGGCACCCGCACCGCGCGTATCGACCTCGACAACGACGGCAACTTCGCCAACGACACCGTCATGAAGCCGTACAAGAACGGCTTCCAGGTCGGCTACTTCGGCACCGACAACCCGGCCACCGAGGTCGTCGAGCGCATCCCGTTCGTCATCGAGGTCCGCAAGGACGTCGTCTACAACGCCGCGGGCGCCAAGGCCGACTACGTCAACATCGGCGTCATCGAGGGCGAGCACGGCACGCACGTCGCCGGTATCACCGCGGCCAACAGCCTCTTCGGCGGCAGGATGAACGGCGCGGCGCCCGGCGCCAAGCTGGTCTCCTCGCGCGCCTGCACCTGGAGCGGCGGCTGCACCAACATCGCGCTCACCGAGGGCATGGCCGACCTGGTCATCAACCGCGGCGTGGACATCGTCAACATGTCCATCGGCGGTCTGCCCGCGCTGAACGACGGCAACAACGCCCGCGCGGAGCTCTACACCCGCCTCATCGACACCTACGGTGTCCAGCTGGTCATCTCGGCCGGCAACGAGGGTCCGGGCACCAACACCATCGGCGACCCGGGCCTCGCCGACAAGGTCATCTCCGTCGGCGCCGCCATCTCCAAGGAGACCTGGGCGTCCAACTACGGATCCGAGGTGACGAAGAAGTACGCGATGCTGCCCTTCTCGTCCCGCGGACCGCGCGAGGACGGCGGCTTCGCGCCGATCATCACCGCGCCCGGCGCCTCCATCAACACCACCCAGACCTGGCTGCCCGGCAGCCCGGTCGCGGAGGCGGGCTACCCGCTCCCGGCCGGCTACTCCATGCTGCAGGGCACCTCGATGTCCTCGCCGCAGGCCGCGGGCGCGAGCGCGCTGCTGCTCTCCGCCGCCAAGCAACGGCACATCGAGCTGACCCCGGCGAAGCTGCGCACGGCGCTCACCAGCACCGCGCACCGTATCCCCGGAGTGCAGGCGATTGAGCAGGGCTCCGGCCTGATCAACATCGTGGACGCCTGGGACGCCATCGAGGACGGTGCCACCGCCCACGAGTACAGCGTCAAGGCCCCGGTCGACACCGCGATCGACTTCGCGCTGAAGACACCCGGCTTCGGCACCGGCCTCTACGACCGCGAGGGCGGTCTGAAGACCGGCCAGAAGAAGTCCTACGACGTCGTCATCACGCGGACGACCGGCCCGGACCGCCCCGTGCGGCACGAGCTGGACTGGAAGTACAACGACGGCACCTTCGACCTGCCCGGCTCCGGCGCGGTCACGCTGCCGCTGAACACGCCGGTCACCGTCAAGGTCGACGCCAGGCCCGGCTCGGCCGGTGTCCACAGCGCCATCCTCGAGGTGGACGACGAGCGCACCGAGGGCATCGACAAGCAGATCCTCGCCACCGTGGTCGTCTCCAAGGAGCTGGCGAAGCCCGAGTACACCTTCTCGGCGTCCGGCTCGGTCCAGCGCAACAGCCACAAGTCGTACTTCGTCACGGTGCCGGAGGGCGCGAAGAACCTCGAGGTCGCCCTCGGCGGTCTGGCCGCGAACAGCCAGACCCGGTTCATCGGCATCCACCCGTACGGCGTGGGAGTCGACGACAGTTCGACGATCTTCTGCTACCCGAACTACAACAATCCGGCGAACACCTGCCGTCCGGACTTGCGCTCGTACGCCGAGCCGACGCCGGGCGTCTGGGAGATCGAGGTCGAGTCGCGGCGTACGTCTCCGCTGCTCGACAACCCGTACAAGCTGGACGTCAGCCTGCTGGGCGCCTCCTTCGACCCGGCCGTCAAGACGCTCCCCGAGGCGAAGGTCGGCACGCCGGCCGCCGTCGAGTGGAAGGTCACCAACGGCTTCGCCGCGATCGACGGCAAGCTCGCGGCCGGTTCGCTCGGCTCGGCGAAGGTCACCCGTCCGTCCATCAAGAACGGTGAGTCGCAGGAGTCGACGGTCACCGTCGGTGAGGGCGTCGAGCGTCTCGACGTCGCCATCGGCGGGGTCTCCGACACCGGCGCCGACCTGGACCTGTCGGTCTACCTGAACAACGTGCTGGTCGGCCAGTCCGCGGACGGCGACTCGGAGGAGGCGGTGAGCCTGCTCAAGCCGGCCGCCGGCACCTACACGATCGTCGTCGACGGTTACTCCGTCCCGGCCGGGACCACCGAGTACAACTACCGCGATGTGTACTTCGCGGCGGCGCTCGGCTCGGTCAAGGTCGACTCGACGAAGGCAGTCAAGCTCGCCAACGGTGCGTCGGCGCAGGTCAGCGCCGAGGTGCTGGTGGGTGGCGCGGCTCCCGAGGGACGTCAGTTCTTCGGCGAGGTGCAGCTGCTGAACGGCCGCGGAACGGTCGCGGGCTCCGGCAGTGTCGTGATCGAGAAGGTCACTCCGTAGCGGTATCGAGTGACCCGAAAGGGGCGGGCGTCCATGCCGGACGCCCGCCCCTTTCATATGCCGGACAATGGATTGGACAAGAAGACCCGGGTCATACGCATGATGGGCAGGCTGCCCGCGTCACACGCAAAGACAGAAGGAGTCACCGTGAGGGTCGGAATCGTCGGAGCCACCGGTCAGGTCGGCGGAGTCATGCTCAAGATCCTCGCCGAGCGCAAGTTCCCGGTCGACGAGCTCCGCCTCTTCGCCTCCGCGCGGTCCGCGGGCTCCGCCCTCACGTGGCAGGACCAGGAGATCACCATCGAGGACGCGTCCACGGCCGACTACTCCGGTCTGGACATCGTGCTCTTCTCCGCCGGCGGCGCGACCTCCAGGGCGCTCGCCGAGAAGGTCGCCGCGCAGGGCGCCGTCGTGATCGACAACTCCTCGGCCTGGCGCCGCGACCCCGAGGTGCCGCTGGTCGTCTCCGAGGTCAACGCGCACGCGATCAAGGACCGGCCAAAGGGCATCATCGCCAACCCGAACTGCACGACGATGGCCGCGATGCCGGTGCTGCGCCCGCTCCACGAGGAGGCCGGGCTGACCGCGATGGTCGCCACGACATACCAGGCCGTATCGGGCTCCGGCCTCGCGGGCGTGGCCGAGCTGCGGACGCAGGCGTGCGCGGTGGCCGAGCAGGCCGACCAGCTCGCCTTCGACGGTGACGCCGTCGAATTCCCCGAGCCCGGCGTCTACAAGCGCCCTATCGCCTTCAACGTGCTGCCGCTCGCGGGGTCGATCGTCGATGACGGCTCCTTCGAGACGGACGAGGAGCAGAAGCTCCGCAACGAGTCCCGCAAGATCCTGGAGATCCCGGAGCTCAAGGTCTCCGGCACGTGTGTCCGAGTGCCGGTCTTCTCGGGCCACTCGCTTCAGGTGAACGCGCGCTTCGAGCGCCCGGTCTCCGTGGAGCGTGCGTACGAGCTGCTGAAGAGTGCGCCGGGGGTTGAGCTCTCGGAGATCCCGACGCCGTTGCAGGCGGCGGGCAAGGACGCGTCGTACGTGGGCCGGATCCGGGTGGACGAGACGGTCGAGAACGGCCTCGCGCTGTTCCTGTCGAACGACAACCTTCGCAAGGGCGCGGCGCTGAACGCGGTCCAGATCGCAGAACTGGTGGCGGACGAGCTCCTCGGCTAGGTCCTGTCCGGTCGATCAGGCCGGATCAGTGAGCGGGTCTGGCGATGGGGGCACCTCCCGTGCCCGAAGGGCTACGGGGGAGTGCCGTGCCAGGGCACGCGAGCCCGACAAGACCGGCCGGACAGGGCCTAGCGCGGCCCTTCGTGGAGCGGGGCACCGTCCGGCGGGGCCGCGCCGCCCGGTCAGTCGCCGAGGTGGTCCGTGAGCACGCAGCCCTCGACGAGC
>NZ_JBEXEX010000017.1:119093-154928 GCF_040606445.1 Streptomyces sp. NPDC005408 | reverse complement strand
CGGTCGATCGGGCCGGAGCCCGGCACGATCGACCGGACAGGACCTGGGCGCGCACACCCTGACCTCACCTGGTTTAGCGGCAATGTCAGTGGGCCAGTGCACTATCGGGGTGGGAGGTGACGCGGTGACGGCGTCCGGGCAGGGCTCGGTGCATGACTTCGACTGTGACGTGCTGGTGATCGGCGGCGGGATCGTCGGCCTGTCGACGGCCTATGCCCTCACCCGCGCGGCTCCCGGCACCCGGGTGATCGTCCTGGAGAAGGAGACGGGCCCGGCACGGCACCAGACCGGGCGGAACAGCGGGGTGATCCACAGCGGTGTCTACTACCGGCCTGGGTCGCTCAAGGCGCGCTTCGCGGTGCGGGGCGCGGCGGAGATGGTGAAGTTCTGCGCGGAGTACGGCATCGCGCACAAGGTCACGGGGAAGCTGATCGTGGCCACGGGCAAGGACGAGCTGCCGCGGCTGCACGCGCTGGTCCAGCGCGGCCGGGAGAACGGCATTCCGGTGCGGGAGCTGGGCCCTGCGCAGATCATGGAGTACGAGCCGGAGGTGCGGGGGCTCGCGGCCATCCACGTCGGGACGACCGGGGTGTGCGACTTCGCGGCGGTGGCGGCGCAGCTGGGAGCCGCGTCCGGGGCGGACATCCGGTACGGCGAGGAGGTGGCCGCGGTCGACCGCCGGGCCTGGGGTGTCGCGGTGCGGACGGCATCGGGGACGGTGGTCAGGGCGCGGGTGCTGGTGAACTGCGCGGGGCTGCACTGCGACCGGGTGGCGCGGCTCGTGGGCGACGACCCGGGGATGCGGATCGTCCCCTTCCGGGGCGAGTACTACGAACTGGCGGACCCCTCGCTGGTGCGGGGCCTGGTGTATCCAGTCCCCGACCCGGCCTTCCCCTTCCTCGGCGTCCACCTGACACGCGGCATCGACGGCGGTGTCCACGTCGGTCCGAACGCGGTCCCGGCGCTCGCCCGCGAGGGCTACAGCTGGTCGGCGGTCCGCCCGAGGGAGCTCGCCGAGACGCTGAGCTGGCCGGGCTCCTGGCGGATTGCCCGCAGACACTGGCGGTACGGAGCGGGGGAACTGCACCGCTCCCTGTCGAAGCGGGCCTTCACCACGGCAGTGCGCCGGCTGCTCCCGGCGGTGACGGATTCGGACCTGCGACCGGCGGCGGCGGGGGTGCGGGCGCAGGCGGTGCTGCGGGACGGGACGCTGGCGGACGACTTCCTGATCCGCGAGGCACCCCGGACGGTGCATGTGCTGAACGCGCCGTCGCCGGCGGCGACGGCGTCGCTCCCCATCGGCCGCGAGGTGGCCCGCCGGGCCCTGACGTCCCTGACGGACGGCCCCCTGGCGAAGACGTCCCGCTAGCGCGCGGGCGAACCGCCCGGCAGGCCCGGGCCGACGCCGAGGAGTCGAGCCCAAAGGCGACACGGAACACGCATGCCGCGGCGGGCCCGCGCTACGGACCCCCGGGCCCGCACCGCGGACCGGCACCCCACCCCCGGCCCCCCGTAGAATCGACACACTGTGTCTGAGCTTCGAAACCACACCCCCGGCCAAGCCCACCCCCGTCCGCCCCTCCGCGCCAAGAGCGAGCCGCGCTTCCCCGGGGGGCCCGCTGCCGATCCCGCCGGGTCTCATCATGAGCGGCGGATCCGGAGCTTCCAGCCGCGGCGGAGTCGGGTCACCGCCGGGCAGGGGGATGCCCTGGAGCGGCTGTGGCCCATGTGGGGCATGGACATCGACGGGCATCGCGTCCTCGATCTCGAGGAGATGTTCGGCGGGCTGCCCGTCGTCCTGGAGATCGGGTTCGGGATGGGCGAGGCCACCGCGCAGATGGCCGCCGCCGATCCCGGCACCGGGATCCTTGCCGTCGACGTGCACACCCCCGGCCAGGGCAACCTCCTCGGTCTCGCGGAGCGGAACGGGCTGTCCAACATCCGGGTCGCCAACGGGGACGCGATCATCCTCCTGCGCGAGATGCTCCCGCCCCGCTCCCTCGCCGGGCTGCGCGTCTACTTCCCCGACCCCTGGCCCAAGAAGCGCCACCACAAGCGCCGGCTGATCCAGCCCGAGTTCCTCACCCTCGCCGCGACCCGCATGAAGCCCGGCGCGATCCTGCACTGCGCGACCGACTGGGAGCCGTACGCCGAGCAGATGCTCGAAGTTCTCTCCGCCCACCCGGACGTCGAGAACACGCAGGAACACGGCGGCTTCGCCCCGCGCCCCGCCTTCCGGCCGCTCACCCGGTTCGAGGGGCAGGGCCTGGACAAGGGTCACAAGGTGCACGACCTGCTGTTCCGCCGCCCGTTGG
Source organism: Streptomyces sp. NPDC005408 (assembly GCF_040606445.1). Lineage (NCBI taxonomy): Bacteria > Bacillati > Actinomycetota > Actinomycetes > Kitasatosporales > Streptomycetaceae > Streptomyces > Streptomyces sp. NPDC005408. The sequence goes on along the minus strand of NZ_JBEXEX010000017.1, from coordinate 152,613 downwards.
GCTCCGCGTAACCCTCGGTAGTGGGACGGGCACCATCGCCAGGTGTCAGTGTCGCTCGTTAGGGTCATTGGGTGTCCGAGTCGCTCCCGCAGCACTTCTCACCGCATCCGGCGGTCCCGGCCTTCGACGAGCAGCCGCTCTTCGATGCCGTGCCGGAGCGTGCCCGCTGGCGCTACAAGCCGCGCCGCGCCTCCCGGCTCTGGCGCAGCAAGGCGGTCCGGGCCGGCGTGATCATCACGCTCCTCGCCCTGTCCGGCCTCGTCATCCTCGCCCTCGTACGCGAACAGACCGGCACCCAGGGCTTCCTGGTCGGACTCGGCCTGGCCACCCTGCCCGTCCCGCTTCTGGCCGCCGCCTTCCGCTGGCTCGACCGGGTCGAGCCCGGACCCTGGCGGAATCTACTGTTCGCCTTCGCCTGGGGGGCCTTCGCCGCCGCCCTGGTCGCGATCATCGCGAACTCCTTCGCGACCCGCTGGATAGCCACGGCCACCGCCGACCCGGCGAGCGCGGACACGCTCGGCGCGACCGTCATAGCCCCGGTCGTCGAGGAGAGCGCGAAGGCCGCGGCGATTCTGCTCATCTTCATCTTCCGCAGACGGGACTTCACCGGGATCGTCGACGGCGTCGTCGTGGCCGGTTTCACCGCGACCGGCTTCGCCTTCACCGAGAACATCCTCTACCTGGGCAACGCCTTCGGTGAGGACCAGCAGATAGGCACCTCGGGCCTCGCATCGGTGACCGCGGCGACCTTCTTCGTACGCGTCGTCATGTCGCCGTTCGCGCATCCCCTCTTCACCGTGCTCACCGGCATCGGCTTCGGGATCGCCGCACTCGCCGCACAGCGCCATCGGATCCGGCGGATCGCCCTGCCGCTGCTCGGCCTCGCCCTCGCGATGGGCATGCACGCGCTGTGGAACGGAGCGTCGTCGCTCTTCGGCCCCTTCGGCTTCTACGCCGTGTACGGGGCGTTCATGGTCCCGGCCTTCGGCCTGCTGACCTGGCTGACGATCTGGACCCGACAGCGGGAACTGCGCACAATATCGACCGAATTGCCCGCATACGCCGCAGCCGGCTGGCTGACCTCGGACGAGCCGCGCGCGCTCTCCTCGATGCGGGCGCGCACGATGGCGCGCGATGTGGCCCGCCGTACGCACGGACCGGCCGCGGCCCACGCCGTCTCGGAGTACGAACGGTTCGCGACGTCCCTGGCCTTTCTGCGCCACCGGGCCCACCGCGGCGCGGCGGGCCCTGACTTCATGGAGCGCGAGCAGGAGCTGCTGCACCACCTGTGGCAGCGCAAGGAGGTCGCGGGTCCGGCGCTGACCTATGCGGCGCGGGCTACGGGCCAGGCATGGGCACCGCCGCCCCACCGCGACTACGGCGGCTACAACCCGTACCGCTCCTAGGGCTGTTGTTCGGATCTTGCCGGGCTCGCGTGCCCTGGCACGCACTCCCCCGTAGCCCTTCGGGCACGGGAGGTGCCCCCACGCTGCGTTGTCGTCAGTCGCCGACGCTCCGCGTCGGCTCTCCCCCTGCCTTCGGCGGGGGGACCCCCATCCTCCGCCTTGCGATCGCACGCATCGCAGTGACATCAGCCGCTCCGCGGCGGGCCGCTCACTGATCCGGCCTGATCGACCGGACAGGACCTAGACCCCTACGCGGACGCCGCCGTCAGCACGGCCAGCTCGTCGTCCGTCAGCTCCAGCTCCGCGACCGCCGTCAGTGCCGGCAGCTGCTCGACCGTACGGGCCGAGGCGATGGGCGCCGCGACGGTCGGCTGCGCGGCCAGCCAGGCAAGAGCCACGGTCGCGATCTCGGCGCCGCGCGCCCCCGCCACCTGGTCGAGCGCTGCGAGGACCTTCACGCCCCGCTCCGTCTCCAGGTGCTTGCCCGCGCCCTGGGCCCGGGCGCTGTCGACCGTGGCACCGGGCCGGTACTTGCCGGTGAGGAAGCCGGACGCGAGCGCGAAGTAGGGGACGGCCGCGAGCCCGCCGCGAGCGGCGGTGTCCCGCAGATCGCCCTCGTAGGTGTCGCGGGACACGAGGTTGTAGTGCGGCTGGAGTGCGACATAGCGGGCAAGCCCCTCGCGCTCCGAGAAGTCCAGGGACGCCTGAAGCCGCTCGGCGGTGACGTTGGAGGCGGCGATGGCGCGGACCTTGCCCTCCTTCACCAGCTGGTCGAGGGCGGTGATGATCTCTTCGACGGGGACGCCCGGGTCGTCGAAGTGCGTGTAGTACAGGTCGATGTAGTCGGTACCGAGCCGCTTCAGCGACTCCTCGGCCGCAGCCTTGACCGTGGCACCGGAGAGGCCCTTGTACTGGGGGTGGGCGCCGACCTTGGTCGCCACGACGACGTCGGAACGGTTGCCGCGCGCGGCGATCCACTTGCCGATGATCGTCTCGGACTCGCCGCCCTCGTTGCCCGGAACCCAGGCGGAGTAGCTGTCGGCGGTGTCGACGAAGTTCCCGCCGGCGGCGGCATAGGCGTCGAGCACGGCAAAGGACTGCGCCTGGTCGGCGGTCCAGCCGAAGACGTTGCCGCCGAGGGCGAGCGGGAAGACGGCGAGATCGGACGAGCCGAGGGTACGGAGAGAAGTCATGCGTTGATCAACACGCTTACCGGTACGGCCTATTCCGCGCCGTACCGGTAACGCTTCCGCGTCAGACGCGTCAGAGGGGCCAGACCTCAGACCGTCAGGCCCTTGCCCCGCAGCCAGGCCATCGGGTCGATCCCGGTTCCGTCCGGCGTGTGGACCTCGAGGTGCAGATGCGGGCCCGTCACATTGCCCGTCGCGCCGACGCGGCCGATCGTCTCGCCCGTCGACACCTTCTGCCCGGCGCTGACCGAGATCGAGGACTGGTGGGCGTACCAGAGCTCCGTGCCGTCATCGAGTTCGATGACCGTGCGGTAGCCGTAAGAACCGGACCAGCCCGCCGACTTGACGGTGCCGCTGTGGATGGCCTTGAGGGGCGTTCCCGTCGGGGCCGCGAAGTCCAGGCCGGTGTGGTAGCCGGAGGACCACATCGAACCGGCCTCGCCGAAGGTCGAGGTGATCGTGTACGAGGAGGTCGGCAGGGCGTAACTCGCGGCGAGCTTGGCGAGGCGCTCGGCCTCCGCCTTCGCCGCCGCGGCCTTCTCGGCAGCGAGCTTCGCCGCCTCGGCCTTGGTCTCCGCCGCCGTCTGCTGCGTCTTCGCCTCCGCCGCGGCCTTCTCGGCGGCGACCTTCTCCGCGGCTGCCTTCGCCTCGGCGTCCGCCTCGGACTGCTGCTGGTCGGCCTGCTGGAGGATACGGGCGCGCAGCGCCTCACCGGCCGAGCCCTGCGCCTCGGGCCGGGAGCCGGTGTCCGCCGCGAGGGTCGACGAGGTGAGCGGAGCGGTGTTGCCCGCGTCCGCGTCCGAGGAGTCGTCGGAGATGAGGGAGCCCACGCCCGGCAGGGACTTGGCGTCGGGCAGGTTGTCCGCGATCGAGTCGGGGAGGGATATGGAGACCGGCGGCTTGCTTTGCGCGGTGGCCATGCCGCCCGCGCCGACCGCGGCGATCACGCCGACCCCGAGCACCGTGGAGCTGCGGGCGAGTCCGCCGCGCTGCTTCATGACACGGTGCCGGCCGCGCACCGGACGGACGGAGTCCTCGGTGGGGTTCCATTCCTCCCATGCCCGCTCTGTCTTCACTTCGACGCCGAAGAAATCAGTTTCGAAGGGTGCTTCAGGGGCAGGTTTATTGGACGCCACGGAGGCGTACTCCTTTCCTTCCTTCTCGCCTACCGGGTTAGCTGACGGGTTCGGAGCAGGAAGGTCTCCTACGAGCGCTTCCGCCGCGGAAAAGAACGGCAAAAGGTGCCCGATTCACCCCAATTGGTGGTTCCCCGGTTCCCTTGCGGGATTCGGCGCGTGCGCACGGTGCCGTCTCTTGCGACGGCTGGGACGACCGCGCTGCGTTATCGAACGTTAATAGACACCAGCGCCGGATTCCAAGCTGTTCCGACTGATCATTAACGACGTTGACACAGACGTACCCGGACACAAGCGCCCGGACTCGGGCGACTTGACCGCCCCTCAGGCAACACCCCTCACCTGACGTTGCCTCAGATGTTATGCGGAGGGATGCCTCTCGATTACATAGGGTGCCCATCTACCGTCTGGCCCATGGTCGTACACATCAGCCAGAGCGTGGCGGACCGCTATCGCGAGTTCTCCGCCGAGCAAGCACACGGTCAGTCTCCCGTGTATGAGAAGCTCACCGCCGAAATCGCCGAAGACCCGGACATCTGCGCCCTCATCGCCTCACTCCCGCCCGGCAACAAGCAGCAGCCGAATCTGCTCCTCGCCGCGGTACGCCACCTCGGCGGGCCGTACGAGACATGGCCCGCCTTCCGCGACTGGCTGCCCGCGCACAGGGACGCCGTCCGCGATGTGATGCTCGCGCGCTTCACCCAGACCAACGAGCCCGCCCGCTGCGCGACGCTGCTTCCGCTCCTGGCCGCGCTCCCCCAGCCTCTCGCCCTGATCGAGGTCGGCACCTCGGCTGGGCTCTGTCTGCATCCCGACCGCTACGCCTACCGCTACGACGACGGCCCACGGCTCGGCGAGTCCGTCGTCACCTTCGACTGCCGTACGTACGGATCCGCGCCCCCGGACCTGCCGCTGCCCGGCCGGCTGCCCGAGATCGCCTGGCGCGCGGGCATCGACCTCAACCCGCTCGACATCACCGACCCCGAGGACGTCCGCTGGCTCCAGTCCCTGATCTGGCCGGGCCGCGGCGACCGGCCGCGACAGCAGCTCGGCGCCATCGAAGCCGTACGGGACGCTCCCCGCCCCCGGATCGTCCGCGGCGATCTGGTCGAGGAACTCGCGCCGCTCGCCGCCGAAGCCCCAGACGGCGCGACGCTCGTCGTCCTGCACACCGCCGTGCTCACGTACCTCCCGCTCGCCCGGCGCGAGGAGTTCGCACGAATCGTCCGCGGCCTGCCCGGCCACTGGATCTCCAACGAGCACCACACGGTGCTGCCCTGGCTCGATGCCCCGAGGCCGCCCGACGAGCACCTGCTCACGCTCGCCCTTGACGAGCGGGCCGTCGCGTTCACGGCACCGCACGGCCAGGGCCTTCACTGGCTGGGCTGAGCGCGCCTGACCACCGGAACGGTCCTGCGGCGCTTCGGCTGCCCCTCCGCGGGGCGGCTGACCGCCAGCAGCGCCATGTCGTCCGTGGCGCCGCCGCCCGTATGCCGTCGTACGTCGGCGACCAGCGCGTCCAGCAGCTCCTCGGGCCCGGGAAAGAGCCGCCCGGCCAGCCGCTCGCCGGGGTCGTAGAAGACGCCGTTCGCATCGCGCGCCTCGGACAGCCCGTCCGTGTAGAGAAGCAGTGTGGCCCCAGGAGGCAGGGGGTGGGTGTCCGCGCGGTCCGGCCACATCCCCAGATCGCCCATGCCCAGCGGCAGGGCGGCCTCGGACGGCTCCAGGACTTCCAGTTTCCCGTCGGCATACAGCAGCAGTGGTTCCGGATGCCCCCGGTTCACAACCCGTACAACGGCATCGTCGCGCGGGATCTCGGCCAGTACCGCGGTGGTGAACCCCTCGAAGGCGTCCAGGGTGGGCCGCCGCGTGCCCTCGCGCGCGAGCGCCCGGTCCAGCCGCCCGGCAACCCCTACGAGCGAGCCCTCCTGCTCGGCTGCCTCCCGGAACGCACCGATCACCACGGCCACCGCCTCGACCGCTTCGAGCCCCTTGCCCCGTACGTCACCGACCACCAGCCGCACCCCGAAGGGCGTGTCCTGTACGGCGAAGAGGTCACCGCCGATGAACGCGTCCGCCTGTGCAGCCTCGTACCGCGCGGCGACCTCCAGCCCGCCGATCCGGTCCGCGGGGGTCGGCAGCACGGCGCGCTGGGCGGTCTCGGCGATCACCCTGGCTGATGCGAGGCGCTCGCTGCTGAGCCGTACGACCCGGTTGATGAGCAGCGCAAGACCCGAGACGGTGATCACGGTGCTCAGCTCGGTGAACGCGGTGATCTGCGAGGCCGTGTGGTTGTAGAGGTGCAGCCCCGTCACGCCGAGTGTCGCCGCGATACCGGTCAGCAGGGTTCCGACCCAGGTGAAGATGGGGGCCGCGATCAGGGGCGCCGCGGCGAAGAGCGGGACCGCCGTGAACCGGGGCGGGGTCAGGAGATCGAAGATCAAGCCGCCGACGATCATCAGCGCGGGCAGCAGGCCGGCGAAACCGCGGGCGATGTCGGCTCCGCCCTGCTCTCGCTTCGCCACGGATGCTCTCCTGCCCGGTCCGCCCACGGCTGCGGACGGTGCCGCGCCCTTCCCAGGCTGGCCGCAGCCGCGCCGGGCGGCGAGTCGCCGTCGGCCAACCGGGCGATCGGGAGAGGTGGATACGACAGTGGCCCGGCACTCTTACGAGTGCCGGGCCACTGTTGTCAGTAGCGGGGACAGGATTTGAACCTGCGACCTCTGGGTTATGAGCCCAGCGAGCTACCGAGCTGCTCCACCCCGCGTCGGTGAACACCACCTTACGCCATCCGGAGCAAGATCAAATCCATTTGATGCGTACCGCTGTGCAGCGGTGATCGTCCGTTCGCTCAGCGGCGGCGCAGACGCAGTGCGGTGAGCGCTCCGCCGGCCGCGATCAGAGCGGCGGCGGCGAAGGCCGCGTACCAGGTGGCGCTGGAGGATCCGGTGCTGGCGAGGGCGCCGGTGGTGGTGACGGGGGTGTTCCCGCCGGCCGCCGCCGAGGCGGACGGCGTCGCCGATGCGGTCGCGGACGGGGACGCGGTGGCGGAGGGCGTGGCGGACGGGGTCGCGGACGGCCTGCCGCTGGGCGGGGTGGTGCCGCGCTCGGGGGCGACCGTGATCCTGCCCTGGGCCCCCAGGAACGGGTGGACGTTGCCCTCGGTCAGCGACGTCGACGCGTGCAACGTGATCTTGACCGGCTTCTGGATGCCCTTGAAGTCGATGACGCTCACGCGAAGGCGGGTGCGGTGCATGATGTGGCTCTTGCGGATGTCCGCCAGCTGCCACGTCTGCTCGCCTGCGAACTTCTTGACCTTGGTGTACTTGCCGTCCTCGCCCAGCTCCTCGATCACCAGCTCGGGGATCTTCCCCGTGGAGCCGGGCTCCTCGACGACCTCCAGGGTGGTCCTCAGGTCGGAGTCGAAAGTCACCCCGCCCTTGAGCTGGTGGACGATGTCGACGTTGCCCGTCGTGCCGGGCTTGATCGGAGTGTTCTCGTCGGTCTCGAACGTCATGGAGGCGGGCCCGGTGTTGATCTTCGGGCTGGACTCGAAGATCACGGTGTCGTCGTTCTGGCGCTGGGTGTTCTCGGCCAGGTCGTCGGCCAGGAGCTTCAGGTTGCCGTTGTTGGAGGGGTAGTTCTTGCCGAGGCCTACGGAGACCTTCCAGCTCAGCTCACCCTTGGCGGGCACCGAGAACGAAGCGTTCCTGCCCTTCTCGGCCGGGTAGAAATAGCCCTGCGCGCCCGCGTCCTGCTGGCCGACGAACTCGTCCGTGGCCGGGGCGTTCACCGGCTCCACGTCGAAGACAAGGTGCGAGGCGGCGATGGGGCTCGCACCGTCCGTGTCCCCGACCATCCACGGCTGAAAGTCCACGGCCTTGTCCGAGGAGTTCTTCACGGTGAACGTGAAGGTCTCGCTCACCCCGCCCCGGGTCAGCGGTCCGGCCGGCGCCGGGGTGCCCAGCTCGATGGTGAGGGGCTTGTCGGAGGCCACCGGGGCGGCGTAAGCGCTGAGCGGGACAAGGGTGGTGCCGACGGCGGCGGCGACGGTGAGCGCGGCGGCGGAGGCGAAGCGAACGGACATGGTGGACTCCCCCAAGGAATCGACTAGGTCCTGTCCGGCCTGATCAGCCGGGCAGGGCCTAGGGGGCCGGACTGCCGCTGGATGGGCGGCAGTCGGCCGTACGAGAGAACAGCGCGGCAGAGCGCCGCGACAGGCGGTGGAGCGAGATGAGAGAGCTCGCAGGGCGAGCTGGATGAGAACTCGCCTTCCGTCCAGCCCCGTTCGGTCCCGGCTTTGCGGCGATGTGCTCATCTTCACTGCCGAAGATCGGCCGGGCAATCCCCGTACTGTCACCACTCTGCAACAGCGCCGGAAGCTAAGAATCCGACTCTGACCTGGGGGTTGGCGGCCCGGTGACCGCTCTGGCTACTTCGGGGGCAACAGCCGGGCCGCCCGCATCTGGAGGTAGCGCGTCTCGGGGACGCTGAGGGTTCGCCGGGCCGCCAACTGGTAGGCGGCGCGGGCCCCTTCGGTATCCCCCGCCTTCTCGAGCAGGTGGGCCCGTACGGCATCGAGCCGGTGATGCCCCGCCAACCGGTCCTCCAGCTTGGCGACTTCGGCGAGCCCCGCCTCGGGTCCGTGCACCATGGCGACGGCCACGGCACGGCCCAGCTCGGCCATCGGCTCGGGAGCACGGCGTACGAGGATGTCGTAGAGCCCGAGAATCTGCGGCCAGTCGGTGTCGTCCGCACGCGCCGCCTCGTCGTGCAGCGCGGCGATCGCGGCCTGCAGCTGATAGGCCCCGGCCGGCCCCTCGGACAGGGCCTCCTCCACCAGCGCGGTCCCCTCGGTGATCGCCTTCGCGTCCCAGAGGGTGCGGTCCTGCTCGTCGAGCGGGACCAGCTCGCCGTGCGGTCCGGTGCGCGCGGCGCTGCGGGCGTCGGTGAGCAGCATCAGGGCGAACAGCCCGGTCACCGTGCCGTCTCTGGGCAGCAGCCTGCGGACGGCCCGGGTCAGCCGGATCGCCTCACCGGCGAGATCGGCGCGGTGCAGATCGGTGCCGGAGGTCGCCGTATAGCCCTCGTTGAAGATCAGGTAGAGCACCTGCAGCACGGCGGCGAGCCGCTGATCACGGTCCTCGGGCCCCGGCTGCCGGAAGGGCACCCCCTTGACCTTCTGCTTGGCCCGGCTGATGCGCTGCGCCATCGTCGCCTCGGGCACCAGATGGGCGCGGGCGATCTCGGCCGTGGTCAGACCGCCGACGGCGCGCAGGGTCAGCGCGATCTGTGCGGCCGGGGTGAGTTCGGGGTGACAGCAGAGGAAGAGCAGGGTGAGGGTGTCGTCGTCGGACGGCGCTCGGCTCTCCCCGGGCGCGGGCGCCGTGAAGGCGTCCCGTGGGGTGAGCGCGGCGACGGTCTCCTCGCGCCTGCGCCGGGCCTCTTCGCTGCGCAGCGCTTCGGTGAGCCGACGGGATGCGACCTTGATCAGCCAGCCACGCGGGTTGTCGGGGAGCCCCGACTCGGGCCACTGCCGCGCGGCGGCCAGCAGCGCCTCCTGTACGGAGTCCTCGGCCAGGTCGAAGTGCCCGTACCGCCGCACCAGCGCACCGAGGACCTGCGGCGCGTGCAGGCGCAGCAGGTCCTCGATGCCGGTCGTACGTCTCACACATCGCCTCCGCCGTCGAGGATGGGCCGGATGACCACCGGGTAGACGGGCGCCCCCTCGGGCGCGGGGCAGGTCGCGATCCGCGCGGCGATCTCGGTGACCCGTTCCAGGCTCTCGCAGTCGAGCACCCAGTAGCCGGCGAGCAGCTCCTTGGTCTCGCTGTAGGGACCGTCGCTGATCACGGGCTTCCCGTCCTTGCCCGCGCTGACGAACCGGGTCCGCGCGGGCTCGGCGAGACCGTTCCCGTCGACGAATTCACCGGATTCGGAAAGGTCGTTGTTGACCTCGCCCATGAAGGCGAACATCGCCTGCACATCCTTCTCGCTCCAGGCCGGGCCGGCGTCGGACGCCTGACCGCGCATCGCTTCGTAGTCGGCCTGCGAGCCCTGGACCATCACCAGATACTTCATGACGTGCTCCTTCGGATGCGTCGCCGCCCCTTGTGGGCAACTCTCACAGGGGACGTCGCAGCCGACGACGGATTCTCGACAGCTCGCGGAGAATCTTTTTTGAACCACTCGTCAGGAGCAGGGGGCGGGGCACGGGCCGGGAGAGGTCGTCCGCACCGTGGAGGGACCGTCGGGCTCGGGTCTACTCGCGGGTTGGCTACCGTCGGGCCGTGATGCCCGAATGAGCGTTTGCCGATGCGGCGGCCCCTCCAGGGACCTCGGGAGACCTCGCCTCCTTGCAGGAATTCTTCAGAGGTGATTCGGAGCCGGCTTCCCCCTGGATGGCTCCCTCACAGGTGCGGGTGCGGCTGCTCCGAATCAGTGATGGCATTGATGGTGAAAAGGCCTGATAGCGCCGATTCGTTACCCAGGACGTACTGGTAGAGACGTGGCGTACCGCCTGGCGGTTCCGGTCCCGAACGGGACAGCGCGATGCCCCAATGTGACCGTACGAACCGCATGCGAAGTTTCTTCCAATTCAGGAGATTTAACCCAATCCGGGTCACGGCCGGCCTCGAATCCCCCATGTCACGCCGTTCACGGCACGCATGTACGGCCAAGGAGGACATCCGACAGAACAACCGATCCGAACCGAGGGAGGTGAGTCCGATGACGATTTCCGTCCGAGTCCGCCGCCTGGTGGCCGGGGCCGCCGCGACCGGCCTGCTGGCCGGTGGTGCCGCTCTGGGCGCCGCCGGAACAGCCACTGCCGCTCCGGCGCCCGCCTCGACGACCGCGTCCGTCGCCGGCGATCACCACGACCAGTGCACCTGGAAGCACGGGCACTGGGTGAAGAAGTGGGTCAAGGGCCACTGGGAAAAGAAGTGGATCAAGGCCAAGCACGCCGACCACAAGACCTGGCACCCGGGCTTCCACGACAAGCACGGCACGTGGCACAAGGGGTTCTGGAAGGACGACGGAAAGGACCACAGGGACCACAAGGACAGCAAGGAACACAAGGGCCACTGGAAGTGGGTCTTCGTTCCCAGCCACTGGGAGAAGCACTGGGTGAAGGGCCACTGGGACTGCCACCACAGGTGACAGCCCACAACCCCAAGCACAGCGATGAGGTTCCAGGACCCCAGGTCCTGGAACCTCATCCGTCATGCCGCGTCGTGGAAGACCAGGCCGAGCGTCCGCCTGCGGCCCGAGCGAACGGTGCTCACGCCGTGCCGCACAGGTCCGGCCGACCAGCCGCGCGCCGAACGCACCGGCCGGTCGCGGGTGGTGAAGATCAGACCGTGCCCCTGCGGCAGCGTGGTCGACGAGCCCCGCGACTGCGCGCGCGGACGCTGCTCGACCGTCAGGAACTCGCCGCCGCTGTAGTCGGTCCCGGGGGTGTCCAGGCCGATGACGACCTGGAGCGGGAAGACCGCGTCGCCGAACACGTCCCGGTGCAGGGCGTTCCAGTCGCCCGGCCCGTAACGCAGCAGGATCTGGGCCGACTTGGACTGTCCGGCCTCATGGCACATGGCCAGCCACTCCTCCAGCGTGCCGGGCCAGGGCCCGGGCTTGCCGAGCTTCCCGGCCCAGTCGCGGGCGATCGGCAGCAGGTGCGGGTAGAACGCCTCGCGCAGTTCCCGTACGAGGTCCGGCAGCGGATTGGCGAAGTAGCGGTACTGGCCGGAGCCGAAGCGGTGGCGGGCCATGTCGACGGTCGAGCGGAATCGCTCCTCGTCGTCGTAGAGCGCCGCGATCGACCGGCACTCGGCGGCGGTGAGGATCCGCGGGGTGAGCGCGCTGCCGTGCTCGTTCAGCTCGTCGGCGAGGGACTGCCAGTCGCCCGAGGCCACGCGTTCGCTCGCACGGCCCGCGGACAGGGTTGTCGGGGTCATGGTTCGTTCCTCCGTCGGTTACGTACGAGCCTGCGCCGGCCGCGGAGTCGTGTCTGGCGGAATTCGGACGTCGATTCCCTGCTTCGGCTCCCGGTCAGGACTTCTTGCGCGTACGGGAGCGGTACTCGGCAATCTTGGCGAGGTTCCCGCAGCGTTCCATGGAGCACCAACGGCGGCGCCGCGCCTGGGAGTCGTCGAGAAACAGCAGCGAACACTCCGGGTTCTCGCACTCCTTGACCCGGGCCACGAGCGGGCCACCGGCCAGCAGCACCGCGTCGCGGGCCACCGTCGCCAGAGCGGCGCGCGCGGGATGGCGGGCCTGCCAGCGCAGTGCGGGCTGCGGTTCGCCGTCCGGGTCTTCGCCGACGGCCAGTTGGGGTGCGAGGTCGGGTCGGGCGGCGGCTTCGTTGGCCCGTACGACATCGTCCGGATCCGGGGCCTGCTCACGCATTGCGGCTCGCAGCAGCCGGTAGAGCACCTCGCGCAGGGCGCGCGCGTCCTCCAGGTCCGCCGGCGTGATCCGCATGCCGTCCGCATCGGGGGCCGCCGCCGCGTCCCGGTCCGCCTCCAGCTGCGCCTGACTGATCCAGCGATCCAGCGCGCCCATGTCGGCCAGCCGCTCGACGGGGGCCGTATGGCGCTTGCCGAGGGTGGCGACGAAGTCCAGGCAGGGGCGGCCGCCGATGAAGGAGAACGCCATCAGGGGGTCGGCGGGCGCAGGCGTACGACTCATGCCTCCACCCTACCGCTTGACACCGGTTCATAAGGTGTCGCACAGTGACACCGCTTCAACCAGTGTCGGACAGTCAACGTGAAAGCGAGTACGGCATGCGTGCGGTGCGGATCGACGAGTTCGGAGGACCCGAGGTCCTGGTCCCGGTCGAGGTACCCGACCCGGTCGCTGGACCGGGTGAAGTGCTGGTGCGGATCGCCGCGGCCGGAGTGAACCGGGCGGACGCGCTCACCCGCGCCGGTTCGTACCACCGCGCCGGGCGTCCGCCGCTGATCCCCGGCCTGGAGGCATCCGGGACCGTGATCGCGGTGGGGCCCGGGGTGAGCGGCATCAGCGCCGGGCAGCAGGTCATGGCGATGGGCTCCGCCAACATACCCGGCTTCTACGCCGAACTCGCGGCCGTGCCCGCGGGACAGGTGACGGTCCTGCCGGACGGCATCGGCCTGACCGAGGCCGCCGCCCTGCCCACGGCCTGGTTCAGCGCCTGGTACTGCCTGCGCAATCTGGCCGGGCTGTCCAAGGGCGAGACGGTCGTGGTGCACGCGGCGGCCAGCGGTGTCGGCAGCGCGGCCGTCCAGATCGCGGTCCACGCCGGAGCACGCGTCATCGCCGTCGCAGGCTCACCCGCCAAGGCCGCCTGGAGCGCCGAACTGGGCGCCCACGAGACCATCGACACCTCCGCCCACCCGGACGACGCGACCGTCGAGGAGGTCCTGCGACTGACCGAGGGGCGCGGCGCGGAGGTCGTACTGGACATCGTCGGGGGCCGCGTCTTCGCACAGAGCCTGCGCGAGGTCGGCTACGGCGGCCGGGTCGTCGCCATGGCGAACGTGGCGCTGGAGCCGAGCACCGTCGACACCCGCGACTTCTACCCCAAGAACGCCTCGATCCAGGGCTTCCAGCTCACCAACCTGGTCCAGCACGGCTACGACCCGCGCCAGGATCTCCGGGAGATCGCCGACCGGATCGCCGCCGGTACGTACCGGGTCCCGGTGGAGGCGGTCTTCCCGCTGGAGCGCGCGAGCGAGGCCCATGAGCGCCTGGAACAGCGCAGCACGCGCGGCAAGATCGTGCTCACGACAGCACAGAACTGACGACCGGAAGGGGCCGGGACCCGCCCTGCCCGTACGGGAGTTGGCGCATTCTCAACGGGTCAGCGGTCCCCATCGCGGAGATCCTTCAAGGGGTGCCCCCCGCCCCGGTGGGCGCAGACCGCGACGGCCACCATGACCAACCCTGATGGGGGGACCGATGGCTTGGTATCCCGGCGCCACCAAGTACGAGCTCCAGCCCGAGTCCGACAGTCAACCCGCGATCCGGCCAACCCAGTTGATCGTCCACTCGATCATCGCGCCCTGGACGGCGAGGCGTATCTACGAGTACTGGCGCGACAGCACGAACCTCGAGTCCCACTTCGGCCTCGGATACGCGGGCGATCTCGGCCAGTACATCGGCACCGAGACCCGCGCCGACGCCAACTACCAGGCCAACCGCCGCCCCGACGGGACCGGCGCCGTATCCATCGAGACCGCAAGCAACACCAGCGGAACCGACCCGTGGACGGACGAGCAGGTCGAGCAGCTGATCCGTGTCGGCGTGTGGCTGCACCAGCACCACGGCGTCCCGCTCCGGATCTGCCGCACCCACGACGACCCCGGCTACGGCTACCACCGTCTGCACCCCGAGTGGGCCGTATCCGGCACCGCCTGCCCCGGCGACGCCCGCGTGACGCAGTTCCGCGACGTCGTGTTCCCCGGGATCGTCGACCGCGCCACAAACCCAGAGGAGCCCGACATGCCCATCGCGAAGCTGTACGAGGCGAACGCCATCGATGTCGAGTTGCCGTCCGGGGACTGGGTCGCTCTCGCCTTCAAGGACGCCGTCATCCACGCCGGACCCCGCACCCTGATCGGCCCGCTGTACGTCCAGCTCACCATCACGGGCGCCCCCTCCGGCACCCGCGTCGACGGCCGCTTCTACTCGACCGACGCCGACGGCTCGGGCAAGTCCGGGTACGGCGACATCAGCATCACGGGCGGCTCCGGCGGCCACCAGTTCCTCCACAATGCCGACGTCCCGGAGGGCAAGCACCTCCGCTTCGAGGTGTGCGTCACCACCCCGGACGGCAGCACCGCCCTGCTCATCCACCGCCTCGTCACCGGCGACTACCTCGCCGCCTGAACAGAATCAGCCCCGGGCCAGAGACTCCTCTGGCCCGGGGCTGATCGTCGGGTAGGCCGTGTGGGACTCGAACCCACAACCAATGGATGAAAAGTCCCCGCGGCCTCCTGCCGGACTGTTCCGCGTGGTCCTCCCCGCAGCTTCCACTGAAGGGATGTGAGGGCGATCCCGCCGCTCTCAACCATCCATGGCTGCCAGGGCGGTGGTGCGTTCGTGCTCGTCGGGGTGTACGACCGCCGTGGCGCGGTGGGCGTCCAGCAGTAGCTCTTGGCCGTCAGGCAGGTCCAGGAGCGCGGGGTCGACGGCCAGGAGGAGGGGGACGCCCAGCGAGCGGGCAATGATCGCGGCGTGCGAGTTGGGGCCGCCGGTGATGGAGACGGCAGCGATCACTGTCTGTCCGGGTTCGAGCAGGTCGGCCGCGCCTATCTCATGGGCGACCAGGACAAGAGGTTGGTCGGGCACAGTGCCGGTGACACCGTGCAGGTGGGCCAGGACGCGGCGGCCGACCTGTCGTACGTCGGCGGCCCGCTCTGCGAGCGTGGGGTCGGGGAGGGCGGCGATGACCCCGGCGTAGCTGTCGACGGCCTGGTGGACGGCGACGGGCACCGGCAGTCCCTGGCGCGTTCGTTGGATCGCCTGTCCTCGCAGGTCTGGGTCCAGCGCGAGGTAGCTGTTGACCTCCATGATGTCGGCCTGCTCGTCCTTGCCCTGGTCGCGCAGCGATTTGGACAGGTCGAGCAGCCGGGTGGCGACGGAGTCGAAGGCGTCGGTGACCTGTTGCACCGGGTCACCGGCGGTGCGGCGGGGCAGGGCGGTGTGGGTGGGTGGGCGGGCGGTCCGTGCGATAGAGGAAGCCCAGGGCTGTGCCGTGCGAGGCGGCGTGGCCGGAAAAGCAGCGGCGTGTCATCAGGAGGCCATCGTTTCGGCGAGGGCGCGGAAGATCAGCGCGGTGGAGGTGGCCCCGGGGTCCTGGTGGCCGATGCTGCGGGCGCCGAGGTAGGAGGCGCGTCCCTTGCGGGCCTGCATGGGGGTGGTGGCGCGCATGCCTTCCTCGGCGGCGTCGGCGGCCGCGATGGCTGCGGCGGCGAAGTCGCCGCCGGAGTCGGCCGTGAGGCGGAAGGCGGCCAGCGCGGGGGCGTAGGCGTCGATCATTGTCTTGTCTCCGGGTGTTGCCGCGCCGAGTTTCTGGACGCTCTGGAGTCCGGCCGCGAGGGCTGTGGCGAACCGTTCCGCGTCGGCGGTCGGTGCGTCCAGGGCCTTGCCCATAGCGCGGAAGGCGCTGCCGTAGAGGGGGCCAGAGGCGCCTCCGACGCTGGAGATCAGGGTGGTGCCGGTCTTGACCAGCACGGCCCCCACGGTGTCCGGCGCGAGATCGGCGAGTGCGGCGGTGGCGGCGGAGAAGCCGCGGTGCATGTTGGTGCCGTGGTCGGCGTCTCCGATGGCCGAGTCGAGCTGGGTGAGGTGGTCCTTGTGCTTTTCCACGGCGGCGGCGATGGCCTGCACCCAGGTGCGGGCGAGGTCGATGTCCACGGAGTCTCCGTTCTTGGGGGTCGCGGCGTCGGGGGTAGGGGGCGAGTCCGGAACTCTCACGTGTACCGGACCCGCCCGGTTCTTCCTAGACTCCCCAGCGCAGGGCGGGGGTGTTCACGGGCGCGTCCCACAGGGACAGGATGTCGGCATCGGCCTTGCACACAGTGATCGAAACACCAGCCATGTCCAGGCTGGTGACGTAGTTTCCGATCAGGTTGCGGGCGATGACGATGCCCTTGTCCGCGAGTACGGCGGCGACCTCGTTGAAGGCCACGTACAGCTCCAGCAGGGGTGTGGCGCCCAGGCCGTTGACCATGACGATGGTCTCGTCCCCTGCGGTGAGGGGCTGGTCGGCGAGGATCGCGTCCAGGGCGGTGGCCACGATCTCCTTGGCCGGACGGAGCTTTTCCCTGCTGCGTCCGGGTTCGCCGTGGATGCCGACGCCGACCTCGATCTCGTCCTCGGGCAGGTCGAAGCCGGGTTTGCCGGAGGCGGGGGTGGTGCAGGCGGTCAGGGCGACGGCGAAGGACCGGGAGGCGGCGTTGACCTGGCGTCCTGCCTTCGCGACGGCGGCCAGGTCGGCGCCCTGTTCGGCCAGGGCCCCGGCGATCTTCTCGACGAAGACGGTGGCTCCGGTGCCCCGGCGCCCGGCGGTCCAGGTGGAGTCCTGGACGGCGACGTCGTCGTCGACCAGGACGCTCTCGACCGCGATGCCTTCGTCGGTGGCCAGTTCGGCGGCCATCTGAAAGTTGAGGACGTCCCCGGTGTAGTTCTTCACGATGAACAACACGCCCGTACCGCCGTCGACGGCTTGGGCGGCGGTGAGCATCTGCCCGGGCACGGGTGAGGTGAAGACCTCGCCCGGACAGGCGGCGTCCAGCATGCCCATTCCCACGAATCCGCCGTGCAGCGGCTCGTGGCCGGAGCCGCCGCCGGAGATGAGGGCGACCTTGCCGGGCCTGGTGCCCGTGGCCCGGGTGATCACCTTGTTCTCGGTGTCGACGCGCAGCTGGGGATGGGCGGCGGCGACCCCGGCGAGGGCGTCGTCGAGAACGGCCTCGGGTGCGTTGATGAGCTTCTTCACGACAGGACTCCTTCAGGGGCCGCGACCGGCTCGGCCGGTTGCTCGGCCACGCCGGCGGCGCGGCGGCGGGCGTTCAAGGCGGCGTAGAGCAAACCGCCCGCGACAGCGCCGACGGCCTCGGCGATCAGGTAGACGGGCAGTTGGTTCCAGTGGACTGTGCCGCCGAACAGCTGACCGATCATCATGGGGCCAATGGCGCGGGCAGGGTTGATGGCGGCGGCGGTGGCCGGCGCGACCGGGATGATGATGGCGAACACGGCCAGACCGATGGCGAGGCCGGCGAAGCCACCGGACGAGCGGCGGTCGATGGCGCCGAAGACGACGAAGGCCAGGATGAGCGTGCCGATGGCTTCGGCGAAGAAGGCCTGGCCCGTACTGATTTGGGGGCCGTACGTGGCGATGCCCAGACCGACGTCCACGGCTTTGTGGCCGAGTACGCCGACGATCGCCAGCGATCCCAGGAGTGCACCGGTCACCTGGGCGGCGATATAGCCGGGGACGTCCCGCCAGGGCATCTTCGTGGTGACGGCCAGCGCCAGGGTGATGGCCGGGTTGATCTGGCAGCCGGAGATGTGACCGATCGCGTAGACCATGGCTATGACGGCCGTGGCGAACGCGAGCGAGATCATTCCCAGCTCGGCCATGGTGAACGGGGCCTGGCCGCCGATGACGAGCGTGGCGGGGACCGAACCGACGCCGATGAACACCAGCACCGCGGTGCCCAGCATCTCGGCGAGAAGCTTCTGAGGGTAAGTGTTCTCTTCCATGATGGCGCCCAACGCCGAGCGGCGTATTGGGCGTCTCACCTCCTCCGCGCGGAGCGGGCTGTGAAGGGAGGTGGCCGCCAGTCTGTGGTCGGGGAACAAGCAGCCTGGCGGCCGGCTCAAGGGAACCGGATAGGGGCTTCCGGCAAAAGTGTTCATCATTGATGAACGTTGTTCGGACGTTAAGCCTGGGTTTCGCGACTGTCAAGAGGTCCGGAACCGCGGCCTTCCACCACAGCGAAAAGGCCCACGGCGGGTGCCGTGGGCCTTTATCAGGGGCGCGACCGTGCTGCTCGGGCGTTGCGGCCCGACTGGGGAGGGAATCTCGGGCGCACGGGGCGGGCGGGTCAGGATGCATGCACGCGGGGCGGGCCGGGGTCGCTTGCGCCCCGGGCGAGTCAGGTGTTTGCGCGCCGGGCGGTTCCCCGGGGTGCGCCCAGGTCGCGGGAGAGGTTGCGGGCGGTCTCGCGGACAGCGACAGCAAGCTCCTGACGTGCCGTTTCGGCCAGCAGACGCTCGACTGGACCCACAATGCCGATGGCACCCACCACCTCGCCGGAGCGGTCGAAGACGGGGGCCGCAATGCCGGCGTCACCGATGGCGGACTCCTGGTCCTCCAGCGCGTAACCCGTCTTGAGGACTTCGCCCAGCTGGCCCGCCAGCTCCTTCGGGTCGGTGACGCTGGTGCCGGTGAGGACCGCAAGCTCGCCGGCGAGCAGCCGCTTGCGCTCGGCCGCCGGAGCGAAGGCCACGATGGCCTTGCCGAGGGCGCAGGTGCTCCACGGGATACTGGCGCCCACTTCGAGGATCTGCACGGCGCCCTCCGGCCGGAAGGCGTGGTGCACCACCAGGATGTGGTCGTCGGTGAGGACGGCCACCCACACCGCTTCGCCCGCCCGGGTGGCGAGTTGGTCCGCCCAGGTCAGCGAGCGGGTGCGCAGCTCCTGGGTGTCCAGGTAGGCGTTGCCCAGCCGCACCAGGCCCGGGCCGAGCTGGTACTTGGAGCTGTCTCGGTCCTGGACCACCATCCCCTCGGCCTCCAGCGTGCGGAGCAGGGCATGGACGGTGGGCTTGGCCACACCCAGGCGGTCGGCCAGCTCGGTCACACCCAGCCGGGGCCCTGTGGACGCGAGCTCCCGCAGGATCTGCGCCGCCCGCTGCACCGCCTGCACCATAAAAAACTCCTTGTTCAATATTGCTGAATCCCGTTCCGAGATTTAGCGTATGCGTTCATGAGCGCACTCGTCGGCATCGTACTCGTGTCCCACAGCGCCGAGCTCGCCGCGGGCCTTCGCCTGCTGGTGGAGCAGATCGGCTCCGACAATGTCCCCGTCGCCACGGCCGGGGGGACCGCCGAAGGCCGGATCGGCACCAGCTATGACCTCGTTCTCGCCGCGATCCGGGATGCCGATCGCGGAGGCGGCGTTGTCGTACTTCCCGACCTGGGCAGTTCAGTCCTCACCGCCCGCACCGTTCTGGAAGACCATCCCCGCTCCGACGTGCTGATCGTCGACGCGCCCTTCGTCGAGGGAGCTGTCGCAGCCGTAGTCACCGCCGCATCCGGCGCCGACCTGGAGACCGTTTCCAAGGCCGCCAAGGAGGCCCGCAATGTCCCCAAGCTCTGAGTCCACCGCAGACACCGCGACCACTGCCTACGCCACGACCACCGCACGCACCGCGACCACTTCATACGCCACGACCACCGCAGCCACTGCGCCTACCGCCGAACACGAGATCACCGTCGTCCTGCCCGCCAACCTGCACGCCCGCCCGGCGGGCCGGCTCGCCCGCGCTGCTGCCGGCTTCACCAGTGCCGTACAGCTCGAGTACGCGGGCAGAACGGTCAACCCCACGGGCGTCCTTGCCGTGATGGGCCTGGGCGCCACCACCGGAACCACGGTGACCGTGCGTGCCGAGGGCCCCGACGCGGACCGGGCGGTCACCGCCCTGGCGGATATCCTCGCCGCCGCCGAATAGCCCGGCCCACCCGCACCGCACCGGAAGCTGCCGACCATGCCTATGTCCCCCGCACATCCCCGGGCGTCGATCGAACGGATGGGTCTGGGCCTGGCCGCGGTCGGCCGACCCGGCTACATCACCCTCGGACACGAGAGCGATCTGCCGGCCGGGCGCACTGTCGCCGCGATGCGGCGGCACGCGCACGAACTCCTCGACCTCGCCTACGCCCGCGGCATCCGCTACATCGACACCGCGCGCTCCTACGGCCGGGCCGAGGAGTTCCTCGCCGACTGGCTGAAGAGCCGTGGCACCCCCGGGATCTGCTCGTCGGCAGCAAGTGGGGCTACACGTACACCGCTGACTGGCGCGTCGACGCCCCGACCCAGGAGGTCAAGGACCACAGCACCGGCACCTACGACCGGCAGCTCGCCGAGACCCGATCCCTTCTCGGCGAACGGCTCGACCTCTACCAGGTCCACTCGGTCACCCCCGACAGCACCGTCCTCACAGACACCACCTTGCACCACCGACTCGCCGAACTGGCCGCCCAGGGAGTCACCGTGGGCCTGTCCACGAGCGGCCCGAACCAGCGCGACGCCATCCGCGCCGCCCTTGACATCGCCGTCGACGGTGAACCCCTGTTCCGCAGCGTGCAGGCCACCTGGAACCTGCTGGAGCCCTCTGCCGGACCGGCTCTGTCCGAGGCGTACGACGCAGGCCGTACGGTCATCGTCAAGGAAGCCCTCGCCAATGGCCGCCTCGCCCAGCCCCACCTAGCTCTGCACCCCGTCCTCGCCCCGATCGAGGGGGCTACGCACACCTCATGCGACGCTGTCGCGCTGGCCGCCGCACTCCGCCAGCCCTGGGCTCACATCGTCCTGTCCGGGGCAGCGACAACCCCCCAGCTCACCTCCAACCTGCTCGCCACCACCGTGCACCTCAGCACCGACCAACTCGCCCAGCTCACCGACCTCGCCGAGACCCCGCACACCTATTGGTCCCACAGGTCCCAGCTCCCCTGGAACTAGCACCAGCACTCAGCGCGGAACTGGTCACCAACAGCGTGATCCATGCGGCGGAACGCTCCCCGCACGTCGACATTTCCGTCTACATCCGCGCAGGCCACCTCGTCATCGCAGTGCACGACCGCCACCCTCACTGCCCCAGCGCCCTGCCCGCATCCCGCCCCAACGGCGGAGGCTGGGGACTGAAAATGATCGCTGACCTGACCGCACAATACGGCGGCGAGGTGCAGATACCCGAAGACCAGGACGGGGGCGGCAAGGTCGGCACGGCCCACCAGGTTGACCGCACCGTCCGCGCCGCGATGAACGAGGCCGTCCGCTCACGCACGAGGCCGGGAAGGACGAAGCGCCCCGGCCGGTCGAAACCGGTCGAGGCGCTAAGTAGCAGGTCAGAGGGGATCTCCCCTCCCTGCCGCAGGTAGGCCGTGTGGGACTCGAACCCACAACCAACGGATTAAAAGTCCGCTGCTCTGCCAATTGAGCTAACGGCCCTCGGCACAACACCCCCGAGCATAGCCGGACGGAACCGGTGAGCCGATCGGGTATCGGATCACCGGCCCGTCGTGGTCCGCCGCAGGTCACTCGCCCGGCGTCGTCCCCGCAGTCTCGCGCGCCGTCGCCCGCGCCGTCTCGCGGGCGATCGTGCGCGGATGGTCGCGGTTGAGGAACCAGTGCCGGGCCGAGGCCAGCCACCAGGTCGCCGCGAAGCCGAGGACCACCAGAACCGCGACGGGGGCGTAGTTGAAGGTCTCCGCGGTCACCGGGGAGACCTGCGGGAGCATGAAGAGCACGGTGATCACCGCGACCCAGGCCACCGCGACGATGCCGATGGGGCGGGACCAGCGGCCCAGGTGCCAGGGGCCGCGTTCGAAGTCGTCGCCCCGGAACAGCCGCAGCAGGGTGGGGATGACGTACGCGATGTATAGGCCGATGACAGCGATCGAGGTCACGGCCGCGTACGCGGTGACATTGATCAGGTACGGCAGACCGAGAAGAAGGGCACCGCCGGCCGCGAGCCACACCGCTGCGACGGGGGTGCGCGTGCGGGGGCTGACCGTGTGCCAGACCTCCGAGAACGGCAGGGCGCCGTCCCTGGAGAAGGCGTAGATCATGCGGCTGTTGGCGGTGACCGAGGCCATTCCGCAGAAGAGCTGGGCGCCGACGACGACCAGGAGCAGCAGCTTTCCGGCGGTGGCGCCGAGGGCGTCCAGGAGGATCTGGGCCGGCGGTGCTCCCGTCGAGGAGGTCAGGGCACCTTCGTACGACTGGATGGCGAAGGTGAAGCCGAGCAGCAGGACGAAGCCCGCGATCCAGGAGGTCCAGATGGAGCTGACGATGCCGCGCGGGCCGGCGGTCGCGGCGTCGTGGGTCTCCTCGGTCATATGGGCCGAGGCGTCGTAGCCGGTGAAGGTGTACTGGGCCATCAACAGGCCGATGAGGACGACATAGAGGCCGCTGCCCCAGCCGGTGTTGTTGACGAACTCGGTGAAGACGAATGACGCCGACTGGTGGGAGTCGGGGACGAAAGCGAGCGCGCCGACGATCACGGCGACGCCCAGTACATGCCACCAGACGCTGACGTTGTTGAGGATCGCGACGATGCGTACGCCGAAGGTGTTGAGGAGGCCGTGCAGCACCAGGATCCCGGCGAACAGCAGGATCGTACGGCCGGGCGTGACCTCGAAGCCGAACTGGAGATTGAGATACGCGCCGAGGAAGGACGCGGCGCCGAAGTCGATACCCGCCGTGACGGCGACCTGGCCGAGGACATTGAACCAGCCCGTGAACCAGGCCCAGGCGGCCGCGGTGCGCGGCGGTGCCAGCCGGTGGGCCCAGAAATACAGGCCCGCGGAGGTCGGGTATGCCGAACAGATCTCGGCCATCGCCAGACCCACGATCAGGGTCATCAGGCCGACGGCGACCCAGCCCCAGGTGATGAGGACCGGGCCGCCGGTGTTCATGCCGAAGAGATAGAGGGTGAGACACCCGGAGAGGACCGAGATGATCGTGAAGGAGACGGCGTAGTTGGAGAACGCCGACATCCTGCGGGCGAGGACCTGCGTGTAGCCGAGCTGGGCCAGGCGCTCCTCGTCGGACCCTGCGGAGGGTGGGGTGGATACGGATTCGGGCGCGGGCGCGGAGCCGACTGGCGGGGGCTTCCCCGTACTGGCGTCATCTGTCATGCCCCCAGCAATTCCCTTGCCGGGGGCACCACATGCGCCAAGCCCGTGGCCTAAAACAGCGCCCGGTAGTTCTGCCAGCCCGTTCCGATCTTCACTGTCGATCCGAACGAACCCTTGCCGTTTCCGTTGTTGCGCAGCAAGTGGCCGGCCGCGTTGCGGGAGATGAGATCCGGCTTCCCGTCCTTGGTGATGTCACCGACGCCGACGAACGCATTCCGGCCGAAGCCCCAGTTGTTGCCGAACACCAGCACGCGCGGCTTCAGCGCACCCGTCGCCGTACCGTCGTACCGCCACAGCGAATTCGTCTTGTCGACCGCCAGCAGGTCGCCGATCCCGTCGCCGTTCAGATCCCCGGCACCGAACACCGCTCGGTACGCCGTCCACTTGGCGCCGATCCTGCCGCGGGCCTTCAGACCGCCCGAGCCGTTGTCCGCGTACAGATACAGATCGCCGGTGGAGGCCTGACGCGCCACCAGGTCCGGGCGTCCGTCGCCCGTCAGATCACCTGGTGAGGTCAGCACATTGAACTGGTTCCAGCCGCTGCCCAGTCCCTGCGCGGAGTCGTCGAGCGGGCCACCCGATGAGGTGCAACGCCCATTGATGCGCTCGAGAGATCCGTCGCTCTCACGCACGATCAGATCGTTGCAGCGGTCACCGTTCATGTCACCGAGGGGGACCGCCTGTGTGACGTTGTACCAATACATGAAGCCACCGCTCCTGAAGCCTCCGGCACCGTTGCCCAAGTGGAAGCGCATGGCGTCGTCGCGGTCGAGAGCGACCAGGTCACCGACGCCGTCCCGGGGATACGAGAAGTCCCGCCGGGCCGGCGCACCATGGGTCTGCGTGAACAGTCCGGTCAAAGTAAGCGGGGCACCGTGCCCGTCGGCGGGCTGCGCGGTCAGCGTCCAGGTGTATGCGCCGTCCGGCATCAGACGTCCGCTGTCCGACCGGCCGTCCCAAGAACGCTCGAGGTGTCCGCGGACCTCCTCGTTGCCGCGCATGGTGCGGATCACGGCACCGGTGGTCTTGTCCTTGACCGCCACTGTCACGGAGTTGGCCGGCTTGGACAGAACACCCGAGAACTGCCACTCGCCTCCATTGCTGCCGTCCCCGGTGACGGTCTTCGACACCTCCGAGACGGAGAGCGGCTGGGTCGCCACCCCGGTGGGCACGACATGCATCCGCTCCACCGCGTCCGCATAGGCGATGTGCCCGCCGAACTTGTCCACCGTCCAGCGGATCCCGCGCTGCGAGGTTGCGGTCGCAGGGAGATCGGCGACCTCACGGTCCACGGCCGTACCGCCCGAGAAGTCGGTCAGTTCCAGCTTGCCTGCGGTCTTGTCGTGGCGGACCAGGTAACCGTCGCCCAGCAGCGCCTCGTCGGCTGCAACGGCGATGCTCTTCTTGGCCGTACGGTCGTAAATCCCGGCACCGCCGCTCGCCCCGCAGGACCAGTAGAGCCAGCGTCCGAGCGTCTGCAGTTCCTCGGGAACGCAGCCCGCACCCGTGTCGACCGTCTCCGTGGTCCTCTTGGCCGCCAGGTCGTACGCGGTCACCGTCCCGGCCGTGGCGCCCGGGCTCCACAGCTGCCCCGCCCACACGGCGGCGGCCGAAGCGGCCCGCGTCAGCACCGGCTGCTGCCCTGTGACGTCGATGACCAGCTGCTGGTGGACAGCCGGGTTGGTGTAGATCACGTACCGGCCGGCGGCGTCGGTGACGCTGCCGCCGTGGGTGCCGGTGCTGTAGAGCGAGGTCGCGTAGTTGGAATCGATGAGCCGGATCTCGTCCCCGACGGTCGACCCCGGGTAGCGCACTACGTACGCGAAGCGCCCGTCACCCAGGGTCTTCAGGGCGGCGCACCCCGGATCATCCTGGGCACAGCCCGCGAACGTGCCGTTCAAGGTCCGCTGGATCAGCTGCGTGGGCGTTCCGTGTACCTCCAGCATCCGGAACTGGGCACGGAACGTGCCGGTGCTCGCATCCGTGGAGAGCAGGTACCCGTTCCCGGCGGCGATTCCGCGCACCGGCGCGGGCACGGGCGGCAGGTCCAGCACCGAGGTCAGAACGGGCGCACCGTCAGGGCCTGCGCCGATCCGGCGCAAGGCCCAGTCGT
Organism: Streptomyces sp. NPDC005408; assembly: GCF_040606445.1. Classification (NCBI taxonomy): domain Bacteria; kingdom Bacillati; phylum Actinomycetota; class Actinomycetes; order Kitasatosporales; family Streptomycetaceae; genus Streptomyces; species Streptomyces sp. NPDC005408. Next base: position 127,354 of record NZ_JBEXEX010000017.1, on the reverse strand, counting down.
CGGCGTCCTCGCCGCCGACCACGAGAACAGTGCCGTCAGGAGCCTGCGAGAGCCGGGACGTGCTCTTGGCAAGCAGCGTCCGGGGCGTGCCCCCGGCGATGGGCGTCGCCATGAGCCGGTTCGTACTCGGATTGGTGTGGACGACCCAGTCCCCGACCAGGGCGATCTCATAGCCGGCGCGCTCCTGCGGCCCAGGGGCCGTGAGTTCGACCGGGGCGGCCGTGATGTCGGACCTCGGTACGACCTTGATCGCGCCACTCACGCTGTACCAGCCGAGGTACTTCGGTGACAGCAGCACTCCCTGGATGTCGGCCGATGCCGTGTAGGCGGTCACCCGCGCGGTGGCGACATCGACCGTCGCCAGGCGAAGAGTGTCGCCCACCTTGACCCGCAGCACGACGGTCGTCGCATCACCGCCGACGGCCGGGCCGTAGAGGCCCCCGTCGGGCAGCCCGGTGACGAGCCGGTCCCGGGTACTGCCGTCCTCGGCGGAATCCAGGAGGTGCACCTCGGTGATCCGTGAGGTGGACGAGCCGTCGACCACGACGGTCTCGCGCTTCACCGCGACCACCGTGCTGCCGTACACCCCGCTGTACGACAGTCCCTCCGGCACCGTCACGAACTGCGAGGTCCCGGCGGCCGGATCGCGCAGTTCGACATCGCTGCCGCTGATGTAGGCGAGGGTGTCCGCTCCGGTGCCGACCGTCCGGCTGAGGGCGCCGGTCCCCGTCCGCTGTGCGGAAAACGTACGGCCGTCCGAATAGCGGGTCCAGAGCTTGCCGGCCACACCTTCCTGCGTGTGGAAAACACCCTGCGCGCCTGCCGCGTCGGCCTGCTGGTACGTCCCGGTTCCCAAGAGCCCGAGCGCCCGAGGGGTCGTACGGAACGTGGTCGGGATCTCCACGGCGGCAGCGGGCTCGACCGGGTCCGCTTGGGCCCCGACGGGGCCGATACCGATACCCAGTGCGAGTGATACAGCTGCGGCGGCTGCTGTGGTGACTCGGACGACGGCACGACTGGCCACTCAGGCACTCCCCATGAAAGAAGAAACAGGGCATGGGGCATCAATGTGGCCTGGTGCGAACGAAATTGGTGACTGGCCCCCCAGTCAGGCCCCCATGCAAGTGGACGGATCGTAAGAGCCGCCTCACAGGCAACGGAAGCATCTTTCGAACCCGTTCAAAGAGCGGGCCCGCCCGGTGCCAGGACGGCACCGAACGGGCCCCTTTCGGACCAACCGCCCTGCTAGAAGAGCCTCGTATAGCGCTGCCAGCCGGCCCCGATCTTCACGGTCGACCCGAACGAACCCTTGCCGTTACCGGGATTGCGCAGCAGATCACCGGCAGCGTTGCGGGAAACCAGGTCGTTCCTGCCGTCACCGGTGAGGTCACCGACACCGACAAACGCATTGCGGCCGACGGCCCAGTTGTTGCCGAAGACCAGTACCCGTGGCTTGAGCGAGCCCGTCGCGGAACCGTCGTAGCGCCACAGCGAGTTGGCCTTGTCTACGGCGAGGACATCCCCGATGCCGTCGCCATTCAGGTCTCCGGCACCGATGACGGCACGGTAGCCGGTCCACTTGGCGCCGATCTTCACGGGTGCGCTCAGGCCGCCCGCGCCATTGTCGGCGTACAGATACAGATCGCCGGTGGAGCGCTGGCGGGCGATCAGATCGACCCGGCCGTCACCGGTCAGATCGCCAGGGCTGGCCATGGTGTCGAACTGGCCGAACCCGGCGCCGATCCTGGCCTTGGGGCTCGAGGTGCTGGGCACGCCCTCGCACTGGACTCCGTAGCGGTAGAGGTCTCCGGCGGTGGTGCGTGCGAGCAGGTCGTTGCAGCGGTCGCCGTCCATGTCGCCGAAGGGAACGAAGAGGTTGCTCTCGGTCCAGCCGCTCGTGGAACGGAGGGAGGCGCCGGTGTAGTTCCCGGCGTAGAGCCCCTGGTGGCTGGTGAGCGCACCGCCGCGCGTTGTGAGCAGTTCGGGTGCCCCGTCGCCGTCGTAGTCCCGGAAGGGTGTGGCGGCTCCGTAGACAGCCACGGCCCCACTTCCCACCGTTCGGGTCCCGGTACCGTCCCCGGGGTCGGCGCTCAGCGTCCAGGTGTACCTGCCGCTGTAGATCATCTTTCCGTCGTCACCCGTGCCGTCCCAGGTGACGGCAATCTGTGCCCCCTCCCGGTCCGTGGTCGTGATCGTCTTCGCGACACGGCCCGAAGAGTTCTTGAAAGCAAGGCTCCAGCGGACGGCGGGGCGGGTCAGCAGCCAGCTGCCCTTCCAGGTGTCGCGGCGGCCCTCCCCGTTCACCGAGAAATTGATGCCGGTCGCGGACTGCGACTCGGCGACACCGATCGGGGAGCGGGGCACGGTCACCGCCTTGATGTGCACGCGCTGCTGGGCGTCGATGTACGCGACGTGGCCACCGAACTTGTCGACGGTCCAGTTGAGCCGCCGCCCGGACTGGGTTCCCCCCGCGGGCACATCGGCGAACTCGGTCGTCGTCGCGGCCGTACCACCGCCGGCATGGAAGTCGGTCAGCATCAGCTTGCCCGCGGCGATGTCCTTACGGACCACGAAACCATCCCCGAGCAGTGCCTCGCCCGGCGGAACGACGCTGCTCTTGCGGGTCCTCTGGTCCCACACTCCAGCCTTGCCGGCCGGGCCGCAGGACCAGTAGAGCCAACGCCCCACCGCCTGAAGCTCATTGGGCACGCATCCCGAGCCGATGGCCAGATCCGCGGAGCTCTTCTTCGACTTGAGGTCGTACCAGCTGACGGTCCCCGTGGCCGTGCCCGGCTTCCAGAGCGTCGTGCCCCACACGGACGCGGCTGTGGCGGCGCGCGTGAGCACAACATTGTCCGAGCTGTACTGCTCGAAGTCGCCGATGTACTGCTTCTGGCTGGTCCCGTCCGGCCCGTTGATCACCGTGTAGCGGCCGTTCGCGTCCACGAGGCTCGCCGGTTGGCCGAGCTGGACCACCTTGGCGGTGTTGGTGGCGCGCGGCGCCTCTACGCCCCATCCGTTGGCGATCGCGGTGTACCCATTGCCGAGGGATTGCACCCCCGACCATGCCCCCACCACGTAGCCGCGGATCCGGCGCTCGCCCACCGTGGGAGTCCCGTCGACCGCCACATCGCGCTCGTACAGGCTCTTGAGCGTATGTGCGTCGGTTCGGCCGACATAGCTGAGTCTGCCGCCGCCGAGCGCCAGGCCCTCGACCGGTGCCGGCATGGGCGGTACGTCCCGCAGCCTGGTGACCGCGAGGCTGCCGTCCGCGCCGACCGAGATCCGGTGCAACGCCCAGTCACTGGCCTTGGTGCCGCCGACGGCGATGGCGCTTCCGTCAGGCGCGACCGTCAGTTGGTCATCGGCGTAAGGCAGCAGGTCGCGGACTGCGCCGCCGCCCACCGGAATCGTCTGAAGCTTGTACCCCGGCAGGTCGTAGGCACGGTAGGTGTCGATGTTCCGCCGGAAGACGATGTGGTCACCGACCGTGCGGAACGTCCCGGTCGAGTACTCCCCGGCGGCCGGCGCGGGCAGCACGGTCGCCACGGGCGTCGCCGACACGTTGTCGCGCGGGACGGTGAGCAGAGGCCCCGAGCCTCCGGCCGGGACTCCCAGGACATACCTCTCACCGAGGTAGAGGGCGTGGCCCGCCATCTCGGGGGCGAGCTTGCGCAGCGTGGCGGACGGGTAGTCGAGTATGTAGCGATACGTCTTGCCGCTCGCCCGCAGATTGACGACGGTACCCCTGGTGTCCGGCCAGCTGTACGAAGTATCCATCGTCATGCCGGACGGGACCCCGTCGACCGGCCGCTCCTCGGTCGTGCCGTCGACCGACCGCAGGATGCTCATACCGGTGACGACACCGTCCGTGCGCAGGACGACGGTGACGGAGTCCGCGTTGTATCCGACATGGATGGCACCTGCGGGGATTTCCACCTGCTTCACGGACTTGGTGGACAGATCACGGATGGTCGCCGTACGCGGCTCGGACACCAGGTTAGGGCTGAACATGAGGCGCAGGCCCGAATGGGAAACGCCATAGCTGCTCAGGGGGGCGATCGGCTCCGTCTCCCCGGAGGCATAGTCGGTCCACACGGAGCCGTTCGTGCCCTCCTGCACGTGCATATAGCCGTTCGTTCCGGCTTGCGTCAGCGTCTCGGCGCGTGGCGCGAAACGGGCGTCGGCCGGGATCACTGTCTCTTCCGCGACCGGCACTTCGGCGGCTGCCGCGACCGGGCCGATGGCCAGGACCGGAGTTCCGCCCAAGGCGAGGACAACGGCGGTGGCCGCGGCTCGCCCGCTGGAACGGCGCATTCTCATGGAGAGTCCTTCTGATCGTGAATCGTCGTACAGGGCGGCCGGCGGCTAGTACAGCGCGCTGTAGTTCTGCCAGCCCATGCCGATCTGCACGGTGGATCCGAAGGACCCCTTGCCGTCACCGCTGTTACGGAGCAACTTGCCATTGGCGTCCCGGGAGACCAGATCGTTCTTGCCGTCTCCGGTGATGTCACCGATCCCGACGATGACGTCACGGCCCGCGCCCCAGTTCGTGAACACAACGACCGGCGCGGTGAACGTCCCGTACCCGGTGGCGCTGTGACGCGACAGCGTTCCGTCCGTGCCCAGGGTCAGCAGATCGCCGCGGCCGTCACCGTTCAGATCTCCGGCGCCGATCAGGCGCAGGCCGTCCCACTTGCCGGGGATTTTCACGCCTGCCTTGATGCCGCCGGCGCCGTTGTCGGCGTACAGATACAGATCGCCGGTTGAGCGCTGGCGGGCGAGCAGGTCGGCGCGGCCGTCTCCCGTCATGTCGCCGGAGTTCAGCACGGTGTCGAAGGTGTTGAAGCCCGCGCCGATCTTCGCCTTGGGGCTGGTGGTGCTGACGACGCCCTTGCACTTGGCGCTGTAGCGGTAGAGGTCGCCTGTGGTGGTGCGTACGACGACGTCGTTGCAGCCGTCCGCGTCCAGATCACCGAACGGCACGACGTGGTTGATGTCGCTCCAGCCGGTCGAGGTCGTCCGCGAAGCGCCCGCGCTGCCGCCGGTGAAGTTCTCCTCGGCGCCGAGTGTGCCCCCGGCCACGGTGAACAGTTCGCCCGCGCCGTTGCCGTTGTAGTCCCTGAGGGGAAGGGAGACATCGGCGAGTTGCACGATGCCGCTCTGCACCTCACGCCCGCTGCCGTCGCCCGGATCCGCGCTCAGCGTCCAGGTGTAGTGAGCTGCGGGCAGAGGCTTGCCGTCGTCGCCCATGCCGTTCCACGTGGCCGAGATTTCGGCGCCCTTGCGGTCGGTGGAGGTGATAGTGCGTACGGTACGGCCCGCCGGGTCCTTGAAGGCCACACTCCATGTGGCGGCAGGCCGCGACAGCTGCCAGGTGCTGTCCCAGATGTTGTCCTTGCCGTTCGGCCGGGCGAGGTTCAGAACCGTGCCGTCCGTACGGTTCTCGATGACCCCGATCGGCGAGCGCGGAACGGTCACCGACTTGACGTGAATGCGCTGCTGGGCATCGGTGTACACGACGTGGCCACCGAACTTGTCGACCGTCCATTGGCTGTTCACGGGCACGGTTGCGAACTCGGTCGTCTTCACGGCCGCCGGATCTCCGGTGTGGAAGTCGGAGAGCGTGAGCTCGCCCGCCGCCTGGTCCTTGCGGACGAGGAAGCCGTCGCCGAGCTGCGCCGGGCCGAAGGGGACGGGGGTGCTCAGCCGGGTCTGCTGGTCCCAAACGCCCGCCTTGGCCTCCTTGGCGCAGCTCCAGTAGATCCAACGACCCACGGCCTGAAGTTCGTTGGGGGCGCATCCCGAGCCGATGGCGAGAGCCGACGAGGTCTTGTGAGTCTTCATGTCGTACCAGGAGAGGGCGGAAGGAACCGTCGGGTCCGAGAGCCAGACGGTCGTACCCCAGACGGCGGCAGAGTCCTGGCCGTCGAACCGGCGCGTGTCGAGCGACTTGAGGTCCCCGACGTACTGATTGCCCTTTTGGCTCGTGTCGGGGTCGGCGTCGGCATCGCTCACGACATACCGCCCGGTGCCGCCGGTCAGCCGCCCGTAGATCTGGGAGCGGTCCCCACCCGCAACGACATAACCATCCTTCATATAGGCGGAATTGCCGTTGCCGAGCGACACCACCGGACCCACGGGCCCGTAGAGAGTGCTCTTCAGTGATCGTTCGCCGGCAGCCGGAGCACCATGGAGCGCGAGAGAGTGCTCATACATAGCCGGCCACGCGGCCGCGTCGGATGTCGCCACGTAGTGGAGAGTCCCGGCACCCAGCGAAAGCCCGTCGACCGTCGTCGACGTCGGCGGCACATCCTTGACCTTGGTGATCCGGGGGGCGCCGTCCGGGCCGACGGTGATGCGGCGAACGGCCCAGTCCACCGAGCTGCTGCCGCCGGTGACCAGGAGGCTGCCGTCGGCAGCGATCGCCGGAGCTTGGGATTCGTACGGAAGCAGATCGCGGACCTCACCGCCGCCGACGGGTATGGCCTGCAGCTTCACACCGGGCAGGGAAGGAATCCCCGTCGTCTCACGGCTCCAGCCGAAGACGATCCAGTCGCCCAGCAGCGTCTCCCAGTTGTAATCGCGGTATCCGGCAGGCGGCGGCGGCAGTTGCGTCACCGTGGGCGTGGCAAGTGGGTCGGCGCGCGGCACAGTGCGGACCTGCCGCCCGGCGTCGCTGTACCTGTCCAGCAGGTGCTTGTCCCCGAACTGGGTGACGTCCACCTCCCGGTAGTCCGGCAGCTCCCGCAGCTCGGCGGAGCCGTAGTCGACGAGGTACTCCTTCTCCACCCTGCCGTCCAGCGTGGTCAGGAGCACCACAGCGCCTGTGCTGGTCCGGTGGTAGGCGGCGGCGTCCGTCAGCTTGACGCCCTTCGGCAGTCCCGTGATCGGACGCTCGACGGCCTGGCCGCCCTCCATCCGTACGATGCTCAGCGAGGTGAGCTCACCGTCCGCCGCGGAAGCGCGGTCCACGAGCACGGAGTCGGCAGTGAACGCCTTCGTCCAGCCGGCACCCTCAGGCACCTCGATCTTGCGCACGGACGCGGAACCCAGCTCGGTAATGCTCACCGTCCGGGGCGCGCCCGGGATCTCCGCGTCGAGGGCCGCTCGCATCCCTGCGTACCCGCTCCCGGTGGCGGTCAGCGGCTTGGTCTCACCGGCGGCGTAATCCGTCCAGAGAGTGCCGGTGGTGCCCTCCTGCTCATGCAGATATCCAGTCGCACCGACCTCCAGCACCTTGTCCGCGACCGGCTGGAACCGCGCCGGAGCCGGCAGGACAACCTCGCCCGAAGGGTCGTCGGCGGCGACCGCGGACGAGGCGGCCAGTGGACCGAGGCCCGTGGTCATGACGATGGCCAAGGTGGCCGAGGTGCATGCAGGCAGGAGCGCATGACGCTTCAAGAAGGTCCCTCCCCAGGAGCCTGAAACGGCAGGGGAAAGACACGGCGGCTCACGGCCTTTGAAATATCAGGCCGGACTCCCCTTGCCGTGCCCCCCACCACAATTGGACGGATCGTAACAGCCGCCTCACAGGCAACGGAAGGTAAATTCGAACCCGTTCAAAGAGAGGGGGCCCACCCAGTGCCAGGACGACACCGAGCAGGCCCAGCGGCAGCGGACCGGCTGCGACACAGGCAGCGACGAATGTGGAAGCGAGCGCGCCACGGCGCACGCGATGTCTGGCCAAGAAAGGCCCCCCGAAAAGTCCCTGAAGAAGCGCGAGGAGGCGCCCGACCCCCCAGTCGTCGCCCGTCACCCGCACAAGTGCGCGGATCATAGCAATGGGCCCGGACACCACCGCTCTCACGGTGCTGTCCGGGCCCATCAGGCGCGGAGCCGGGGATCAGCCGTTGCGCTTCCAGCGCGGCTTGTCGTCACGGCGCCCGAAGGAGCCGGTGTTCGTGCCGGTGCCCGTGCCCCCGCGGTGGTCGTCGCGGCGGCCGTACGGACGGTCGCTGCCACCGGAGCGGAAGCCACCCGAGGGGCGGTCGTCGCGGCGGTCGCGGTTGAAGGGGCGGTCGCTGCCCCGGTGGCCGGAGGGGCGGTCGTCGCGGCGGAAGCCGCCACGGTCGTCCCGGTTGAAGCCACCGCGGTCGTCACGACGGTCGCCGCCACCGGAGCGGAAGCCACCCGACGGACGGTCATCGCGGCGGAAACCACCGGACGGACGGTCGTTGTCACGACGGAAGCCACCACGGTCGCCGCCGCGGTCGTCACGACGGTCGCCGCCACCGGAGCGGAAGCCACCCGACGGAACG
>NZ_JBEXEX010000017.1:0-118999 GCF_040606445.1 Streptomyces sp. NPDC005408 | reverse complement strand
GGACGGTCATCGCGGCGGAAACCGCCCGACGGACGGTCGTTGTCACGACGGAAGCCACCACGGTCGCCGCCGCGGTCGTCACGACGGTCGCCGCCACCGGAGCGGAAGCCACCCGACGGACGGTCATCGCGGCGGAAACCGCCCGACGGACGGTCGTTGTCACGACGGAAGCCACCACGGTCGCCGCCGCGGTCGTCACGACGGTCGCCGCCACGGCGCTCGAAGTTGCCCCGGTCGTCACGACGGTCGTACGCCGGACGCTCCTCGCGGCGCTCCGACTGCTCCGGCACCGAAGCCGCAGCCTCGGCAGCGACCTCGGCCTCGGCGACAGCCTGCACCTCGGCAACCGCGGTCTCCGGGTCGTCGCCACGCTCACGCGCCGCGCGCGCCACCAGGCGGTCGGCCTCCTCGCGGAGTTCGGCCGCGCGGCGCTGCACGCGCTCCAGCTGCTTGGTCAGGTCGGCGACCTCGCGCTCCGCCTGCTTGGCGGCGTTGTTCGCGGAGTCGGCCTGGACCTCGGTCAGCGAACGGGCGCCGGTGATCTCGGCGACCTCCGGGTCGAACGCGCCCGCACCCTGGACGATGTGGCGCGAGGCGTCGACGCCCGCGTCCTCCATCAGGCGGAAGATCTGGCGGCGCTGGTGCGGCAGGGACAGCGACACCACCGTGCCGGACTTGCCGGCGCGGGCGGTACGGCCCGAGCGGTGCAGGTAGTCCTTGTGGTCGCCGGCCGGGTCCACGTTCAGGACCAGGTCGATGCCGTCGACGTGGATACCGCGGGCGGCGACGTCGGTGGCGACGAGCGCGTTGACGTAGCCCTTCTTGAAGTCTTCGAGGACGCGCGTACGGGCGCCCTGCGTCATGCCGCCGTGCAGCGCGTCGGCCTTGACGCCCGAGTCCTGCAGCTGCTCGGCGATACGGTCCGCGCCCAGCTGGGTGCGGACGAAGATGATGGTGCGGCCCTTGCGGGCGGCGATCGCCGCGGTGACCGGCGCCTTGTCCTTCGGCTTCACGACGAGCACGTGGTGCGTCATGGTCGTGACGTTGCCCTGGGCGCTGTCGACCTCGTGGCTGACCGGGTTGGACAGGTAGCGCTTGACCAGCGTGCCGATCTCGTTCTCCATCGTCGCGGAGAAGAGCATGCGCTGGCCGCCGGCGGGAACCTGGTCGAGCAGCTCGGTGACCTCGGGCAGGAAGCCCAGGTCGGACATCTGGTCGGCCTCGTCGAGGACGGCGACCTGGACGTTCTCGAGGGAGCAGGCGCCACGGTTGATGATGTCGCGCAGTCGGCCCGGCGTGGCGACGAGGACGTCGACGCCGCGCTCGAGCGCGTAGATCTGGTTGCCCATGGACGTACCGCCGCAGACGACCTTCATCTTGAGGCCGAGTACGTCGCCGTACGGCTGCAGCGCGTCCGCGACCTGCATCGCGAGCTCACGGGTCGGGGTGAGGATGACCGCGCGGGGCTTCTTCTTGTCGGTGTGGCCGCCGGCCAGCGTGGCCAGGGTCGGCAGGCCGAAGGAGAGGGTCTTGCCGGAGCCGGTGCGGCCACGGCCGAGGATGTCCTTGCCGGCCAGGGCGTCCGGGATGGTCGCGGCCTGGATCGGGAAGGGGACGGTCACGCCGTTCTGCGCGAGCTTGCGGACGACGCCCTCGGGCAGACCCAGGTCGCCGAAGGTGACGGTCGGCTCAGCGGCCTCGGTCTCCGCAGCCTCGACGTTGTCGTCGGTCTCTACGGTCTCGACGGCCTCGGAAACGGCCTCGGACGCCTCGACGATCTCGGCAGCGGAAGCCGCCACGGCCTCGTTGTTCTCGGGCATGACGGCGTGATCAGTACTGAAAGTGGACATGCGAAATGCGAAACCTTCCGGAGTCTCGGCACGCGCCCAAACTCCGTGAATCGCAAATTCGACCGCCTCAATGCGGTCAGCCACGGCAAGGGAGAGTACGCGCCACGCGGCGCTCTTCTGTGTCGGCGCCGGGCAATGGGATCAAACGATCTATAACCATACGCACCCTCCCCCACAAAAGGCAAACCACACCCGAGTGACTCCGGTTACATGGGTCCCCGCACAGCCTCTACATGGGCCCCACCTGCGGCGATGCCGTCGGTTCGCCCTGCGTCCCCTGCCCGTCCGCCATCCGCATCGCCCCCGCGTGCACCTCCGGAGCCGACGACGCCGACGGCGGATCCGACGGCTCGCTCGGCTGCGGCGAGGGGCTCACCGGCGGCGGCTCGGACGGCGAAGGCTGCGGCGGTGACGGCTGTACGGACGGGGACACTCCGCCCCGCGTCGGCTCGGGCTGCCCCGGCTGCTGCGGCTTCTGCCCGCCCTCCGAGGGCCTCGTCGTGGGGCCCACGGAATCGCTCGGGCTCGGCGACGCCCCGTCCTCACCGTCCTCGCCGGACGTGTCCGAGCCGTCGCGCCCCCCGGCGGCATGCCGCCCGCCCGGTGCCGCGTGCCCTCCGTCCGGCTCGGCCACCGTCCCGCGCCGGTCGCTGGTCGAACGGGGCGCCGGCTTCCCGCCCTCGTCGTCGCTCACGCTCATACAGCCTGCCGAGGCTGCGACCGCCAGCGACGCGGCGATCCAGACAGCCAAACGGCCTGGGGCGGACAACTGGCGCACGAGCGGCACCTCCGGGGGCACGGGAAATAGGACAGGTTTCACTGCCCAACTCCCTGTGCCCCACAAGGGACACGCACCGCGCGCCAAGGACAGCGCCCCTACGCCACCAGCCCGCTCGCCAACTCCGCGCCCAGGAACACCGATCCGAGCCCCACCAGCAGCGACGCGCCGACGTTCGCGGCCGCGAGGAACATCCAGCCGCGCTCGGCCAGCCGCAGCGTCTCGTACGAAAACGTGGAGTACGTCGTCAGCGCACCGCACAGACCCGTACCGAGCACTGCGTACGTCTGCGAGGACACCGCCGCACCGGAGAGCGCGCCCAGCACCAGGCTGCCCGCCGCGTTGACCACGAAGGTCCCCCACGGGAACACCGAGTCGTGCCGCGCCTGGACCGCACGGTCCGTCAGATACCGCAGCGGCGCGCCGACCGCGGCGCCCACCGCCACCAGGAGCCAGGTCACTTGAGGACCGTCCGCGCCACGACCGCCCGGGTCGCCGAGGCCGCCAGCCACACCGCAACCACGGCCCCCACGACCGTCCCGGCCGCGTACACCAGCGCCGTGCCCGCCTCCTCGCGCTCGAGGAGCTTCTTGAAGTCCAGTGCGTACGTGGAGAAGGTGGTGAAGCCGCCGAGCACACCGACACCGAGGAACGGCCGCACCAGCGGATGCGCGGGCCTGCCGCCCCGGCCGCCCTCGCTGACCAGGACCATCAGCACGCCGATCAGCGCGCACCCGAGCAGATTGATGCAGAGCGTCGCCCACACCGACGGCCAGGCCAGCGACACTCCGTACCGCGCACACGCCCCGGCCACACCGCCCCCCGCGATCACCGCGAGCACCACCCACTTGTGCGCGCCCGCGGTCTCGGCGCGCTGCGCGGGCACATGAAGATCGACATCCGGATCGATCGCCTCCGAGGAGGGTCCGTGGGAATAGTTCGAGTGGCTCATCCGTACCCCAGCGCGTGCAGCCGCTCGTCGTCGATCCCGAAGTGGTGGGCGATCTCGTGCACGACGGTGATCTCGGTCTCCTCGACGACGTCCTCCCGGGTCTCGCAGATCCGCAGCGTCGGCCCGCGGTAGATGGTGATCCGGTCCGGCAGCACGCCCGCGTACCACTCGCCGCGGTCGGTGAGCGGAGTCCCCTCGTAGAGCCCGAGCAGCTCGGGGTCGTCGGCGGCGGGCTCGTCCTCGACGAACACCGCGACGTTGTCCATCAGCCGCGTCAGCTCGGGCGGGATCCTGTCCAGGGCCTCGGCGACCAGTTCCTCGAACTCCTCGCGCGTCATCTCCAGCACGTGGCCATTGTCACGTACGGCGCCCGGGCGGTCGCCCCGGCATGGCCGCCCCCCGGAATGGGCATACGGGACCAATGGCCCGTGAAGCCCCGGAACCGACCCGATCGATCCGCGCCGCGCTCACCCGGTTCCAGCGCCACTACCGCTCACGCAACACAGGTCCCACCAGCACCCTGGTCCAGGGCCCGCACCCGTGGACCCGTGCGTTGGGCCTCACCGCGGTGGTCCTCCTCGGAGCCTGGCTCGGCCTCCTGATCGTCGGCAGCGTGCGTACACCGGTCGGCCCGATGGACACGACCATGACCCTGCGCCCGTCCCTCTCCGGCGGAACGAAGATCAACGTCTCCCCGCTGGGCGCGCTGGAGCTCGACTCGCATGTCGCGCCCGTCCGCCTCGACGTCGACGTCGACCAGCTCGACCCGGTCCGCTCCCAGGCGCTGGTCGAGCACCCCGAGCGCATCTCCGGTCTCCAGGACGAGGTCGTCCACGACGTGACCGACGGCACCACCGAACTGGCCGTGCGCTCCTGCGTCGCCGTCGTCTCCGGAGCGACCGCGCTCGGCCTCGCGGTCTACCGCCGCCCGCGCCGGGCCCTCGCAGCCGGCGGTCTCGCGCTCGCCCTGCTGACCGCGTCCGGCATCTCCGCGTACGCCACCTGGAACCCGAAGTCCGTCCTGGAACCGAAGTTCTCCGGACTGCTCTCCAGCGCCCCCTCGGTCGTCGGCAACGCGCGCTCCATCGTCACCGAATTCGACGTCTACCAGCAGGAGTTGGCGCGCCTGGTCACCAATGTCACCAAGCTGTACGACGCGACCTCCACCCTGCCGACGTACCAGCCGGACCCCCGCACGATGCGGGTGCTGCACGTCTCGGACATCCACCTCAACCCGGCGGCGTGGCACATCATCGGCTCGCTCGTCGAGCAGTACGGAATCGACGTGATCATCGACTCCGGCGACACCATGGACCACGGCACCACCGCCGAGAACGGCTTCCTCGACCCGATCCCCGACCTCGGCGCGCCCTACGTCTGGGTCCGCGGCAACCACGACTCCGGCGCCACACAGGCGTATCTCGCCCGCCTGAAGAACGTGCACGTCCTCGACGACGGCCGGGCGGTCACGGTCGCGGGCCTGCGCATCGCGGGCTTCGGCGACCCCCAGTTCACGCCCGACCGCTCGATCGTCGCCGAGGGCGACCCGGCCGAACGCATGACCGGCATCCGCTTCGCCTCCGCCCTGCGCGACCAGACCCGCGCCGGGACCCCCGTCGACATCGCGGTCACCCACAACCCGGTCGCAGCCCGCGAGACCGACGGCGAGGTCCCGCTGGTCCTGGCGGGCCATGTCCACCACCGCGAGACCGAGGTACTCCCACACGGCACACGCCTGAAGGTCGAGGGCTCGACGGGCGGCGGCGGCCTGCGCGCGGTCCAGAACGAGAAGCCGGAGAAGGTACGGGCGTCGGTCCTGTATCTGGACCGTACGACCAGACGGCTGCAGGCGTGGGACGAGATCACGCTGGGAGGCCTGGGCCTGACGACGGCCGAGGTCAGCCGCCACCTCCCGGAGGACAACCACCCGGGCGCGACCCCGTCCCCGAGCGTCCCCTCCCTGCCTGCCTCTTCCTCCCCGACTACGTTGTCCAGGGGAGCACGCTGACATCAGCGGCTCCGCCGCGGGCCAGACCCCGTAAACCGTTTTGGCGATAGCTCCCCGCATCCCATATGCTTCTCACGTCCCCGACGCGCTGCGAAGCGCCCAGGTGGGCCCTTAGCCCTCATCGTCTAGTGGCCCAGGACGCCGCCCTTTCAAGGCGGTAGCACGGGTTCGAATCCCGTTGGGGGCACGCTTAACCATGTGCGAGACTTGTGCTCGCACATTGCTTGGTCCTGTGGAGCAGCTTGGAGTGCTCGCCACCCTGTCAAGGTGGAGGCCGCGGGTTCAAATCCCGTCAGGACCGCTGCGGCTCGTAAGAGCTGCGTGGCTGGGTAGCTCAGTTGGTACGAGCGATCGCCTGAAAAGCGATAGGTCGCCGGTTCGACCCCGGCCCCAGCCACAACCCGAAAGCCCCGAGTCCCCCGCGGACCGGGGCTTTCGCCGTATCTGGACCCGTACAAGCGAAAGGGCCCGGTCCGCCACGGACCGGGCCCTTCGTCTCCTACGCCCGCTCCCGCCGGCGCCAGCCGCGGACGCCGAGGGTGATGGAGGCCACCGCCGCCACCACGATCAGCAGTGCCCAGTCCGGGACCGCCTCACCGAGGCCGGTTGCCCACTGTTCCGCGGCGAACGAGTCGTTGACCGACAGCAGCCCCGGCAGCGACGTCGTGCCGTCGAAGGCGAGGAAGACCGCCCCCAGCACAATGAAGAAGAGGCCCGACAGCAGCGATGTCGTATGCAGCTCGAAGCGGCCGACGTGCAGCGAACGGCCGCGCAGCCAGCGGCGTTTGCCCAGGTCGAGGCGGTCCCACAGGAGCGCCAGCAGGAAGAGGGGGACGGCCATGCCCAGGGCGTAGACCGCGAGGAGCAGGCCGCCGTAGGGCGGGCTGCCGGTCAGGGCCGCCACCGTCAGGACGCTGCCGAGGATCGGGCCCGCGCAGAAGCCCGCGAGGCCGTAGACCAGGCCGAGGGCGTAGACGGAGACCGCGGTCGTCGGGCGGATGCGGCCCGAGATCTCGGTCATACGGCGTGAGGCGAAGCCCATCCCCAGGATCTGGGCCGCGCCGAGCGCGATGATCAGCCAGCCGCCGGTGGAGACCAGCAGCTCGCGGTGGCCGTAGAAGAGTCGCCCGGCGAAGGATCCGGCCGCGCCCAGCGGGACAAGGGTCGTGGCCAGTCCCGCGTAGAAGATTCCCGTGCGGGCCAGCAGCTTGCCCGCCGAGTCGAGGGAGTACGCGAAGAACGCGGGGAGCAGCAGCGCGGTCACGGTTGCCGGAAGACGGCGCCGGAACTCGCGGCCGATCGGCATGGACGTGCTTCCCCCCGGTTCCGGAAGTGGACGGATCTGCTCCATACTGCACCAGCTCGTGAGCGAAATGCGTTCGCCAGTGCTTTCCCGGGAGTGCGATCCTGGGACCCGTATGTCTACTTCCTTCGCAGACCTTCAGACCCTGCTGGCCGGGGCGTCACTGCGCGACGCCCACCGGCTCGGCCGCCGTCTCGAAGGCGCCCGCCGCATCCGTAAGCCCGAGGCGCGGCAGGCCGTGCTGGACGAGATCGCCGCCGAGGCCGAGCAGTCCGCTGCCCGCGCGGCCCGGCGCGCCACCCGGGTCCCCGAGGTCACGTACCCCGAGCAGCTCCCGGTCAGCCAGAAGAAGGACGTGATCCTCGAGGCGATACGGGACCACCAGGTCGTGATCGTCGCGGGCGAGACCGGCTCGGGCAAGACGACCCAGATCCCGAAGATCTGTCTGGAGCTGGGCCGGGGCGTACGCGGCATGATCGGCCATACGCAGCCGCGAAGGATCGCCGCCCGCACCGTCGCCGAACGCGTCGCGGAGGAGCTGCGCACCCCTCTCGGCGAGGCGGTCGGCTGGAAGGTCCGCTTCACGGACCAGGTCGGCGGCGACACCTTCGTCAAGCTGATGACGGACGGCATCCTGCTCGCCGAGATCCAGACGGACCGCGAGCTGCGCGCGTACGACACGATCATCCTCGACGAGGCCCACGAGCGGTCTCTGAACATCGACTTCCTGCTCGGCTATCTCGCCCAGCTGCTGCCCAAGCGCCCCGACCTCAAGGTGATCATCACCTCCGCGACGATCGACCCGGAGCGCTTCTCCCGCCACTTCGGCGACGCCCCGATCGTCGAGGTCAGCGGCCGTACGTACCCCGTCGAGGTCCGCTACCGCCCTCTTCTCGAAGACGAGAGCGAAGAGAGCGACCGCGACCAGATCACCGCGATCTGCGACGCCGTCGAGGAGCTCCAGGGCGAGGGCAAGGGCGACATCCTCGTCTTCCTCTCCGGGGAGCGCGAGATCCGCGACACCGCGGACGCGCTCAACAAGAAGCAGTACCGCTTCACGGAAGTGCTGCCGCTGTACGCGCGGCTCTCGCACGCCGAGCAGCACCGCGTCTTCCAGTCGCACACCGGCCGCAGGATCGTTCTCGCGACGAATGTCGCCGAGACCTCGCTGACCGTCCCCGGCATCAAGTACGTGATCGACCCGGGCACCGCCCGTATCTCCCGCTACAGCCACCGCACCAAGGTCCAGCGCCTGCCCATCGAGCGGATCAGTCAGGCCAGCGCCAACCAGCGCAAGGGCCGCTGCGGCCGTACGTCGGACGGAATCTGCATCCGGCTGTACGACGAGGACGACTTCCTGTCCCGCCCGGAGTTCACGGACGCCGAGATCCTGCGTACGAACCTGGCGTCCGTCATCCTCCAGATGACCGCGGCCGGCCTCGGCGACATCGAGAAGTTCCCCTTCATCGACCCGCCGGACCACCGCAATATCCGCGACGGTGTCCAACTCCTGCAGGAACTGGGCGCGTTCGACCCGGCGCAGAAGGACCCGAAGAAGAAGCTGACCCAGCTCGGCCGCAAGCTCTCCCAGCTCCCGGTCGACCCGCGGCTCGCCCGTATGGTCATCGAGGCCGACAAGAACGGCTGCGTACGCGAGGTCATGGTGATCGCGGCCGCGCTCTCCATCCAGGACCCGCGCGAGCGGCCCGCCGACAAGCAGACGCAGGCCGACCAGCAGCACGCCCGCTTCAAGGACGAGACCTCCGACTTCCTCGCCCATCTCAACCTCTGGCGGTACATCCGCGAGCAGCAGAAGGAGCGCGGCTCCTCCAGCTTCCGCCGGATGTGCAAGCAGGAGTATCTGAACTTCCTGCGCATCCGCGAGTGGCAGGACATCTACGCGCAGCTGCGTACGGTCGCCAAGCAGATGGGCATCCATCTCAACGAGGAGGACGCTCCCGAGCAGTCCGTCCACACCTCGCTGCTGGCCGGTCTGCTCTCGCACATCGGCCTGAAGGACACCGACAAGAACGAGTATCTGGGTGCCCGCAGCGCCAAGTTCGCCGTCTTCCCCGGCTCTGCGCTCTTCAAGAAGCCCCCGCGCTTCATCATGTCGGCGGAGCTCGTCGAGACCTCCCGGCTGTGGGCGCGGGTCAACGCCAGGGTCGAGCCGGAGTGGATCGAGCCCCTCGCGCAGCATCTGATCAAGCGCACCTACAGCGAGCCGCACTGGGAGAAGGACGCGGCCGCCGTGATGGCGTACGAGCGGGTCACCCTGTACGGCGTGCCGATCGTCGCCCAGCGCAAGGTGAACTACGGGCGCATCGATCCCGAGACCTCCCGCGATCTCTTCATCCGCAACGCGCTGGTCGAGGGCGACTGGCGTACGCACCACAAGTTCTTCGCGGACAACCGCAGACTCCTCACCGAGGTCGAGGAGTTGGAGCACCGCGCCCGCCGCCGCGACATTCTGGTGGACGACGAGACGCTCTTCGACTTCTACGACCAGCGCGTACCCGAACATGTCGTGTCCGGCGCGCACTTCGACTCGTGGTGGAAGCACAAGCGCCAGGACGAGCCCGAACTCCTCGATTTCGAGCGCGAGATGCTCATCAATGAGAAGGCCGGACAGGTCACCAAGGACGACTATCCCGACTCCTGGCGCCAGGGTCCGCTGAAGTTCCGGGTGACGTACCAGTTCGAGCCGGGCGCGGACGCGGACGGTGTGACCGTCCACATCCCCCTCCAGGTGCTCAACCAGGTCACGAGCGAAGGCTTCGACTGGCAGATCCCGGGGCTGCGCGAGGACGTGGTGATGGAGCTGATCCGCTCCCTGCCGAAGCCGATCCGGCGGCACTACGTCCCGGCGCCGAACTACGCGAAGGCATTCCTGGAGCGGGCGGTGCCCCTGCAGGAGCCGCTGCCGACCACGCTCGCCCGTGAGCTCCAGCGCATGGTCGGCGTCCCGGTCACTGCCGACGACTTCGATCTGACCCGGATGCCCGACCACCTCAAGATCACGTTCCGGATCGTCGACGAGCGCCGCAAGAACCTGGCCGAGAACAAGGACCTGGAGGCGCTGAAGCTCCAGCTGAGGCCGAGGGCGCGCCAGGCCCTGTCCAAGGCCGCGGCGGCGACCGCGGGCCCCTCGGGCGAGTCCATCGAGCGCTCGGGCCTCACGGACTGGACGATCGGCACGCTGACCCGCGTCTTCGAGACCCGGCGCGCGGGCCAGCCGGTCAAGGCCTACCCGGCGCTGGTCGACTCCGGCGACAGCGTCTGCGTACGCCTCTTCGACACCGAGGCCGAGCAGCAGCAGTCGATGTGGCAGGGCACGCGGAAGCTGATCCTGCTCAACATCCCTGTGAACCCTGCCAAGTTCGCCTCCGACAAGCTGACCAACCAGCAGAAGCTGGCCCTGTCGCGCAATCCGCACGGCTCGATCCAGGCGCTCTTCGACGACTGCGCCATGGCCGCGGCGGACAAGCTGATCGCCGACCACGGCGGTCCGGCCTGGGACGAGGAGTCGTACCGCAAGCTGTACGACAAGGTGCGGGCCGACCTCGTCGACGCGACCGTACGGACGGTGGGCCAGGTCCAGCAGATCCTGGCCGCCTGGCAGGCCTGTGAGCGCCGCCTGAAGGCCACGAACAGCCTGACGCTGGTCAACAACGTCCAGGACGTGCGCGAGCAGCTGGCGGCCCTGATGCCGTCCGGCTTCGTCACGAAGACCGGCCTGCGCCGGCTGCCGGACCTGATGCGCTATCTGGTGGCCGTGGACCGCCGGCTCCAGCAGATGCCGACGGCCGTCCAGCGCGACACGACGCGCATGGAGAAGGTCCACGAGATGCAGGACGAGTACGCCTGGCTGCTGGAGCAGATGCCGCAGGGCCGGCCGGTCCCGCAGGAGGTCCTGGACATCCGCTGGATGGTCGAGGAGCTGCGGGTGAGCTACTTCGCACACGCCCTGGGCACGGCGCATCCGGTCTCCGACAAGCGCATCGTGAAGGCGATCGACGCGGCGGCGCCCTGACGCGGCGGAGCGGCTTGAATCGAGTTCGACCGCACCCACTGACCTGCTGTACAGTCTCTCTCGCAGCCAACGCACATGAGGGCTGCGAAACCAGGTCCTGTGGAGCAGCTTGGAGTGCTCGCCACCCTGTCAAGGTGGAGGCCGCGGGTTCAAATCCCGTCAGGACCGCAGTGATTACGAAGGCCCGCACCGTTCGGTGCGGGCCTTCGTCGTGTACGGGGCTCCGCCCCGGACCCCGCGGGCTTGCCCCCACGCGGCGGAGCCACACATGTCACAGCCGGGAAGGGGCGGGTAGGGGAAACCGGCCCGCCGGACGACTCACGCGGCACTGGCGTCACACCCGCCGCAGGCGTGTGCCGGGCGTCTTGACGGCGTCATCTGCCACCGGTACCCAGTGCATAGAGGACGGCACACACCGGAGGTGACGTGCATGGCGGCGTCCGCAGCGAGGCAGCACGAGACCAGAGCGCTTCTGCGCGCCCATCTGAAGGCCGCATCCGGCTATCGGCACCTCACACGGCACTGCCCGATCTGCTACCGCCTCTTAACGCTCGCCATGGAGCCCTCCGCGGAGCCCTCCGAAGCCGCCCCCCGCCCCGAGGCCGAGGCTCCCGTACTCGAGTGACCCGGCCCTGCCTGCACGCGAGTTCGCCCGTGGCACGCTCGACTTTGGCAAGAGTTGTGCAGTGTGACGGGAGTCACCGAACAGGTTTCCCGAACGGGGGAATTTACCCCCTCCCTACAACCGACCAATTTAATATGTGCAATTGCACCACCTTCCGAGCACCTCCCCACCCCTCCGGCCACCCCTCCGGCCGCCCCTCCCCCAGGACTCAGGGCCGACCGGCCGCCGCCTCTCCCCGGGCACAAAAAAATCGCGCTGGACCCGGCGGAGTCCAGCGCGATCGATGACGAAAGGTGTCCGTTGGGGCAGACGCCCGTCATGTGGAGCTATAGGTGGGCTTGCCGGGATGGGGGGCCCGGAAATGCCCGATCAAATGGGGTGTTCAGGCCTCGCTGCGCTGCTGCGGAATACCCGCAAGCAGTGCGCGGACCTCAGCCTCGCGATACCGACGATGTCCACCGAGCGTGCGGATGGACGTGAGCTTGCCGGCCTTCGCCCAGCGGGTCACCGTCTTCGGGTCCACGCGGAACATCGTGGCAACCTCAGCCGGGGTCAGCAGCGGCTCGGCATCAGGGGTGCGAGCGGTCATGAGCGGCCTCCTCGGGAGAACCGAACCTTCTCGGTTCTTTCCTCTAAATTCTGCACCTTGACCCGCGTTGCCCGAAATGGCGGACGCGGGCCGAGTCGGTTATAGGACGAACGGCTTGTCCTCGGCACTACAACTACACCATCTGTCCAGCCACGTCGGCCAAACCGACGGAATTGCCCTCTGAGGTGTCCAACAGCGTCGGAACGCCGATGGACCATGTCATAGCGGACAGTCACGTCACAGTGACGATCAGTCACAGAGCGATCAGGAGTCGTCAGACCCCCCGTAGAGTGCAATGCCGAGCATTCCGCCCTTAGTTGGACGGAAGGAGTCCTCCCCGGACTCCTTGTCCTATTTTGACACGAGGGTAGGCGATGGGCGCAAGAGCCCAGTAAGTGCCGTCCGTCACGCTTGAGACAAAGGCCCGGATCGGGACCTACGTCCTGGACCGATGGCCTCAATGAGGCTCAATGATCCACAGAAACGCTCAGTTGGCGAACTGAAGGTCCCTCACAGCCCGCCAGCGCTCGACAAGACGCGCGTACGCCTCGCCGGCGCCTTCGCCGTCCCCGGCCTGCAGCGCCGCGATCCCCTCGGCAAGATCCGCAGCCGAACGGTCCTCCGCGAGCCGAGGTCCCGCAAGAGCGTGCACCAGGCCGCCGTAGTCCAGCTCGACCAGGGAACGCGGATGGAATTCCTCCAGCCACCGCCCCACATCTACCAGGCCCTCCGTGAGCGAGCCCTCGTCGATCGTCTCCCGCAGCGCCTTCAGCGCCCGGGCCACCCGGCGCCGCGCCTGCACCATCGGCGTCCGGTAGCGCAGCACGGCCGCCGCGGGCCCGGCGGGCTCGTATTCGCGCTCTTCGTCCGAGAAGAGCGCGAACCAGCGCACCGGCACCTGCCAGACCGACGTCCTGATCCACGGCCTCGCGTCGGGGTTGCGCTCGCGCCACTGCTCGTAGTCGGCGGCTGCCTGCCCGCGCACCACCGGCGGCAGTACCGCGTCGAGCAGCGGCGCGGGCAGCTGCTCGGACAGCTCCTCCAGCGCCAGCCAGCCGCGCAGCCGGGTCCGCCAAGGGCAGACGCAGACCACCCCGTCCACCTCCGTGACAAAGGCGTCGCCGCTCTCGTGGACCGGCACCGGGACGGGCGGGGTGGGCAGCAAGTCGGCGAGCGAGCGCCGGAGTTCGTCCTGCGCGGTGGGGGTGCGCTCCCGGCGGGCGTAGCGGGCCCAGTGGCTCCGCTCCGGCTCGGGAAAGGCCGCCAGCGGCTCGTACACCCGCAGGTAGGCCGCGTACGGGACGAGGACCGAGGACAGCGCTGGCATGCCGCAAATCCTTCCATGCCGGTACTCCGCCAGGGGGTGATCCTCAGCACTGGGTCGGATCTACGCACGCGTAGGACTTACCCTCTGTCCCAACTGGGCCTTCCCCACCCACAGGAAGCCCTTCATTCCGCCGCTTCGTACTTGGGAGTCACCACCGTGACCGATGTGACCGACGGCGTCCTGCACACCCTGTTCCGATCGGACCAGGGCGGCCACGAGCAAGTCGTGCTGTGCCAGGACCGCGCCTCCGGCCTCAAAGCCGTCATCGCCATCCACTCGACCGCCCTGGGCCCTGCCCTCGGCGGTACCCGCTTCTACCCGTACGCCACCGAGGAAGAGGCCGTCGCCGACGCGCTGAACCTCTCCCGGGGGATGTCGTACAAGAACGCCATGGCCGGACTCGACCACGGCGGCGGCAAGGCCGTGATCATCGGTGACCCCGAGACGATCAAGACCGAAGAGCTGCTGCTGGCCTACGGCCGGTTCGTGGACTCCCTCGGTGGCCGCTACGTCACCGCCTGCGACGTCGGCACGTATGTCGCGGACATGGACGTCGTGGCCCGGGAGACGCGCTGGGCCACCGGCCGCTCGCCCGAGAACGGCGGCGCCGGCGACTCGTCGGTCCTGACCGCGTACGGCGTCTTCCAGGGCATGCGCGCCTCCGCCCAGCATCAGTGGGGCGACCCGACGCTGCGCGGCCGCAAGGTCGGCATCGCGGGCGTCGGCAAGGTCGGGCACCACCTGGTCGAGCATCTGCTCAAGGACGGCGCCGAGGTCGTGATCACGGATGTGCGCGAGGAGTCCGTACGCCGGATTCTCGACAAGCACCCGCAGGTGACGGCGGTC
Source organism: Streptomyces sp. NPDC005408 (assembly GCF_040606445.1). Classification (NCBI taxonomy): domain Bacteria; kingdom Bacillati; phylum Actinomycetota; class Actinomycetes; order Kitasatosporales; family Streptomycetaceae; genus Streptomyces; species Streptomyces sp. NPDC005408. Next base: position 104,688 of record NZ_JBEXEX010000017.1, on the reverse strand, counting down.
GCGGACACCGACGCCCTGATCCGTACGGAGGGCCTGGACGTCTACGCCCCCTGTGCGCTCGGCGGCGCGCTGAACGACGACTCCGTGCCCGCTCTGACCGCGAAGGTCGTCTGCGGCGCTGCCAACAACCAGCTCGCGCACCCGGGCGTGGAGAAGGACCTCGCGGACCGCGGGATCCTCTACGCCCCCGACTATGTGGTGAACGCGGGTGGCGTGATCCAGGTCGCCGACGAGCTGCACGGCTTCGACTTCGACCGCTGCAAGGCAAAGGCGGCGAAGATCTTCGACACCACGCTGGCGATATTCGCACGTGCGAAGGAAGACGGCATTCCGCCCGCCGCGGCGGCCGACCGGATCGCCGAACAGCGGATGGCGGAAGCCCGCCGGCGCTGATCCTCGCCGGGCCCGGCCCGCCGCCGCGGGAGAGAAGACTCACCCCGGTCGGCGGGTCGACGGCCAAGAAGAGGTTAAAATCGCAGTTGACCAGCGAGGACGGGGCTCCTCGCGGGTTCTGCGAAGTGGCGCGTCATGCGGGCGGCGTACCGTATGGCCGCGGAAGCAGGTACCGTTGAAGCCCTACGGACCGGTCTCTCCACGGAGAGCCCGTTCCGAATCATGAACGCGTGTCAAGACTCTGGGGCCGTCGAGCCCCGTCACCGAGGGGGTCGAGCCATGGGGCGCGGCCGGGCCAAGGCCAAGCAGACAAAGGTCGCCCGCCAGCTGAAGTACAACAGCGGCGGGACTGACCTGTCGCGTCTGGCCAACGAGCTGGGCGCATCGCCTTCGAGTCAACCACCGAACGCTGAGCCGTTCGAGGATGACGACGAGGAAGATGACCCGTACGCACAGTACGCGGATCTGTACAACGACGACGATGACGAGGACGACGAGTCCGGTCCGTCGTCGCAGCGCCGCGGCGCTTGACGTACGTACACCTCAAAAAAGCATTGCCACGTGACCCGGTCAGGGGCGTTCGCCCCGGACCGGGTTTCGCGCTGCCCCTACGGGCTCAGTTCGCGTAGTCCCCGGTCAGGGTCGCACCGGTGGTGTGCTCGCCGCGCTCGGTGATCTCACCTGCGACCCAGGCATCGACGCCGCGGTCCGCGAGCGTGGTCAGCGCCGCGTCCACCGACTCCTCGGGGACGACGGCGATCATGCCCACGCCCATGTTGAGCGTCTTCTCCAGCTCCAGGCGCTCGACCTGACCGGCCTGGCCGACGAGATCGAAGACCGCGCCGGGCGTCCAGGTCGAACGGTCGACGATCGCGTGGAGATTGTCCGGGATCACCCGGGCGAGGTTGTTGGCAAGACCGCCGCCGGTGACATGGCTGAAAGCGTGCACCTCGGTGGTCCGGGTGAGCGCCAGGCAGTCCAGCGAGTAGATCTTGGTGGGTTCGAGGAGCTCCTCGCCCAGCGTCCGGCCGAAGTCCTCGACCTGCTGGTCGAGAGACATCTTCGCCCGGTCGAACAGGACATGGCGGACCAGCGAGTACCCGTTGGAGTGAAGGCCGGAGGACGCCATCGCGATGACCGCGTCACCCGTACGGATACGATCCGCGCCCAGCAGACGGTCGGCCTCGACCACTCCCGTACCGGCGCCGGCGACATCGAAGTCGTCCTCGCCCAGGAGACCGGGGTGCTCGGCGGTCTCGCCGCCGACCAGCGCGCAGCCGGCCAGCACACAGCCCTCGGCGATGCCCTTGACGATGGCGGCGACGCGCTCGGGGTGGACCTTGCCGACGCAGATGTAGTCGGTCATGAAGAGCGGCTCGGCACCGCAGACGACCAGGTCGTCGACGACCATGCCGACGAGGTCGTGGCCGATCGTGTCGTACACGCCCATCTTGCGGGCGAGATCGACCTTTGTGCCGACGCCGTCGGTGGCGGAGGCGAGCAGCGGACGCTCGTACCGCTTGAGGGCGGAGGCGTCGAAGAGACCGGCGAATCCGCCGAGGCCACCGAGGACCTCGGGGCGCTGGGTCTTCTTCACCCACTCCTTCATCAGCTCGACGGCGCGGTCGCCCGCTTCGATGTCGACGCCCGCGGCTGCGTAGCTGGCACCAGTGGTCTCAGACATGGGGTTGAGAGCTTTCGTGTCGTACTGCAGGGATTACGGGCGACGGAGCGCGTCGGCGGCGTCGGAGCCGCCCGCCAGCTCGGTCTCCAGAAGCTGCTTGCCGAGCAGCTCGGGGTCCGGAAGGTCCATCGGGTACTCGCCGTCGAAGCAGGCGCGGCACAGATTCGGCTTGGCGATGGTGGTCGCCTCGATCATGCCGTCGATGGAGATGTACGAGAGCGAGTCGGCGCCCAGCGACTTGCCGATCTCGTCGATCGACATGCCGTTGGCGATGAGCTCGGCGCGGGTCGCGAAGTCGATACCGAAGAAGCAGGGCCACTTCACCGGCGGGGAGGAGATCCGGATGTGGACCTCGGCGGCGCCGGCCTCGCGGAGCATCTTGACCAGGGCGCGCTGGGTGTTGCCGCGGACGATCGAGTCGTCGACCACGACTAGTCGCTTGCCCCGGATGACTTCCTTGAGGGGGTTCAGCTTGAGGCGGATGCCCAGCTGGCGGATGGTCTGGGACGGCTGGATGAAGGTGCGGCCCACGTAGGCGTTCTTCACCAGGCCGGAGCCGTAGGGGATTCCGCTGGCCTCGGCGTAGCCGATGGCGGCGGGGGTGCCGGACTCCGGCGTCGCTATGACCAGATCCGCCTCCACCGGGGCTTCCTTGGCGAGCCTGCGGCCCATCTCAACTCGGGAGAGATAGACGTTCCGGCCGGCGATGTCGGTGTCGGGGCGGGCCAGGTAGACGTACTCGAAGACACAGCCCTTGGGCTTCGCTTCCGCGAAGCGGGAGGTGCGCAGACCGTTCTCGTCGATGGCGATGAGCTCGCCCGGCTCGATCTCGCGGACATAGCTGGCACCGCAGATGTCGAGGGCGGCGGACTCGCTCGCGACGACCCAGCCGCGGTCGAGGCGGCCGAGGACGAGCGGGCGGATGCCCTGCGGGTCACGGGCGGCGTACAGGGTGCCCTCGTCCATGAAGACGAGGGAGAAGGCGCCCAGGACGTCCGGGAGGACCTTGGCGGCCGCCTCTTCTATGGTCAGCGGCTTGCCGTCGTCGTCGACCTGGCCCGCGAGGAGCGCGGTGACCAGATCGGTGTCGTTGGTGGCGGCGACCTGGGTGGCCCGGCCGTTCTCCTTGGGGAGAGCCGCGACCATCTCGGCGAGGTGGGCGGTGTTGACGAGATTTCCGTTGTGGCCGAGTGCGATCGAGCCGTGGGCGGTGGCCCGGAAGGTCGGCTGAGCGTTCTCCCACACGGAGGCACCCGTGGTCGAGTAGCGGGCGTGACCGACCGCGATATGACCCTGGAGGGAGCCGAGAGATGTCTCGTCGAAGACCTGAGAGACCAGGCCCATGTCCTTGAATACGAGGATCTGGGAGCCGTTGCTCACCGCGATTCCCGCGGATTCCTGGCCTCGATGTTGGAGGGCGTAGAGCCCGAAGTAAGTGAGCTTCGCGACCTCTTCGCCCGGAGCCCAGACACCGAAGACGCCGCAAGCGTCCTGGGGGCCTTTCTCACCGGGGAGCAGGTCGTGGTTGAGTCGTCCGTCACCACGTGGCACGGCACCGAGTGTAGGCGAGATCGACCACTGGTCCGAATTGGGGATGCTCAGGTGGCTCGTCCGGGGGGTGGCCCGGAGCGCTGCTGACCACAGTGCGGGACGCTCGTTGACAGGTACGCGGGGGGTCGTGGAGGGTCGTGGACCATGCCGCCTCTTGGTGACCGGACGGTCACGCTGGTGGAGCGCCGACACGTTGACCTGGTCCGTGTCGCCGGCGCGATCTGTAGCTGCGCGCGCCGAGTGGGCGATAAGTCCTCTTTGAAACCGGCCCCTCCCCATCGGGACGGGCCCGGATCCGCATGCGTGTGAACCCTCCCCGCGGGCGTCAGGGGCAACCTCAGCGTTGCCCATGTCACACCTGTCGTGCCTCCCGAGCGTGCGGGTTCCGGGTCGGCGTGGGAGCGGACCGACGCCGGGCTGCTCCCGTATCCCGCCTGATCACTTCCTCAGAAAGGCGGGCTCCGACGACGCCGCCAGTCCCTTGCCGCTCTCCGCGGTGAGGGACAGGCTGTTGTGCTGGAGTTTGTACGTCACCTTGCCCTCCAGGACCTTCAGCAGATGGCTCTCCACCGTCATCGCCGTGCCGGTGCACATCTTCCGGGTGGTGGCGAGCCGGTCGAAGGTGATGGTGGAGCCGGAGATCTTCGCGGTGCTGGTGAACGTGTTGCAGCCGAGGCTTCCGCGTACGGAACCGTCCTTGCCGAAGGTCATGTACGCCTTCTTCTCGGTGCCGGCGGGCAGCGAGGACGCGGTGTCGCCGGTGACGAGGGAGTTCACGGTCCACTTGGTGCCGACCAGCGGGGCCGACTTCTGCGCGCTGAGGGCGATGGAGTCGCCCTTCTCGGTGGTCAACGTGAGCCTCCCGTCGGTGATCTTCGCCTTGAGCTTGCCGGAGAAGGCGGCCCGCAGTGCGTCCTCGAAGCTCATGCGGTTCTTGTCGCAGGCCATCTCGGTCTGAACGGCATTGCCCACGGTGATCGTGTCGCCGTCGATCGTGACGTCCGCCCCGAAGCTGTTGCAGCCGAAGCTGCCCCCGGCGTGGCCCTTGGGGCCGATCTCGACATGCGCGCCCTCGGGGGCCGGCGACTTCTTGCCGCCGACGGTCACGCTGTCAACAGACCAGTGGACGCCGGTGAGGGGCAGATCGGTCGAGACCGAGCCGCCGCCGTCGCCGGATCCCGAACCGGAACCGGTTTCCGTGCCGCAGGCCGCGAGGGCGAGCAGCGCCAGGGCGGTAACAGGAATGCTCAGCTGGTTGCGCATACCGATTCGACGGGGCTGGCCTGGCTCTGGTTCCCCTGCTTTCCCCCGGCCTTCCCCCACTCTCGTTCAGCCCAGGATCGGGAGCAGCGCGGAGAGATCGGCGCGCTCCCCGCTCGCGCTGACCTTCGCGGCATCGAGCGCCGCGGCCCATCCCGCACGCCCGGTGGCGAGGCGGATCCAGGTCAGTGGATCGGTCTCGACGACATTGGGCGGGGTGCCCCGGGTGTGCCGCGGGCCTTCGACGCACTGCACGACGGCGAACGGCGGCACACGCACCTCGGTGGAGCCACCCGGCGCCTTCACCGCGAGCGCGTCGGCGAGCAGACGGGTACAGGCGGCGAGTGCCTGCCGGTCGTACGGGATGTCGAGCCCGGTCGCATCGCTCAAGTCATCGGTGTGGACGATGAGTTCGACGGTACGGGTGACCAGGTAGTCGCCGAGCCGCATCGCGCCGACGCGGGTGGCGAGCAGCCGGTCGTCGGGGGCGGCGGGCAGGAGTTCGGTGATCCGGGCGGCGGTTCGCGCGTACAGCTCGGGGGGCTCGGCGCTCGCCGCGATCTCCTTGCTGTCCTCGGAGATGCTCCCGGCGTGCTTGACGGTCGCGAACGGCCAGTCCAGCAGCTCGACTTCCACGGCAACGGGCGCGGGCTGCTCCAGACACCGGCTGACCGCACCGACGGCCATGGTGATGTGCCCGGCCAGGTCACGCACGGTCCAGTCCCCGAGCCGGGTGGGCAGGGCCAGCTGTTCGGGCGTGAGGGTGCCGACCGCCTGGCGTACGTGCTCGAACTGGGTGAGGACGGCGGTACGGATCTTCGCGGAGTCGTAGCTGCGGGTGCGCTTCTTGGCCGGTGGCATGAGACCGACAGTAAACGGTGGGTACGACAAGCAGCAGGTGACGGGAAAGCCCCCGCCCGGATGATCCGGACGGGGGCTCCCACAGGGCTGTGCGTCAGACCAGCAGACCGGGGATGGTCTCCTCGTGAGCCGTACGGAGCTCGTTGAGCGCGATGCTGAACTCGCCCTGCACATCCACTTCGTCGCCGTCCACGACACCGATACGCGTCACGGGCAGACCCCGCGCCCCGCACATGTCGTTGAAGCGGAGCTCCTCGCTGCGCGGCACCGATACGACCGCGCGCCCCGCCGACTCGCTGAACAGGAAGGTGAAGGCGTCCAGACCGTCGGGGACAATCAGCCGCGCGCCCGTACCGCCGCGCAGGCACGACTCGACGACGGCCTGGATCAGACCGCCGTCCGACAGATCGTGCGCCGCGTCGATCATGCCGTCGCGGGAGGCCGAGATCAGGATCTCGCCGAGCAGCTTCTCGCGGTCCAGGTCCACGGCCGGCGGCAGTCCGCCGAGGTGGTCGTGGATGACCTGGGACCAGGCCGAGCCGCCGAACTCCTCACGCGTGTCGCCGAGCAGGTAGAGGAGCTGGCCCTCTTCCTTGAAGGCGATCGGCGTACGGCGGTTGACGTCGTCGATCACACCGAGGACAGCCACGACGGGCGTCGGGTGGATCGCCACCTCGCCGGTCTGGTTGTAGAGCGAGACATTGCCGCCCGTGACCGGGGTGCCGAGCTGGAAGCAGCCGTCCGCGAGACCGCGCGTGGCCTCCGCGAACTGCCACATGACGGCCGGGTCCTCGGGCGAGCCGAAGTTCAGGCAGTCCGAGATGGCGAGCGGCTTGGCGCCGGACGCCGCGACATTGCGGTACGCCTCCGCCAGCGCGAGCTGCGCGCCCGTGTACGGGTCGAGCTTGGTGTACCGGCCGTTGCCGTCGGTCGCCATGGCCACACCCAGGTTCGACTCCTCGTCGATCCGGACCATGCCCGCGTCCTCGGGCATCGCGAGCACGGTGTTGCCCTGCACGAAACGGTCGTACTGGTCGGTGATCCAGGACTTCGACGCCTGGTTCGGCGATGCGACCAGCTTGAGTACCTGCTCACGCAGTTCCTCGGAGGTCGCCGGCCGGGGGAGCTTGTTCGCGTCGTCGGCCTGGAGCGCGTCCTGCCACTCCGGACGGGCGTAGGGACGCTCGTACACCGGGCCCTCGTGGGCGACGGTCCGCGGCGGTACGTCGACGATCTGCTCGCCGTGCCAGAAGATCTCCAGCCGCTCGCCCTCGGTCACCTCACCGATGACGGTGGCGATGACGTCCCACTTCTCGCAGATCTCCATGAAGCGGTCGACCTTGTCGGGCTCGACGATCGCGCACATGCGCTCCTGCGACTCGCTCATGAGGATCTCCTCGGGCGAGAGGGTCGCGTCACGCAGCGGGACGGTGTCGAGCTCGACGCGCATACCGCCCGAACCGGCGCTCGCCAGCTCGGAGGTGGCGCACGACAGACCGGCGCCGCCAAGGTCCTGGATGCCCGCGACCAGCTGCTCCTTGAAGATCTCGAGCGTGCACTCGATGAGGAGCTTCTCCTGGAAGGGGTCGCCGACCTGGACGGCGGGGCGCTTGGCGGGACCGGTCGACTCGAAGGTCTCGGAAGCCAGGACGGACACGCCGCCGATGCCGTCGCCGCCCGTGCGGGCGCCGTACAGGATGACCTTGTTGCCGGGGCCCGACGCCTGCGCGAGGTGGATGTCCTCGTGCTTCATCACGCCGATGCAGCCCGCGTTGACCAGCGGGTTGCCCTGGTAACACTCGTCGAAGACGACCTCGCCGCCGATGTTCGGCAGGCCGAGACAATTGCCGTAGCCGCCGATACCCGCGACGACACCCGGCAGGACGCGCTTGGTGTCGGGGTGGTCGGCCGCGCCGAAGCGCAGCGGGTCGACGACCGCGACCGGGCGGGCGCCCATCGCGAGGATGTCGCGGACGATGCCGCCGACGCCGGTGGCCGCGCCCTGGTAGGGCTCGATGTAGGACGGGTGGTTGTGCGACTCGACCTTGAAGGTGACCGCGTAACCCTGGCCGACGTCGACGACGCCCGCGTTCTCACCGATGCCGACGAGCATGGCGTCGTTCTCGGGAACCTTCTCGCCGAACTGCTTCAGGTGGACCTTGCTGCTCTTGTACGAGCAGTGCTCGGACCACATGACGGAGTACATGGCGAGCTCGGCGCCGCTGGGACGGCGGCCGAGGATCTCGCGGATGCGCTCGTACTCGTCCTGCTTGAGGCCGAGTTCCTTCCAGGGCTGCTCGACGTCCGGGGTCTCGGCCGCGTGCTTGACCGTGTCCAGGCTCATGCGTTGACCAGCTTCTTGAGGATCGAGGTGAAGAAACCGAGGCCGTCGGTGCGGCCCGTGCCGATCAGGGGCTCGACGGCGTGCTCCGGGTGCGGCATCAGACCGACGACATTGCCGGCGGCGTTGGTGATGCCCGCGATGTCGCGGAGCGAGCCGTTCGGGTTGAAGTCGATGTAGCGGAAGGCGACCCGGCCCTCTGCCTCCAACTCGTCGAGCACGCGCTCGTCGGCGACGTACCGCCCGTCCATGTTCTTGAGCGGGATCCGGATCTCCTGACCGGCGGCGTAGTCCGCGGTCCAGGCCGTTTCGCTCGTCTCCACCCGCAGCTTCTGCTCACGGCAGATGAAGTGCAGATGGTTGTTCTGGAGCATGGCGCCCGGCAGCAGATGCGACTCGGTGAGGATCTGGAAGCCGTTGCAGATGCCGAGAACCGGCATACCCGCCTTGGCCTGGTCGATGATCGTCTCCATCACCGGCGAGAACCGGGAGATGGCTCCGGCGCGCAGATAGTCGCCGTAGGAGAAACCTCCGGCGAGTACCACGGCGTCGACCTGCTTGAGGTCCTTGTCGCGGTGCCAGAGCGAGACGGGCTCGGCGCCGGCGAGGCGGACGGCACGGAGGCTGTCCTTGTCGTCGAGCGTGCCGGGGAAAGTGACGACTCCGATACGAGCGGTCACGATTCCACCTTTACGACGAAGTCCTCGATGACGGTGTTGGCGAGGAACGTTTCGGCCATCTCATGGATGCGGGCGAGGGCGGCCTCGTCGACCGGCCCCTCCACCTCCAGCTCGAAGCGCTTTCCCTGACGTACGTCCGCGATTCCGTCGAATCCGAGACGCGGCAGTGCACGTTGTACTGCCTGTCCCTGGGGGTCGAGGATCTCGGGCTTGAGCATGACGTCGACTACGACGCGTGCCACGGGCACTCCCGGTGGTGTGTTGCGAGGGCGGTTCCCTCAGCGTACCCGCCCGAAAAATCTACGCGGGTAGATATCCGGAGAAGGCCCGGGGAAAATCCCGGGAAAGAATCCCACCCGCCATTGCCTCGGACACGCGCATGTAATTGGCTGGGCTTCACAATGCGACGCCTGCCGCTGTACAAAGGAATACAGAGGAAAGCGCCATTGCCCCTCAGCAGCCGGGAAGCCGGTATCGCCGCCTGTCAGTACGCATGTCAGAACGGTGATACCGCAGGGAAAGGACCGATATCCGTGGCTCAGCGAGTAGTGGTCACGCTCTCCGACGACATCGACGGCGGAGTTGCGGCGGAAACGGTCGCGTTCGCCCTGGACGGGAAGTCGTACGAGATCGACCTCAATCCCTCCAATGCAAAGAAACTGCGCAAGGCCCTGGCCCCGTACGTGGCGGCCGGCCGGAAGCAGACAAATGCCGGGAAGCGTGACAAGTCCCGCGTCACCTACCGGCACACCGCGCTCGAGCCCGCCCCGGCGGCCGTACGGGCCTGGGCGCAGTCCAACAAGATGGACGTGCCGGCCCGAGGACGGATCCCCAAGGCGGTCTACGCAGCCTTCCGCGAGGCCAGTTGAGAGCCGCGCGCGGATCGGAGTTGCACTGCACCCCCGCTGTTCGGCTAGAGTCTGGAGCACGCCGAGGGGCGAGGCCAGGAGGCCGAACCTCACGCAGCGTGCGGGTGTAGTTCAGTAGCAGAACATCCCCCTTCCAGGGGGAAGGCGCAGTGTGCAATTCCTGTCACCCGCTCTGCATCGCTTTACCGGTCACTGAAGTCGATCAGGTAGAGTGGTGGACGCACCGCCCAGTGAGAGCTGAGCGGCAGCAATGCGGACGTAGCTCAGTTGGTAGAGCGCAACCTTGCCAAGGTTGAGGTCGCCAGTTCGAACCTGGTCGTCCGCTCAAGAGGAAAAGGCCCCGGTCATCGCGACCGGGGCCTTTTTCGTATGCCCTTCGTATGCAACCGGCACCGATGACATTTGTCATGAACAGCGGTGACAGCCCGCACTGCCCGGCGGCCAGGCCCGGCGGAAGCCTTGAGTCATGACCACAGACCAGTACGTCATCGAGGCCGAGGGGCTGCGGCGGACCTACGCCGGCGGCTTCGAGGCAGTGACCGGGATCTCCTTCTCCGTGGCACGCGGCGAGATCTTCGCCCTCCTCGGGACCAATGGCGCGGGCAAGACCTCCACGGTCGAGCTGTTGGAGGGCCTCGCCCCGCCCGACGGCGGACGGGTGCGGGTCCTCGGCCACGATCCGCACCGCGAGCGCGCCGCCGTCCGGCCCAGGACCGGCGTGATGCTCCAGGAGGGCGGCTTTCCCTCCGACCTGACCGTGGCCGAGACAGCCCGGATGTGGGCAGGGTGCACGACCGGGGCCCGGCCGACCGGTGAGGCGCTGGAGCTGGTGGGGCTCGGCGGGCGCTCCGGCGTACGGGTCAAGCAGCTGTCGGGCGGCGAGCGGCGGCGACTGGATCTGGCGCTCGCACTGCTCGGGCGGCCCGAGGTGCTCTTCCTCGACGAGCCGACGACCGGCCTGGACGCGGAAGGGCGGTACGACACCTGGGCGTTGGTGCGGGCACTGCGGGACGGCGGCACGACCGTGCTGCTGACCACGCACTATCTGGAGGAGGCCGAGTCCCTGGCCGACCGGCTGGCGATCATGCACCGGGGGCGGATCGTGAGCACGGGGACCCCTGCCGAGGTGACGGCTGCCCGGCCGGCCCGCATCAGGTTCGTGCTGCCCGAGGGGGTGGCGGCGGGGCGGCTGCCGCTCTCGCTGCGGGCTGCGGCGGACGGCCGCCGGATCGAGATCCGTACGCACCAGTTGCAGCAGGCGCTCGGTGAACTGCTGCTGTGGGCACGTGAGTCGGACGTACGCCTGGAGGCGCTGGATGCCCGGTCGGCCACGCTCGAAGAAGCTTTCCTCGACATCGCCCAGCGGCAGGAGCGGCTGGTGGACGCCCGATGAATACGACCGTGGTCGCCGTGACAGGACGGCTGAAGGCGCTCGGGCGGGCCGAGCTGACCCTGCTCGTCCGCAATCGCTCGGCGCTCGCCGTGGCGCTGTTCGTGCCGGTGGCGATGATCGGGGCGATCAAGGCCTCGCTCGACCCGCTCGATCCCGAAGAGGCCGGGATGAGCGTCCCGGAGGCCGCGATGACCGGCGGCATCGGTATGACGCTGATCATGGTCGTCTACACCAACCTCGTCTCGGCGTACACGGCCCGGCGCGAGGCGCTGGTGCTCAAGCGGCTGCGCACGGGCGAGGCATCCGATCCGGAGATCCTCACCGGGATCGCGCTGCCCGCGGCAGTCCTGGCGCTCGCGCAGTGCGCGGTGATGGTCGTAGCCGGGGTCGTGCTGCTCCGCCTGAAGGTGCCTGTGCGGCCCGAACTGCTCGTCGCGGGCGTGCTGGTGGGGATGGTCCTGCTGAGCGCGCTGGCCGCGGCGACATCCGCCTACACCAGAACCGTGGAGAGCGCGCAGATCACCACCTTGCCGGTGTTCCTGGTGTCCATGATCGGCTCGGGCCTCTTCATCCCGCTGGAGGTCCTGCCCCAGAAGATGGCTTCACTGTGCGAACTGCTGCCGATGACCGGGGTGGTGCAGCTGGTGCGAGCCGGCTGGCTGGGCGGGGCGCAGACGTACGACCTCCTTGGTGCCGCGCTGAACGCACTGGCCTGGACGGTGCTCGCGGTGTTTGCTGTGGTCCGGTGGTTCCGCTGGGAGCCGCGGCGCTAGGGAGTGTCGTCAAAGTAGCGTCGTCCGCCCGCCGGGCAGACGGGACTTTGACGACACGACCTTGGAGGTGTCTGTGCGGGTGAAGGGCTGGAGCGGTCGCAGCGGTCTTGCCAAGGTGGATCTGTACACGCGCGGCACGGTCCATCTGATCGTGTGGGTGGGGGTCCTCGGGCTGACCCTGCTGCTGCTGGCCCGGCCGGTTCGCGAGGACGGGCAGCAGGCGCTGGTCGTGACCGCCATGCTGCTCGCGCTCGCCGAAGGGGTGCTCTGCGGACGCCTGGTACGGCACGCGATGGACGCCTATCTGGGGCAGGGGCAGGTGCCCCGGAGGCTGGTCGCGTGGGCGGCGGCGGCGACGGCCGCGGCGACGGCCGCCGTGGTGGTGCTGGCGGCCATGGTCGATCTGACGGGGCAGCTGCCGACGATGCTGGCTGCGGCGCTGGCGCCGTTCCTGACCGTCCACTGTCTGCTCGTACCGAACCGGACCACGGCTCTGATCCAGCTGGTGGTGCTGGCCGTGATCTGCGGGCTGGTCCCGCTGACCGGCCGCAGCGCCGACGAGGTGCTGTTCACCGTCGCGACCGTCGGCTTCGTGAACGGATGGATGGTCTTCACGGCCCGCGCGTCCATGTGGGTGCTGGCGGTGATGTGGGAGCTGCGGGAGGCCCGGGACGTACAGGCGCGGCTTGCGGTCGCTGAGGAACGGCTGCGGTTCGGACGGGACATGCACGACGTCTTGGGGCGGAATCTCGCAGTGATCGCGCTCAAGAGCGAGCTCGCGGTGCAGCTGGCCCGGCGGGGCAGGGCAGAGGCGGCGGACCAGATGACCGAGGTGCAGCGGATGACCCATGAAGCGCAGCAGGAGATACGGGAGCTGGTGCGGGGCTATCGCGATGTCGATCTCGGCGTCGAACTTCAGGGCGCGCAGGGGGTGTTGGAAGCGGCCGGGATCGACTGCCGGACAGAGGGCGGCGACGGAAGCGAGCTGCCGGCCCGGATCCAGTCGGCGCTCGGCTGGGTCGTACGGGAGGCGACGACGAATGTGCTGCGGCACGGGGACGCGGCGCACTGTGTGATCCGGCTGGCGGGTACGGCCGATCATGCGGTCCTGGTCGTCGAGAACGACGGCGCGCCGGAGCCCCACTCCGGCGCGGGCGGCTCCGGACTCGCCGGGCTGCGGGAACGGCTGATGGCGCTGGACGGCTCGCTGGATGCGGGCCCGGCGGGCGAGGGCCGCTGGCAGCTCACGGCGAAGGTGCCGCTTCCCCGGGAGGAACGATGACCACACCACCCGTACGGGTACTGCTCGCCGATGACGAGCATCTGATCCGTGGCGCGCTGGCCGCGCTGCTCGCCCTCGAAGACGATCTTGTGGTGGTCGCCGAGGCCGCCTCGGGGACCGAGGCCCTCGCGATGGCGAGGGCACACCGGCCCGATGTCGCGGTCCTCGATCTGCATATGCCCGCCCCGGACGGTGTGAGTGTGGCCACATCGATACGGGCCGAACTGCCCGAGTGCCGAACAATGATCGTGACGAGCCACGGACGGCCCGGACACCTCAAAAGAGCGCTGGCAGCCGGCGTGCGGGGCTTTGTCCCGAAGACCGTCAGCGCCCGGCGGCTGGCGGAGATCATCCGTACCGTCCACGCCGGAAACCGCTATGTGGACCCGGAGTTGGCAGCCGACGCGATCTCCGCGGGGGACTCCCCGCTGACCGTCCGGGAGGCCGAGGTGCTGGAACTGGCGGCGGACGGGGCGCCGGTCGCGGAGATCGCGGAGCGGGCCTCGCTGTCGCAGGGGACCGTGCGGAACTACCTCTCGTCGGCCGCCTCCAAGCTGGGGGCCGAGAACCGTCATACGGCAGTGCGTCTCGCCCGCGAGCGAGGTTGGGTATAGTGGTCTCCGCGCTACGGCGCATGCGGACGTAGCTCAGTTGGTAGAGCGCAACCTTGCCAAGGTTGAGGTCGCCAGTTCGAACCTGGTCGTCCGCTCAGATCAAGAAGGCCCCGGTCATCACGACCGGGGCCTTCTTCGTGTGCCTACTGCCAGGTCTGACCGGTGAGGAGCTCGTACGCCTCGATGTACTTGGCGCGGGTCGCCTCGACGATCTCCTGCGGCAGCGCGGGCGGCGGCTGCTCGCTCTTGCGGTCCCAGCCGGAAGCGGGCGAGGTCAGCCAGTCCCGGACGTACTGCTTGTCGTACGACGGCTGGGCGCGGCCCGGCTCCCAGGTGGCGGCCGGCCAGAAGCGGGAGGAGTCCGGGGTCAGCACCTCGTCGGCGATCACGAGCTCGTCCCCGTCGTAGCCGAACTCGAACTTGGTGTCCGCCAGGATGATGCCCCGGTCGCGGGCGATGTCACGGGCCCGGCTGTAGACGGCGAGGGTCGTCTGGCGCAGCTGGGCTGCGGTCTCCGCACCGACCTGGCGGGCGACCTCCTCGTAGCTGACGTTCTCGTCGTGCTCGCCGACGGCCGCCTTGGTGGCGGGCGTGAAGATCGGGGCGGGGAGCTCGGAGCCGTCGCTCAAGCCCTCGGGCAGCGCGAGACCGCAGACCGTGCGGGACGCTTGGTACTCGACGAGGCCGGAGCCGGTGAGATAGCCGCGGGCGACGCACTCGACCGGGACCATGCGCAGCGACTTGCAGACGAGGGTGCGGCCTGCCCAGTCGGCGGGGGCGCCTTCGGGGAGGTCAGTGCTCAGGACGTGGTTCGGGACCAGGTCCTCGAGGCGCTCGAACCACCACACCGAGAGCTGGGTGAGCACCCGCCCCTTGTCGGGGATCTCGGTGGGCAGCACCCAGTCGTAGGCGGACATGCGGTCGCTGGCGACCATCACGAGGTCGCCCGCCTCGTTCTGGTACAGGTCGCGCACCTTGCCGGTGTGCAGATGTACCAGGCCCGGCACCTGAAGCGGCTCGGGCTTTTCGACGAATCCGGACACGGTTCCTCCCCGTGGTGGAACAAGAGGGGCGCCCCGAAGGGGCACAAGTAGGGCGGTGGTGGGAGACGGGTGGGCCAACGCGTCCGATTGTCCCGTACGCGGGATGGACCGGCTCGTACGGGGTCAGTCGCGCTTGCAGATGCGGTCGAGGAGGTTCGCTGTCGCCCGCTGAACACGGGTGTCGACATGGCCGGGGCGGTCCAGCGCCGGGGACCAGGCGAAGGTCCCGGACGCGAAGACGAGGGCGCCGGAGGGTGCGCGGTACAGGGAGGTCTCCTGGTGGCGGGTGGAGCCCTCACTGTCCTGGTAGGGGGAGTGGGCGAGCAGGATGCGGCCCTGGTGCTCGGGCAGGGCGGTGCGCGGGAAGTACCGGTCGGCCTCGCCCGCGACCAGGCCCGGGAGCTCGTCGCCCTCGTCGGCGCCGGTGGCCTCCCAGAGCCAGTGATCGGCGTTCCGTACGACCAAGGGGTGCGGCTCGGGGACCCGTCCTGCGTACTGGATGCCGAGGAGCTGCTGCTCGGCCCGGTCGATCTCGCGCCACAGGGCCGGTTTTCCGGGGGAGTGGCGTTTGCGGCAGGTCAGCAGACGGTCGGGGACGCCGGAGGGCGCCGGGCCGAGCTCGACCTGCCAGTACATGGTGTTGGCGGAGAGGAAGACGAGCGAGGTGCCGCCGTCGCGGGCGCACTCCACGGTGCGGCGCATGGGGGCCGACCAGTACTCGTCGTGGCCCGGGAAGACCAGTCCGCGGTAGCGGGTGGGGTCGACGCGGCCGGCGTGGAGGTCGCGGGTGTCGGCGTAGGCGAGGTCGTAGCCGTACCGCTCCGCCCAGCGGATGAAGTCATAGGCGTGGCCGACATGGAGGGGCAGGCCCGCGCCCGCGTACGGGCGGTCGAAGGAGACCGTGATGGCGGCGTCCTCCTCGCCGAGCAGGCGGCCCCTCTCGTCCCACGCGTGGTAGAGGCTGGCGCCGGTGCGCCCGTCCTCCGGATAGAGGTTGTACGCCTGCCAGGTGATGTCCGGGAGGAGCAGCAGGAGGTCGGCGGGGTGGTCGTCGCGGACGGTGAAGGGGATGTGGGAGCGGTAGCCGTCGGCGGTGGTGAGCACGGCGACGTACGCGCCGATCGCCCAGTAGGAGGGGATCTGCAGCCGCCAGGAGAGCCACCAGTGGTGGCAGGAGACGGTGCGGTCGGCGGTGAGCGGGGGTGGCTGGACGATGCCGGACAGGCGCGGGCTGGTGGTGATCTTGGCTGCTCCGTCGCCCGCGTAGTGCCCGATGCGGTAGATGTCGACCGAGAACTGCTGGGGCGGGTCCACCGTGATGTGGAAGTCGATCGCCTCGCCGGGGGCGGCGGCGCCGGTGGACGCAAAGCCCTTGATCTGCCTGCGTACGTCGTCGGCGGTGCGGGGGCCGCGGGCGCTCTTGCCGCGGTCCGGGTCCGCGTACCAGGGAACGACCTGGCCCGTGTCGTCGAAGTAGTGCTCGCTGCCGCGGAGCCAGGGCAGAGGGCCCTGGCCGAAAGGGTCCGTGACGGCGTGGGCGAGGGCGCCCGATTCCCACCGCCGGATCTGCTCCGCCCCCATGCTGCGCCCTCCCTCGATGCCCCCGGGTCCCTTGATGCGCCGACTCCTGTCAGCGCCGGTCTCCAGCACATCACATAACGCACGCGCTCCGTCACCGTTCGTCGCGAATTGACGTGAGCGGAAGGGGATGTTCCGGGTGAGGGGGATGTATTGCCCGTTGCGAGCGGAGGGAAGGGCTCGTCCCGGACCGTCGCGGCCCGGCGCCGTCAGACCAGACGGACCGGTTTTTCCGGGCGGACGCCGAGGGTGGAGAGCCAGCTGCGCAGCGGGGCCGCGTCGCCGTCCTCGGTCAGGCTCAGGACGGGGGTGGACAGATCCGCGCGGCGTTCACCATTGATCATGAGCGCCGGGCCGTCGAGCCAGTCGAGGCCCGGGGCCGCGCCCGCCGTGTCGACGGCGGCGCAACAGACCATCGCGGTCACATGGTCGGCGAGCAGCTCCCGGCCCGTACGGGGCGGCTGGAGAGGGAAGAGCGGGAGCGGGTCCGCGCCCCAGCCGTTCAGCGCGCCCCCCGGGCTCTTCGCGTCTCCCGGGCTCTTGGGTACCGGCGGAACCGCCGCCTCCTCGCGGGCGACCTCCGCGCTGATCCCGGCCGCCAGAGTCTCGCCGGCCTCGGCGCCCCGGCCCGACAGATGGTCCATCACCCGGGTCAGCGTCGGCCCGTCCGGGCCGGCCGACGGCGGTACGCCCAGCTCGTCGAGCACCCGGTGCAGGCGGGCCGCTTCCGTACGCCACTTACGGTCGACGACCTCTTCCGGATACTGCTGCCAGTCCACCGGCGACCAGTCGGGTCCCGCCTCGGCCGGGCCGCCGTGGAAGAGGCGCGCGGCCAGCAGGGAGGCGGCCTCGTCGATCGTGCCGGGCTCTTCAAGCAGGTCGCAGGCGGGGCGCTCGCCAAGACGGGAGGCGAATCCCTCGGCGAGACGGTCGCGCCGCGAGAGCTCGGTCAGGGCCGAGACGACGCCCGCGTCGAGGCGGGACGGCCAGCGGCCCATGCGCCAGGCGGGCAGCGCGACCCTGGTCAGCAGCCGGTCCCAGCCCGCATAGGCGAGGCCGACCTGCTCCTGGGCGACGATCCGCAGGCCGTAATCCACAGCCTGTGCACGCTCGGACGCGGCCGCCGCGACACCACGCTCCATCTCGGAGGCGGGCGCCTGACAGCTGTGGAGCAGCAGCCGGGTGGTCCCGCCGACGAAGCCGAGCGCCGCCTTGCGTATCGGCCCCTGCTCCGGGGCTGCCGCGACCGCGACCGCGGCGTCCAGACCCCGTACGAAGCGGCGGGCCGCGGCTATGTCGGGGTGTGCGGAAGGCGACGTACCCGCGACGACCGGTGCCAGCACGGCCCGCAGCTCGGCGACGCGCATCCACCACAGGAACGGCGAGCCGATCACCAGCACGGGCGCCTCGGTGGTGCGGCGCCTGCTTCCGCCCCGTATCGCATGGGCCGGGTGCGTACGGTCCTCGAGCCAGCTGTCGCAGTCCGGGGTGAGCGCCAGCGCGGAGGGCGCGGGCACCTCAAGACGCTCTGCCAGGTCCCGCACCAGCCGGTACAGATCCGGGGCCGTCCGCTCCGAGAGCTCGACGGTGGGGCTGAGGGCCGGACGGGCCCGGACGATCACGGCCGCGACCGCCGCGGCGAGCAGCAGCACGATCACCGCGAAGACCGAGACGACCCAGCGCGCCGTGTCCCAACTCCCGCCGTTCATATGTCCCGTGGCATCGCCCGCGAACAGCACGACCGCGACGGCTGCGGGCAGCAGCGCCACGGCCAGCGCCCTGCTGCGCACACGCAGCACGGCGAGGGCTCGCGAGCGCGCGGTCAGCGCACCCAGCGACTCACCGATACCGGTACCGGACACGGTCCGACCTCACCCCCTCTGCCCTGCGACGGGTGTTGCTCACTCCCCCACTGTGGCACCCGCCACTGACATCGCAATGCCGGTGGGCCATGTGCCGGAACGCCTGCGCCGCACCCTAGTTGGGCCTTCGGCGGGCGTCATCCGGATGGCTCAGCCGTCACTCGATGGAATGGCTTTAGGCAAAGGTGATGACGGTCCTCAGGGCCTAGAGGTTCACTCCCCGGCGGCCTTCCGTGCGATGTCCGTACGGTGCTGCGAACCGTCGAGACGGATCCGGGCCACCGCCCGGTACGCGCGCTCACGCGCCTGCGACAGGTCCTTCCCGGTCGCGGTGACCGAAAGGACGCGGCCGCCGGCGCTCACGATCGCGTCGCCGTCCCGCTTCGTCCCGGCGTGCAGGACGTACGCGTGGGGCGCATCCTGGGCCGCGACCTCGTCCAGGCCCTCGATCGGATCGCCGGTGCGCGGGGTTTCCGGGTAGTTGTGCGAGGCGACGACCACGGTCACGGCGGCGTCATCACGCCACCGCAGCGGCGGCTCGTCGTCGAGGGTGCCGTTGGCGGCGTTGAGCAGCAGGCCCGCGAGCGGGGTCTTGAGGCGGGCCAGGACCACCTGGGTCTCCGGGTCGCCGAAACGGGCGTTGAACTCGATGACCCGTACGCCGCGGCTCGTGATGGCGAGGCCCGCGTACAGCAGCCCGGCGAAGGGCGTGCCACGGCGGTGCAGCTCGTCGACGGTCGGCTGGAGGACGGTGGCCATGACCTCGTCGACCAGCTTGGGGTCGGCCCACGGCAGCGGGGAGTACGCACCCATGCCGCCGGTGTTGGGGCCCTCGTCGCCATCGAGGGCCCGCTTGAAGTCCTGGGCGGGGGCGAGCGGGAGAACCGTCTCGCCGTCGGTGATGGCGAAGAGGGAGACCTCGGGCCCGTCGAGGAACTCCTCGATGACCACGCGGCCGCCGCAGGCCAGGGCGTGCTCGCGGGCCTTCTCGAGGTCGCCGGTCACGACGACGCCCTTGCCGGCTGCGAGGCCGTCGTCCTTGACGACGTACGGAGCGCCGAAGGCGTCGAGAGCCTCGTCGATCTCCTCAGGGGTCGTACAGACGTAGCTGCGGGCCGTGGGCACTCCGGCCGCCGCCATGACGTCCTTGGCGAAGGCCTTGGAGCCCTCGAGCTCGGCCGCCTCGCGGGAGGGGCCGAAGCAGGGGATGCCCGCGGCCCGTACGGCGTCGGCGACCCCGGCGACGAGCGGTGCCTCGGGCCCGACGACGACGAGTCCGGCCTCCAGCTCGGTGGCGAGCCGCGCCACGGCCGCACCGTCCAGCGCGTCGACCGGGTGCAGCTCGGCGACCTCGCCGATGCCTGCGTTTCCGGGCGCGCAGTGCAGTGCGGTGACGTCGGGATCGAGGGAGAGAGAGCGGCACAGGGCGTGTTCGCGGGCGCCGCCGCCGATGACGAGGACCTTCACGGCAGCCAGCCTAACCGCCGGGGTGGCCGATCTTGTACGGGCCTCCGAGCGGCCTCCCCCTACTCGTTCGTGTATTCCTCCACGACCGTGGCGCCGAGCTCGCGCACGATCACGTCGATGCCGGAGAGCGCCGAGTCGACCAGATCGGGGTCGTCCTCCTCCGGCACATCGTCCTCGGGGGCGACCGGGGGCGGGCTGTGCACGGCGGCGGGTCGAGGGGGCTCGGCGGCGAACGCCTGCCGGGAGGGCGACTGGGGAGCCGCTTGCGCGGGCCGGGGCGCCGGGGCCGCGGGTGCCTGGGCGGGAGCTGCGGCCTGCGGGGCCGGGGCCTGCGGGGAGGGGGCGGACGTTCCGCGGCCGCCGCCGTAGCCACTGCCACCGCCGCCGAAACCGCCGCCCCCGAAACCGCCACCGCCGCCGGACGGGGGCTGGGCTCCGCCGCCGGGGCCGCCGGTACCGCCCGAGGGATCGATGATCGCCTCGACCTTCCACTGCACGTTGAACTGCTCGGACAGCGCCTGCTTCAGCACTTCCTCGCTGCCGCTGCTCGCGAAGTTGTCCCGGGCTCCTGCATTGATGAATCCGAGCTGGAGCGTGGTGCCGTCGAAGCCCGCCACCTGGGCGTTCTGGCTGAGGAGGATCCAGGTGAAGCGGCGGCGGTTCTTCACCGCTTCCAGGATGTCCGGCCACATGTTCCGTACCTGGCCGGCGCCCTGGACCATGCCGGGGCTCGCCGCGGCGGGGGTGGGAGCAGCTGCGGCCGGTGCCGGAGCGGGGGCCGCGGGCTGTGCCTGCCCACTGCCCTGTCCCGGGGCCGACGCGGTGGGCCATCCGCCGGGCCGCCGCCCGGCCTCGGGCGCGGCCGGGGATGCGGCCGACGCCCCAGCCGCGGCGGGCCAGGCCCCGGGGCGCTGCCCGGCGGGCTGCTGCTCGGCGGGAGGAGCGACCGGCGCGGGAGCGGGAGCCGGGGCGGGGGCGGGGGCTTCGACGGGCGAGGGCTGTGCGTGCTGTGCCTGCGGCACGGACTGGGCGGGCGGCGCGTGCTGGACGGGCGGCGCGTGCGGCACCGGTGCGTGAGCCTGGGCCTCAGGCCCCGGGACGTACCCCATCGCGGGCCCCGGACCGCCGGTCGAGAACGTGGCCCCCCGCTCCAGCCGGTCGAGCCGCGCCTGCATCGACCGCTCGTCGTCGAAGGCGGCGGGCAGCAGCACCCGCGCGCAGATCAGCTCCAGTTGCAGCCGTGGCGAGGTGGCGCCACGCATCTCCGTAAGCCCCGTATTGACCAGATCCGCGGCCCGGCTCAGCTCGGCCGCGCCGAAGACGGACGCCTGCGCCTGCATCCGCTCGACCACATCGGCCGGGGCGTCGATGAGCCCTGTCGTCCCCGCGTCGGGCACGGCGGCCAGGATCACCAGGTCCCGCAGCCGCTCGAGGAGATCGGCGACGAAGCGCCGCGGGTCGTTGCCGCCCTCGATGACCGTGTTCACGACCTCGAAGGCCGCGGCCCCGTCGCCCGCCGCGAAGGCGTCCACGATCGAGTCGAGCAACGACCCGTCCGTGTACCCGAGGAGGGCGGTGGCCATGGCGTACGTCACACCTTCCTCGGTCGCGCCCGCAAGCAGCTGGTCCATGACGGACATGGAGTCACGCACGGACCCCCCGCCCGCCCGTACGACGAGCGGCAGCACACCGTCCGCGACCGGGATGTCCTCCTTGCCGCACACCTCGCCCAGGTAGTCGCGCAGCGTCCCCGGGGGCACCAGCCGGAAGGGGTAGTGGTGCGTACGCGACCGGATGGTGCCGATGACCTTCTCCGGCTCGGTGGTCGCGAAGATGAACTTGAGATGCTCCGGCGGCTCCTCGACCACCTTCAGCAGGGCGTTGAAGCCCTGCGGGGTGACCATGTGCGCCTCGTCGATGATGTAGATCTTGTACCGGCTGCTCGCCGGACCGAAGAAGGCCTTCTCGCGGAGATCACGCGCATCGTCCACACCACCGTGGGAAGCGGCGTCGATCTCGATGACATCGATCGACCCCGGCCCGTTCCTCGCGAGGTCGCGGCAGGACTGACACTCGCCGCAGGGCGTGGGCGTGGGCCCCTGCTCACAGTTCAGACAACGGGCGAGGATGCGCGCACTGGTCGTCTTTCCGCATCCGCGCGGCCCGCTGAACAGGTACGCGTGATTGACCCGGTTGTTCCGCAGGGCCTGCTGCAGCGGGTCAGTGACATGCTCCTGCCCGATGACCTCGGCGAAGGACTCGGGGCGATAGCGGCGGTACAGCGCAAGGGACGACACGCCTACGAGGTTATCGGGGCCCACTGACAAGCGGCGCCGCCCTCAGCCCCCCGGCGCCCACGGACTCGTACGCCGTCCACAAACGCAAGCGCCCCCCACGCACCCGCCAGAGCCGACCTACCCTTGCTGCCTTCCGGCCCTGGGGGAGTTCAGTCAGATAGCGCCACGTGAGGGGCTCCGCACAGGGTACCTGATGGCAGGGGGTGGGAACGAGTTCGCTAGCACTCCTCAACGTCTTGTATTGTTTGCGGCGGAGGATTCGCCTAGTGGCCTAGGGCGCACGCTTGGAAAGCGTGTTGGGGGCAACCCCTCACGAGTTCGAATCTCGTATCCTCCGCCAGTGCCTCACCGGGCACGATGTCGAAGGGCCCCACCGTTCGCGGTGGGGCCCTTCGTCGTTGTCCTTTGTCTTCGCCCGGCTGCCCCCGGCCGGGCGGCGGCGCACCGGCGCGGACGCCAACCGTCAGAGAAACGGCCGGCAAGGTGGTGGGGGAACCCGCTGTGGCTGGGGGTCGGCTCCACGGCCCTCACACTCGTGGCCGTCGTCGCGCCGGACGACGAAGAGCAATGTGCGCTCCGAGCAGTCGCACAGCCAACTCATGCGCGAGGGTCTTCGCCGCATTGAGTCCGTCCGCTACTCGGTCACGACATTGAAGACGGGGTAAACCTTAGGCGTGAACTCCGGCATCCCGGCCTCTTTCGCGAACGGCACAAGGGTTTCTGCGAACCGCTCCCACGCCTCCTGGGATTCCCAGACGTCCACTACGAACCATCCCGTCGGACTGGGCCCGGCAACGTGCGAGATGATGCCTGGCACCGGCCAGTCCGAGCGGCCCTTGACCAGACCGCGTCCACCCGTCACCTTGTTGGCGGTCTGCTCGTACTGGGCCTGAGTGGCCCCGACCATGTCCAGAACTACAATGATCGCCATAACGGCTCCTTCCGTTGTCGGCACCATGCGTCGCCAGTCGACCATCGGAGGGCGCGTGTTGCACGGCATGATCGGCCATGCGGGTGATGAATGGCGCAGCGGAAGTCGGCATCGCATACGCCGACTCGACCGCGCTCGCGGCACTCCTCCTCGCAGGAGGCAAGTACAGCAGCGCTGTACCGCAACCCAGGCAACCGCCCCGTCTGGCAGCGTCCCTCCACGGCCGTGAAGCGATCGGTATGACCGTCGCTGACCGGTACGCGGCACGCAGCAGGCGACCATCGAGCCGAACTCTTGAAGCGCTGGTTAGCACGAGGTGCGGTACGGCAGCGAAGTACAGCAACCACCGCGACTGCAGCCGACCCCTTGTCGGCGAACGCCTTGAACAACTCCCCGGTACGTTCCCAGGGAGCCCCCTGACGCTGTCGCTCAGTCTCAACCGCAGTCTCATCCGTGGATGTTCGCGCTCGTTCACGGCCATGGCAGCGGAAGTCGACACGCAGGATGTGAACGGGTCTGAACTACCAGGAACGGGGACCAGCAGAGTTGGAAAGCGTGTTGGGGGCAACCCCTCACGAGTTCGAATCTCGTATCCTCCGCCGTGCCTCACCGGGCACTTGAAGGCCCCGACCGGGAAACCGGCCGGGGCCTTCGTCGTTGAGGTGTCTCCCGTTCAGGGGGGCGGGCACCGACCCCACAGCGGCCGGCTTACGGAGCAGCAGCAGTGCCGCGTCGTCGTGGAGGCGGCCGCCGACGTGCGCCAGCAGTTCGGCGTGGAGCGCGGCGAGGGTGTGGGACGGCACGTCCGACACATGACGGGCCACCCCCTCGATGAGCGGGTAGAAGTCACGGCTGTGGTTGCGGGCCTCGGTGACCCCGTCGGTGTAGAGGAGCAGCTGGTCGCCGTCGGCGAACGGCAGCACCTGGAGGGTCGGCGTCTCGCCGGTGAGGGCACGCAGGCCGAGCGGCGGGGCCGGATGCGTCGGTTCGACAGGCGTGACCTCGGAATCGCGGACCAGCAGCGGCGGGGCGTGTCCGCAGTTGACCACTTCCATGCGCCCGGCTTCGGGGTATCCGGCGACGACGGCGGTGACGAAGTCGTCGGGACCCAGGTTGCGCGCCAGGCTCCGCTCGATCCTGGCGACGGCGTCGAGGAGGTCCGGCTCGTCGTAGGCGGCCTCGCGGAAGACGCCGAGCACCAGAGCGGCGGTGCCAACCGCGGGCAGGCCCTTGCCGCGCACGTCGCCGACGATCAGCCTGACCCCGTACGGAGTGGGCACCAGCGCGTACAGGTCCCCGCCGATCCGGGCCTCCGCCGCGGCGGCGCTGTAGTGGACGGCCACCTGGAACTCGCCGACAGTGGCGGGCACGGGCTTGAGGAGAGCGTGCTGGGCGGCCTCGGCAACCGAGCGGACGGCTGCCAGTACGCGTTCGCGCCGCCCGCGCAGCATGCTGGCCAGGCTGCTCGCCAGGGTTACGGCGGCCAGTGCGGACAGCACGATTGCCTGCTCACGGCCCGACGTACCGCCACGGGCGCCGAGCACGGCGCCCAGCGCCACTGCGAGGAAGCCGATACGGAGCACTCCCCACGGCCTGCTGGTGGCGGCGGCCAGCGCGGGCCCGACGGCGAGCAGCGGCAGCCAGCTCGGCCCGGCTCCGCTGACGAATGCGAGGAGTGCGACGGCACAGACGATCAGTACGGGCACACAGGCGGCGAGATGCGCGACGCCACACGGCTGCTCCGGTGGCGTAGGCCCATGGTCGTGCTGATGCTTTCGGGCATGGCTCATGTCCTCTGTCGCAGCTCTCTCCTGCTCACGGCGCGCACGCCTGTCCGTTTCATCCAGAAAACAGGTAGCCGCGCAGGGGCCGCAAGGCCAGGATTTTCAGATAGTGAGCGAAAGCCCCCTGGTCACACGGCTCGCTGCCGGGAGCAGCCGCGCCCGGACCTCGTCGATGCGGGAGAGCCGGTCCGCGCGGAGGGAGACACCGAGCGAGCCGAGTTTGTGCCCGCTGTACACGGGCACCGCGACGCAGATCGTGCCCAGGGAGTACTCCTCCAGGTCCGTGACGGCCGGGGCAGTGCGTGATGTGTCGAGATGTCGAAGCAGCTCGGAACGGTGGGTGATGGTGCGGGGCGTGAGGTCGGCGAGGGAGTGCCGGGAGAGGTACTCGTTGCGGGAGTCGTCGTCCAGCTCCCGCAGCACGCACTTGCCCAGCGCCGTCGCGTGCCCGGCGTCCTCGAATCCCACCCAGAGGTCGACCCGTGGCGCCCGTGGGCCGTCGACGATCTCCGCGACCCGGATCTCGCCCTCCTCGTAGAAGGTCAGATAGGCGGCGGCCGACAGTTCGTCCCGCAGGGCGGACAGCGTGGGACGGATCCGGGTGAGCAGCCCCTGGCCACGGCTTCCGGCGTGCAGCGTGTGCACCTTTTCCCCGATGACGTACGCCCCGTCGTCGAGCTTGCGCAGATAGCCGTCGTGGACCAGCGTCCGCAGCAGGTGATAGGTCGTGGCCAGCGGCAGTCCTGCCTCACGTGCCAGCTGCTTCGCCGGAGCACCGCCCTCGTGTGCCCCTGCTGCTTCCATCAAGCGGAAGGCCCGCTGCACTGAAGTGATGAGCGTAGGGCTGCCGTGAGCACCCATGTCACAAGCTTGCGCCCGGCGTACCGCGCCAGCAAAGTCCCTCGGCCGGGACCGGCTCCGGACGACCCGGATCACACCGTCTCGTTGAGATTCTTGGAGTACTGCTCGATCGCCCGCCTGTACAGCTGCACCTGCGGGTCATGACTGGTGGTGGCAAGCAGTCTCAGCAAGATCTGCATGGCTTCGTGATGGTCCCCCGTGTTGAACAGAGCCATGGCGAGGAAGGTCTGCAGGCCCCCGTCGTCGGGGTACTGCGCCACGCCGAGGCGGAGGGTGTCCACTGCACGCGGGTACCGGCCCAGTACCCGGTAGGTGCTTCCGAGACCGAGCAGGGCGCCGCGGCGGTCGTCGTCCGAGAGGCCGCGTCCGCCGAGGCAGCGCTCGTAGAAGGGGACAGCCTCGGATTCCAGGCCCAGCATGTCGTGGACCTCCGCAGTGCAGTACGCCACCCGGGCATCGTCGGGGAATCTCGCGAGCAGAGCCAGCAAGTGCTCTCTCGCGTCTTCCAGGCGGTTTTCCTCACGCAGCCGGACGGCTTCGGCGAGCAGGTCCCCGGCCTGGTCCTCGTTGTTCTGTGCGCTCATGCGCACATCCTCGCGCGACGGCGAGTGTTGACATAGAGAGCACTCCAAGATCCAGACTCCTGCTCAGCGCCCGGGCCCGATGGGCCGCTGAAGCCGACCGAGCCCCCGGACCCGCCGGAGCCCCCGGAGCCGCAGGAGAGGAACGCCCATGAGATACCGCACCATTGGCCTGAACCCGAGCACCCGGCGCGAGGTGAGCGTGCTGAGCCTGGGCGCGATGCTCTTCGGGACGGCCACCGACGAAGCGACGTCGTTCGCGATCCTCGACCGGTATGTCGAGGCCGGCGGGACCTTCATCGACACCGCCAACAACTACGCGTTCTGGGTCAACGGCACCCAAGGCGGTGAGAGCGAGGCCCTGCTCGGCCGCTGGCGCAGCAGCCGGGGCATCGGTGACGAGATCACCATCGCCACCAAGCTCGGCGGACGGCCGCTGGAACCATCCACCGGCTTCAGCAAGAACATCGAGGGCCTGCCGGCCAAGGTCATCCGCGAGTCCGCCGAGCGCAGCCGCGAACGCCTCGGCGTGGAGAAGCTGGATCTGCTGTACGCCCATGTCCAGGACGACGCCGTGCCGTTGGAGGAGGTCGTCGAGTCCTTCGCCGGGCTGGTCGCCGACAGCACGGTCGGTCTGCTGGGCGTGAGCAACCACTGGGCATGGCGGGTCGAGCGCGCCCGCTCGCTGGCCGCGGCGGCCGGGCTGCCCGGCTTCGAGGTGCTGCAGTACCACCACAGCTATCT
Organism: Streptomyces sp. NPDC005408; assembly: GCF_040606445.1. NCBI lineage: Bacteria > Bacillati > Actinomycetota > Actinomycetes > Kitasatosporales > Streptomycetaceae > Streptomyces > Streptomyces sp. NPDC005408. The sequence continues at coordinate 77,839 of NZ_JBEXEX010000017.1, read as the reverse complement.
GCGACGGCGGACCGACCGGCCGACGCTGCGCTCCCCCGACGGCGAACTCGGCGTGGTCGCCGGGGATCTGCTCAGCTATCTGCGAGCCGAGCCGGAGCTGGCGCTGGTCGCCTACTCGCCACTGCTGGCCGGGAGTTACGTACGCGAGGACAAGCCGCTGGACTCCGGCTTCGACCACGCGGGCACGCCCGTACGGCTGGCGGCGCTGCGCGAGGTGGCCAAGGAGACCGGGGCCACCGTCAACCAGGTGGTGCTGGCCTGGCTGATCGGGGGCGAGATCCCGGCGATTCCGCTGGTCGGCGCGTCCTCGGTGGCGCAGCTGGACGAGAGTCTGGCCGCCGTGGACCTGGAACTGACGGCGGAGCAGCGGGCGAAGCTCGACGCGGCCGTGTGAGTCGCGTGAGTCGCGTGAGTCGGGTGAGGTGACGAGTGGACCCGGCCGGTCTCCGGCCGGGTCCGACACCCTCTCGTCAACGGCCGCTCGTCAAAGGGGACTTGGACGAGAATTCAAACAGCGACCGGCTGTTCCGCCTCGTGCAGCAGGCCGACCAGCGAGCTGCGGGCGCGAGCCACCCGGGAGCGGACAGTTCCCACGGGGCAGCCGCTGACGAGGGCGGCCTCGGCGTAGGGCAGACCCAGCAACTGCGTGAGGACAAAGGCTTCCCGGCGCTCGTCGGGGAGCGTGGCCAGGAGTTCGGCGAGGGCTATTCCGTCGTCGAAGCCGGGAAGGTTACGGGACTGGGCGCGCTCGGCGGCGGACTGCCAGTCGTCCGTGTCCGCGAGCCGGGGCGGGCCGCGGTGTGCCGGAGGCTGTCGATCACCGCGCGCCGGGCTATGGAGAGCAGCCAGGTGCGGGCCGAGGAGCGGCCTTCGAAGCGGTGCAGACTGCCGAGCGCCCGCAGGAAGGTGTCCTGGTCAGATCGTCGGCGGCCTGCGGGTCGGCACTGAGATAGGCGACGTACCGGCGGACGTCGCGGTGCAGCGCACGCACGAATCGTTCGACGGCCAGGGGGTCACCGCCGCGGGCGTCGAGCGCCCATGCGGTGATCGCGTCGTCGGTCGTACATCGCGACGTGCGGGGAACGGTCGAGGTCAGGGCAGAGTTCATTGCCTGGTGTCCTTCTCGGGATCCGGGAATGCGGACGCACACGCGGGGGTGCGGGTCCAGTGAGTCGTACGGCCGCGCGCACAGGGGCGCGGCCGATGCCCGAGCTCGGCCGCCGCGAGCAGGCGGTCGCGGTGCTGGAGGAGCTCGTACGCGTCCATCTTGGGGAGGACGGGGGGTTGCGGGAGGGGTGCTACGACCTGGGTGCGGGTGTTGCGGTGCGGCATGAGCTGGTGTGGGGGGACTTCTTTCTGGCGGTGGGGGTGGGGGTACTGGTGGGGTTGGTGGACGCGGACGAGGTCTAGGTCGGGGCGGGGCCGCTGCGCGGGGCTTGTCCCGTACCCGGGAAAACCCCACCCGTTTACCCGGACGTATCGCGCCTGCCGCCGTGCCAGGACGTCCACAGCGCCGCGTACGCGCCCCCGTCCGCCACCAGTTCCTCGTGCGTGCCCAGTTCCGCCAGCCGGCCGTCCGCCAGGACAGCCACCCGGTCCGCGTCGTGGGCCGTGTGGAGGCGGTGAGCGATGGCGATGACCGTGCGGCCCTGGAGGAGGGCGGCGAGCGCACGTTCCGCATGGCGGGCGGTCGTCGCGTCGAGGAGGGCCGTCGCCTCGTCGAGTATCAGTGTGTGCGGATCGGCCAGGACGACGCGGGCCAGGGCGAGTTGCTGCGCCTGAGCCCCGTCGAGGTGGTGGCCGCCCGCGCCCAGTTCGGTGTCCAGGCCGTCGGGGAGCTCGGCCGCCCAGTCGGCGCCGACGGCCGCGAGAGCGGCGGTCAGTTCGGTGCGGGTGGCCGAGGGGGCCGCGATCAGGAGGTTGTCGCGGACCGTGCCGAGGAAGACGTGGTGTTCCTGGGTGACCAGGACGACCTGGCGGCGCAGCTGTTCGGGGTCGAGCGCGGACAGCGGTATCCCGCCGACCGTGACCGTGCCGGTGTGCGGGGCGTCGATACCGGCGAGCAGCCTGCCGAGCGTGGACTTGCCCGCGCCGGACGGGCCGACGACGGCGAGCCGTTCGCCGGGGCGGACGGTGAGGTCGACGCCGTGCAGGACGTCGCGCCCGCCGTCGTAGGCGTACCGCGCGCCGGCCACCTCGATCCGGTCGTCGGCGGGAGCGTCGGAGGCGGCCGGCTGCGCCGCAGGGGCACGGCCGAGGCCTTCGACCCTGGCGAACGCGGCGGTGCTGCTCTGCAGTTGGTCGAGCCAGAACAGGACGGTGTCCAGCGGTTCGGACAACTGCCGCAGATACAGGGCCGATGCGACCACCGCACCGAGGGTGACCGTGCCATGGGCGTGCAGTACGCCGCCGAGCAGCAGGACACCGGCGACCGGCAGGACGTACGAGACATCCACGGCCGGGAACAGCACACTGCGCAGGAACAGCGTCCGCGTCCGGGTTCGCCTGCACTCCTCGACCGCGGCCCGGCAGGCCGCGATGCGCCGCTCCTCAAGGCGGAGTGCTTCGACGGTGCGGGCGCCGGAGGCGGTGGCGGCGAGCACTTCGGCGAGCGCGGAGTTGGCGGCGCCCTCGGCGAGGTAGTCGGTGTGCGCACGGCGCAGATACCAGCGGGCGGCGAACCAGATGCCGGTCAGGCCGAGCAGCCCGCAGGCGCCGAGCAGCGGATCGAGGGCGAAGACCGCGCCGATGACGAACAGGGCCTGGGTCACCGCGATGAAGACCTCGGGCCCGGCGTCGCGCAGGGTGGTGCCCACGGTCGCGACATCGGCGGTGCCGCGTGAGGTGAGGTCGCCGGTCCCGGCGCGCTCCACGACGGATGCGGGCAGGGCGAGTGCCCGCTCGACGAACTGCTCGCGGATCCGGGCGGATGTCCGCTCGCCGAAGCGGTGTCCCAGGTACCGGGCGAAGCGCGCGAGCAGCAGCTGGGCAAGGGCGAAGCAGAGGATGGCGACGGCCAGCCGGTCTACTGTGGCGACGCCCGCGCCGTCCCTGATCCGGTCGATGACGCGGCCGAGCAGCCAGGGCCCGGCGAGCCCGGCCGCCGCGGCGAGCGCGTTGAGTGCGATCACGGCAGCGAAGGCGCGCCCGTCCATACGGATGAGCCGCAGGGCGGCGCGGCGTACATGGTGGGTCTCGGCGACGGGAAGCCGGCGGTCCGCGCTTGCCCCCTTCATGTGTCCTCCTCTCACGCGTCCTCCTCGCCAGCGCTGCGGGAGACCAGCTCGCGGTATCCGGGCTCGGCCGCGAGCAGTTCACGGTGGCTGCCGGTGGCGACCGTGGTCCCGTCGACCAGGAAGTACACAGTGTCCGCATGTTCAAGCAGCAGCGGCGATGTGCTGGTGACCACCGTGGTGCGCCCTGCGCGGGCGGTACGCAGCCGGGGCGCCAGCACCGCCTCCGTATGCGCGTCGACGGCCGATGTGGGCTCGACGGCCATCAGCACCTCGGGTTCGGCGAGCAGGGCCCGTACGAGCCGGATCCGCTGGCGCTGACCGCCGGAGAGATTGCGGCCCTGCGAGTCGACGGCCGAGTCGAGTCCGTCCGGCAGTGCGTCGACGATGTCCTGGGCGACGGCCGCGTGCACCGCGGCCGCGACGGCGTCCTCGTCCCGGTCGGTGCGCCCCGCGACGACCTCCCGCAGCGTGCCCGAGAACAGATCGGCCTCGTTGTCCGCGATCAGGATCCGCTCCCGTATTCGTGCCAACGCCACCTCGTCGAGCCGTATCCCGCCCCAGGTCGCCGCCGACCCGGTGAACCTGCCGAGCCTGTCCACCACGGCCGCGCACTCCGCGGGCCGGGAGCTGACCAGCGCGGTCAGCCGCCCGGGCGCCACCTTCACGCCGGACTCGGGATCGTGCAGTACGGCCGCCGCCACGGGCCCGTCCACCGTGTCCGGGACGTCCGCATCGGCCGGTTCCAGATTCAGGAAGCGCACCACCTGGCGGGCCGCGACCAGTCCGCGCCCCAGGTCGTAGCCGCCCTCGATGAAGAAGGCCACCGGTACGACGAGGACTGCGACATAGCCGTAGACCGCGACCAACTCCCCGACGGTGATGGTCCCTTGCACTGCCATCCGGGCCGCGAGCCAGGTCACGGCGGCGAGGAACACCGCGGGCAGCCCGACTCCGAGCGCCTGGATCCAGCTGGTCACGACGCCGACCCGGTAGCCCTCGGCGCGCAGCGACTGGGACCCGCGGCGGTAGTGGTCGGCGTACAGCCCTTTGCCGCCGAGGCCGTTGAGCACGCGCAGCCCGCCGACGAGGTCCCCGATCCGCCCCGCGAGCTCCCCCTGGCGCTCGCGGTAGACCGCCTCAGCGCCCTGCAGCCGCCCGAGCAGCGGCCCGACGAGCAGCGCGAGCACCGGCACGCCGAGCAGCACCACCGCTGTGAGCAGCGGCGACACGGTGAGCAGCAGGACGGCCACGACGAGATAGGCGAAGACCGCACCGACTCCGGGCCCGGTGATGGTGAGCGTCTGGCTGATCGTCCTGACATCGCTGATGCCGATGGTGACGACCTCGCCGGCGGTGAGCACCCGCGGCAGCGCCGCGCCGAGCCGTGTCGACTGCCGCACGACGACATCGACGGTACGGAAGGCGGCGTCCATCCGGATCCGGGTCATGGTCCGATGGCGCATGATCGCCAGCCAGGCGTTGAGCACCCCGACGCCGAGCAGCGCCGCGACCCAGCCGGTCAGCGCGCCGAGGTCGCCGTGCCGGAGTCCTTCGTCGATCGCCCGCGACAGGAGATACGGCGGCAGTGTCAGGCACACCATCCACAGACTGCCGAGCAGAGCGCCCGCGGCGGCCCGTCGCCGCTGGCTGGTGATCAGCCACCACAGATACCGTCCGGCGCTCCGGCTCTCCGGGGTGCCAGGCCCCGTATCCGCGTCTGTCACACGGGCGACTCTACTGACCGGCCTCCGGCAGCAGACCGGTCAGGTCCAGGAGTCTCGAAGCAGCCCGCTACCAGGGCCGCCGGCGACCGACATCACCTACCGGCTGCTGGCAGGCACCCCGGCCGCCTGACCGGCCTCACACCGCCCTCAGCCCGTGAGGCCGGGAACTGACCGGCCCCGCCATCCGACTCCTCTCCCGTACATACGAGAGGGCCGTCAGGGCGAGCACCAGGAGCACGAACCCCACCAGGGCCGGGGGCACGGGTATCCGTGAAGTCCTCATGCGTCCATACCATACGGGGGTATGAGCCCGAAGCGAACCCCCAAGAACTGTGAGGAAGAACGGAGGGGTCGCCGGGAACCCGGAAGGCCCGTGGCGCGACTGGCGTACGCCCCTCGGCCGGGTGATCATCGGGACATGAGCCCCACGATTCATCTCGCCCAGCAGCCCGAGGCCGACGAACTGCTCGGTCGCAGCCCGCTCGCCGCCCTGGTCGGCATGCTGCTCGACCAGCAGGTCCCCATGGAGTGGGCGTTCTCGGGCCCGTACACCATCGCGCAGCGACTCGGCGGCGACGATCTGGACGCAGCCGGGATCGCCGCGTACGACCCCGACGCCTTCGCCGAGCTGCTGAAGGAGAAGCCCGCCGTCCACCGCTATCCGGGCAATATGGCCAAGCGGGTGCAGCTGCTGTGCCAGTACCTCGTCGACGAGTACGACGGCGACGCGAGCGCCGTCTGGCGCGATGTGGCGAGCGGGGACGAGCTGCTCGCGCGGCTGAAGGCGCTGCCCGGCTTCGGCGAGCAGAAGGCGAAGATCTTCCTGGCGCTCCTCGGCAAGCAGTTCGGCGTACAGCCCACGGGCTGGCGCGAGGCGGCCGGAGCGTACGGCGAGACGGGCTCCTACCGCTCGGCTGCCGACATCACCGGGCCCGAGTCACTGGCCAAGGTGCGCGCGCACAAGCAGGAGATGAAACGAGCCGCGAAGGCAGCCAAAAAGTCCTGATCAACGGTGTGTTGAAGTGGACGGATCACGTCCTGGTGTCAACGCGGTGAAATACGCCATGAGTTAGGGCACAACAGTTCACAGAGCTCGCAGAGATCGCTAACTTCCCCTCAACCTCGTAAACACCGGGAAGGATCTCTGTGAAGGCAACCCGTCGCAGAGCCGTGGCCACCATGGCCGCCGCCGCACTCGCGACCCCGCTCCTGCTGGCATCCGCCTCCCCTTCCGCCGCCCGCCACAACCCCGGCGACCAGGCGGCCAAGGACGCGGCGAAGCTTGCCAGGAAGCTGGTCGAGAAGTCGTCCGCCCAGGACGCCTACAAGCATCTGCAGAAGTTCCAGCAGATAGCCGACACCACCGGCGGCCACCGCGCCGCCGGATCGCTCGGGCACGACGCCTCGGCCGCGTACGTCTACCAGCAGCTGAAGAAGTACGGCTACGACGTCTCGTACCAGCAGTTCGACTTCATCTACACCGAGACGCAGGCCGAGAAGCTCGCCGTCCTCTCGCCCGCGCCGCGCGACGTCGTGATCAAGGCGATGACGTACACCAAGTCCACCCCGGTGGGCGGCATCAAGGCCGATCTGGCCGCCGTGCCGGTGGACGACACGACCGGCTGCGAGCCCGCCGACTACGCGTCGGGGACCTTCACCGGAAAGATCGCGCTCATCAAGCGCGGCGGCTGCACCTTCGCCGCGAAGCAGGCCGCCGCTGCCGGAGCCGGTGCGGTCGGCGCGGTCATCTACAACAACACCGACGGCGCGCTGTCCGGCACCATCGGCGACCCGGCCGCCGGCAAGATCCCGACCGGCGGAGTCACCAAGGCCGAGGGCGAGAAGCTCGTCGCGGACCTCGCCAAGGGCCCGGTGAACATCTCCTTCGAGATCCGCGAGCTGCAGCAGAAGCGCTCCACGAACAACGTCATCGCGGAGACCCACGGCGGCAACGCGGCCAACACCGTGATGCTCGGCTCACACCTCGACTCGGTGACCGCGGGCCCCGGCATCAACGACAACGGCTCGGGCTCGGCCGGACTCCTCGAAGTCGCCCAGGAACTCACCAAGTCCAAGGCGAAGCCCGCCAACAAGGTCCGCTTCGCCTGGTGGTCGGCGGAGGAGAACGGCCTGCTCGGCTCGGAGGCGTACGTCGCCCAGCTGAGCTCCCTGGGCAAGAAGGAAATCAAGCTCTACCTGAACTTCGACATGATCGCCTCGCCGAACTACGGGCTCTTCGTCTACGACGGCGACGACTCGGACCATGTGGGCGCGGGCCCCGGCCCGGCCGGATCGGCCCAGCTTGAGCGCGACATCAACGAGTTCCTCGACAAGAAGGGCGAGCCGCACGAGGGCACGGACTTCACGGGACGCTCCGACTACGGCCCGTTCATCGAGGTCGGCATCCCCTCCGGCGGCACGTTCACGGGCGCTGAGGGCATCAAGACTGCGGCCCAGGCGACGAAGTTCGGCGGTACGGCGGGGGTCGCGTACGACGTGAACTACCACGCGGCCGGCGACAACCTCAGCAACATCAACATGACGGCTTTCGCTGTCAACATCGGCGTCATCGCCAACGCGGTGGGCACGTACGCCCATGACCTGAGCTCGCTGCGCAAGCCGGTGGTGAGCGTCCCGACGGACGGCGACGCGGGCAGCGGCGGCGGCCTCCACGACGGCCACGACGTGACGGAGTAACCCGCTCCTCAATCGCCGGCGGGGCTGCATCGGCCCCGTCCGGCGATTGAGGACACGCCCCGCCTAACGCCTCCGGCGCGCCGTGCCGAACAGCGAGCGGGAGATCTCGCGCCCCAGCTGCGTCCCCACCGACCGCGCCAGCGACTTGAAGACCCCGCTCCCCACCACCTGCCCGACCAGCGACTCGTCGCGCTTCGACGGCGCCGGCTCCGCCTCCCGGGAGGTCCGCGGCGCCGCGGACTCCGCGGCCCGTTCCGCCGCCGTCTCCGCCGCCTTCTGCTCCGCCGTCAGCTTCTCGTACGCCGACTCGCGGTCGACCGCCTCCGCATAGCGCGCGTACAGCGCCGACCCCTTCACCGCCTGGTCCAGGGCAGCCGCGTCGATCGGACCCATCCGTGACTGCGGGGCGCGCAGCCGCGTCGCCGCGACCGGCGTCGGGGCGCCCTTGTCGCTGAGCACGGTGATCACGGCCTCGCCCGTGCCGAGCTGCGTGAGCAGCTCCTCCAGGTCGTACGGCGAGTTGGGGAAGGTCTTCACCGTCGCCTTCAGCGCCTTGGCGTCGTCGGGCGTGAAGGCGCGCAGCGCATGCTGCACCCGGTTGCCGAGCTGTGCCAGCACATCGCCCGGCACATCCTTCGGGGTCTGCGTCACGAAGAAGACGCCGACCCCTTTCGAGCGAATCAGCCGCACGGTCTGGGTGATCGACTCCAGGAACGCCTTCGACGCCCCGCTGAAGAGCAGATGCGCCTCGTCGAAGAAGAAGACCAGCTTCGGCTTCTCCACATCGCCGACCTCCGGCAGATCGTGGAAGAGATCGGCCAGCAGCCACATCAGGAACGTCGAGAACAGCTGCGGCTTGTCCTGCACGGCGGCCAGCTCCAGTACGGAGACGAGCCCGCGCCCGTCCGAAGCCGTACGCAGCAGCTCGGTCGTGTCGAACTCCGGCTCACCGAAGAACCCGCCCGCGCCCTGCTGCTCGAAGGCGGTGATCGACCTCAGGATCACCCCCGCGGTGGCGGTGGAAAGACCGCCGATGTTCTTCAGCTCCGCCTTCCCGGTGTCGGAGACGAGAAAGGCGACCACGGCCCGCAGATCCTTCAGGTCCACCAGCTCCAGGCCCTTGGAGTCGGCGTAATGGAAGATCAGCCCGAGCGACTGCTCCTGTGTCTGGTTGAGCTGGAGCACCTTGGAGAGCAGCACGGGTCCGAAGCTGGTGACCGTCGCGCGCACCGGAATGCCGGGGCCGATGCCGCCGAGTCCGTAGAACTCGCACGGGAAGCCCTGGGCCTGCCACTCCTGGCCGACCTGGCCCGCCCGCTCCTGGACCCTGGCGTTCGCCTCGCCGGGCGCTGAGATGCCGGACACATCGCCCTTGATGTCGGCGAGGAAGACGGGCACGCCGTTGGCTGACAGCTGCTCGGCGATCAGCTGGAGCGTCTTGGTCTTTCCGGTGCCGGTCGCGCCCGCGACCAGGCCGTGCCGGTTGAGCATCGACAGGGGGATACGGATCTGCGCGTCGGCGTGGCACTGGCCGTCCCAGAGCAGGGCGCCCAGGTCGAGCGCGGCGCCCGTCAGCGCGTATCCGGAGGCGATCTCCAGCGCGGGCTGGGGCAGCGCGGACGCGGAGGACACCGGTTCGGGAGCCACCTGTTCGGGGGCCACGGATGCGACCGGGCCCTGTTCGCTCTCACTCATGACGGACCCCTGTTTCCGGGTTTGCGTGATTTTGCCCAGGATCGCACTCCGCCGCCGTGGCTGCGCCCGGAGCCTCTTGACCGGTAGGCTTTCCGTGTGATCTTCAAGCGCATCGGTAACGGCCGGCCGTATCCCGACCACGGCCGGGAAAGCACCCGGCAGTGGGCGGATGTGGCGCCGCGCCCGGTCCGCCTCGACCAGCTCGTGACAACCAAGGGCCAGCTTGATCTCGAAACGCTGCTCGCGGAGGACTCGACGTTCTACGGCGACCTCTTCGCCCATGTCGTGAAGTGGCAGGGCGACCTCTATCTGGAGGACGGTCTGCACCGCGCCGTGCGCGCCGCGCTCCAGCAGCGCCAGGTGCTGCACGCCCGCGTTCTGGAACTGGGCTGAGCCGCACGCCGGTCCCCGGCAGGCTCCCCGGCTGCCTCCGCGACTGAGCCTTTCGGGCCTTTTACGGACCGTACGGACGCAATCGGTTGATCGTTTAGTAGGCATTGGCACCAGGCCGCACTACGCTGCGCCCATGAGCATGCTCACTCCCCCCGGCATGGGCGGAAAGTACCGCATCACGGGCGACAAGTACCCACGAATGCGACGTCCTCGCAACCGCGGCAGGATCGTTTTGGTAGCTCTCGCCGCGGTGGTCGCCCTCGGCCTCGCCGGCTGGGGAACACTGCAGCTCATCGACGTCTTCACCGGCGACGACGGCACGAAGGCGTCGGCGGCGCGCACGAAGGACTGCAAGACCGCGCCCAAGCCCTCCGCCGCGCGGGCGCTTCCGCTGAAGCCGGGCCAGATCACGGTGAACGTCTACAACGCGACCCCGCGCGGCGGCCTCGCCAAGGCGGCCGCCGACGAGCTCAAGAAACGCGGCTTCGCGATCGGCAAGGTGGGCAATGCCCCGGTGGCGTACGACAAGAAGGTCGCCGGCACCGGGATACTGCTGGGCGGCTCCGAGGCGCAGCAGGGCGCGTTCCGGGTACTGGCCACCCAGCTGAAGGGCAGCCAGCTGAAGACGGACGCACGCCGGACGGCGGACGTCGACCTGATCCTCGGCACGGCCTTCAAGACCCTGGACACGAAGAAGGACGCCGACGCGGCGCTGGCCACCCTGGCCAGGCCCGCCCCGGCGCCCTCCGGGAAGTGCTGAGCCGAATCCGGTCCCTGGATCGACCGGACAGGACCTAGTCGGCCGTGCCGTACATGCGGTCGCCCGCGTCGCCCAGCCCCGGCACGATGTAGCCGTGGTCGTTGAGCCGCTCGTCCACCGACGCGGTGACCACGGTGACCGGCGTGCCCGCCAGCTCGCGTTCCATCATCTCGACGCCCTCGGGCGCCGCCAGCAGCACGACCGCGGTCACATCGTCCGCGCCGCGCTTGATCAGTTCCCGGATCGCCGCGACGAGCGTGCCGCCCGTGGCCAGCATCGGGTCGAGGACGTACACCTGGCGGCCCGAGAGGTCCTCGGGCATCCGGGTCGCGTACGTCGAAGCCTCCAGGGTCTCCTCGTTGCGGATCATCCCGAGGAAGCCCACCTCGGCGGTCGGCAGCAGCCGCACCATGCCCTCGAGCATGCCCAGGCCGGCCCGCAGGATCGGCACGACCAGCGGGCGCGGGTACGAGAGCTTCACGCCCGTCGTCCCGGTGACCGGGGTCTCGATGTCCACCTGCTCGGTGCGCACGTCCCTGGTGGCCTCGTACGCGAGCAGGGTGACCAGCTCGTCGGCCAGGCGCCGGAAGGTCGGGGAGTCGGTGCGCTTGTCGCGCAGCGTGGTGAGTTTGTGCGCCACCAGCGGGTGGTCGACGACATGGATCCGCATGCGCACAACAGTAGCCGGGCTGGCATCAAGGGTGGATGCGGAGGGAAGGTGGGGGGAGTCCCCGAGGCCTCAGGGCCGAGAAGGACGACGGACCAAGCCGTGGGGTGGTGTGGCCGATGCAGGAGCCTGAACCCGGACAGCAGGAAATAGAGACGGACGCCGCGCGCAGGCGGCGACGCGCCCAGTTCCTCCGCGAACTCAACGAGGCCAAAGCACTGCGCGACCGCGTCCAGCCCCGGCGGGCCCGAGCGGCCCGGATGCGCCAGCAGATGCGCATGCGGACGTTCCGCTGGTAACCGGTCCCGGCAGAACTGATGGCCGACGCAACGACGGAAGACCTCTCGCAACGGGCAGGTTTCTGCCACGATTCCGAGTGGGCGGGGCACGAAGCATCGCACCGCCGGTCGTCACACCTCTGATCAGTGGGAGAGTCACGGTGTACTTCGCCGCACTGCTCGCGCGCACTCAAGACGGGTGGGAAGCGAGCGACACAGAGCTCGACGATGTGGAGACCCTGTCGGATCTGACCGACCTGGCCCGTGAGGCCTCGGTGGACGAGGACACGGTGCTCGTCTACATCGAGCAGGAGGACGCCTGGTTCGGCGTTCTGCGGGTGGAGGGCGAGGAGGACCCTCGTATCTTCGTCTCGGACGCGGCCGCGGCCGCACGCTCCTCGTACGGGGAAATCCTCACCAACGAACTGCTCGGCGGGGACGATGACGACCCGGCCGACGACCTGGACACGCTGGATCTCGACGGCACGGAGGACGGAGAGCCGGAAGACGACGAAGCGGACGACGAGGTCGGCGAGTCGGGTTCGGCCGCCGAGCTGGTGCCCGCGGGACCGGTCGGCGATCGCGACATCCTCCTGGACCTGGGACTGTCGGAGAAGGAGCTGCTGGCACTCGACACGGACGCACTGCTGGAGATCGCGGACGCGCTCGGCGCCGCCGACGTGCTGGAGACCGTCCGCTAGTGGCCGGGGGCGTACCTGATCCCGCACCCGGACCCGTACGTGATCCGGTACGCGACCCGTGGGAGGCGCCGATGCGTCTCGCCATCGAGGAGGCCAAGCGCGCGGCTCTGTCCGGCGATGTGCCGGTCGGCGCCGTCGTGCTGGGCCCGGACGGCTCGCTGCTGGCCACCGGGCACAACGAACGCGAGGCGACCGGCGATCCGACGGCGCACGCCGAAGTGCTGGCGATCCGCAGGGCCGCCGCGGCGCTCGGGGAGTGGCGGCTGAGCAGCTGCACGCTCGTAGTGACACTGGAGCCGTGCACGATGTGCGCGGGCGCGATCGTGCAGTCCCGGGTCGGCCGGGTGGTCTACGGCGCACGCGACGAGAAAGCGGGCGCGGCGGGCTCGCTGTGGGACGTCGTACGGGACCGGCGGCTGAACCACCGGCCCGAGGTGATCCTCGGCGTGCTCGAGCGTGAGTGCGCGCAGCAGCTGACGGACTTCTTCCGGGGTCACTGACCCGACGGGTCCGGATACGGAGTCCGGATACGGAGTCCGGATACGGATTTCAGAGCACGGCCCACCTTGGGCTAAGCTCTCTCCCGGTAGCGTGTCCGAGCGGCCGAAGGAGCTCGCCTCGAAAGCGAGTGTGGGGAAACTCACCGAGGGTTCAAATCCCTCCGCTACCGCTCTTTTCGAAGGGGCCCGACGCATCGCGTCGGGCCCCTTCGCTGTGCCCCGCACGCGCTCGCGCGAAGGGCAGTGAGGGCCGGTTCCTGACCCCGTCGGACTCCTGCCGGATCCGCCGGGGCTTCACCCTCCATGCTGCTGCCTGAACGCGGCCGGAACGGTCGGCAAAGGGCCCAGATGACCGGGCCCTTGCTCATTAAAGGGCTCGGTTAGACTCACGCGACGCACGACCAGGGGGCTGCAGGAGCGCCAGGGGGTCACAGGGGAGGCAGGGCTGATGGTGCAAACGAAGAAGATCGCTCTCTACATCGTTGTCGTCTTCGTGCTGTACACGATCATCACCTCTCCCGCCAAGGCAGCCGACCTGGTGCAGATAGGGTTCGAGGGCATATCGAGCGCCGCGCAGGGCGTCGGAGAGTTCATGACCGAGATCGTGAATTAGGAGTGCCCCTTGATCCGCCATCTGGTCCTCTTCAAGCTCAACGAGGGTGTCGAGCGTGACGAGCCGCGTGTCGCCGCGGGTGTGAAGGCCTTCCAGGAACTCGACGGGCAGGTGCCCGAGCTGGAGTTCTGGGAGTGCGCCTGGAACATCACCGACCGGCCGATCGCCTATGACTTCGCGATCAACTCCGCGGTGGCCGACCGCGATGCGCTGAAGCGGTACATCGAGCATCCGGCCCATCAGGCGGCCGCCGGTCTGTGGCGCGAGTTCGCCACGTGGGTGATCGCCGACTACGAGTTCTGAACCCCCGGCTTTCCAGCCCCTCGCCACCATGGCGGGGGGCTTTTTTGAGGTTTAAAGGCCAACTTACCTTCAACACGGAGTTATGCGGTGCTTGCACACAGTGGACATGTCTTGTGATGCTATGACCGCTTTTGACGGATGAGTTGACCGTAGTTGACCGCAAAGGGGTGGCGTGACCGTGCCGGCCAGTACTGCGCCTCAGGTGCTACCCCAGAACGAGCGGCCGGACGACACCCCGGGCGCCTCGAAACCGCAGAGCAGGGGTGCGGACACCCGGGCGCTCACGCAGGTGCTCTTCGGCGAGCTCAAGGGGCTCGAGCCGGGCACCCCGGAACACGCCCGGGTCCGTGGGTCGCTGATCGAGGCGAATCTGCCGCTCGTGCGGTACGCCGCCGCCCGCTTCCGCAGCCGCAACGAGCCGATGGAGGACGTCGTCCAGGTCGGCACCATCGGGCTCATCAATGCCATCGACCGCTTCGACCCGGACCGCGGGGTGCAGTTCCCGACCTTCGCGATGCCGACGGTCGTCGGCGAGATCAAGCGGTACTTCCGCGACAACGTACGGACGGTCCATGTGCCCCGCCGGCTGCACGAGCTGTGGGTCCAGGTCAACGGCGCCACCGAGGATCTGACGACGGCTCATGGCCGCTCGCCCACGACCGCCGAGATCGCCGAGCGGCTGAAGATCGGCGAGGACGAGGTGCTTGCCTGCATCGAGGCGGGGCGCTCGTACCACGCGACCTCGCTGGAGGCGGCCCAGGAGGGCGACGGGCTGCCCGGGCTGCTCGACCGGCTCGGTTACGAGGACCCGGCACTGGCCGGCGTCGAACACCGCGACCTCGTCCGCCATCTGCTCGTACAACTGCCCGAGCGCGAGCAGCGGATCCTGATGCTGCGCTACTACAGCAATCTGACGCAGTCCCAGATCAGCCAGGAACTGGGCGTTTCGCAGATGCATGTGTCAAGGCTGCTTGCCCGAAGCTTTGCCCGACTGCGATCCGCAAACAGGATCGAGGCATAGCTGAAACGGGTAGACCGTTTCAGCGCCGGTTCCAGCGACTCAACAGCCCTGCACCCCCTGTTTCCTGCGCAGATTTGCCGGATACTTGTCGACATGTCACTACAGCGTGTTGCCGACATGTGACATTCTGCGGGAACCGCGTTTGCCGCAGCTCCGCCTCCGGTATTCAGGTGGAGGCTGCGTTCCTCCGATGGTCGTGGCCGCCGCGACCGTCCGCGACCTCAAGGGGGTGGCATGTCCGTAGAACAGGGCAGCTCGAAGGTGCTCACGCTCACGAAGAGCGCACCCGCACCTGTCGTACCTGACAGCTCGGAAGCCATCGACACCCGCACACTGTCCCGCTCCCTGTTCCTGCGGCTGCGCGCACTGGACGCCGAGAACACCGCGGGCACGGCCGACAGCCCGGAGCGCACCTATGTGCGCGACACTCTCATCGAGCTCAACCTCCCTCTGGTGCGGTACGCGGCGGCACGCTTCCGCAGCCGCAACGAACCGATGGAGGACATCGTCCAGGTCGGCACGATCGGCCTGATCAAGGCGATCGACCGGTTCGACTGCGAACGCGGCGTGGAATTCCCCACGTTCGCGATGCCGACGGTCGTCGGCGAGATCAAGCGCTTCTTCCGCGACACCTCCTGGTCGGTGCGGGTGCCGCGCCGGCTCCAGGAGCTGCGGCTCGCGCTCACCAGGGCCAGCGACGAGCTGGCGCAGAAGCTGGACCGCTCCCCGACTGTTCCCGAACTCGCCGCGGTGCTGGGGGTGTCGGAGGAGGACGTGGTCGACGGCCTTGCCGTCGGCAACGCCTACACCGCCTCATCGCTGGACTCGCCCTCGCCCGAGGACGACGGCGGCGAGGGCTCGCTGGCGGACCGTCTGGGGTACGAGGACACGGCGCTGGAGGGCGTGGAGTACCGCGAGTCGCTCAAGCCCCTGCTGGCCAAACTCCCGCCCCGCGAGCGGCAGATCATCATGCTTCGCTTCTTCGCGAACATGACCCAGTCGCAGATCGGCGAGGAGGTCGGCATCTCGCAGATGCATGTCTCGCGGCTGCTGACCCGTACGCTCGCGCAGCTGCGGGAAGGTCTCATCGCCGACTGAACCGGCCGAAGCCCGGGGACGGGGTTCCTTATTGACGGTGCGTCAGACACACTGGCGCGATGCGACGACGTCATGGAGCCGCTCTCGCAGCGGTCGCGCTCCGCCTCGGCGGGGCGCTGACCGCCTGCGGGAGCGGTGGCGGCGACGGCTATGTGGCGGTCGGAGCCGCGGGGTCGGGGCCCGATGAGGCACCCACCGCCGCCGTGCCGCCGAAGGGCAAGGTCGTCCTGGTGCCGCTGGACGGCACCACGCCGTCCGGTGACGAGGCGGGGAAGCCACCGGGCGAGCCCGGAAAGCCCGGCGGTGAGGGCACGACCGGGACGGGACTTCCCACGGTGCCGGGCAGCGGCGCCACGGGCGGCACATCGGGCGGTACGAGCGAAAGCACGGGCAGTTCCGCAGGCCCGGGCGGCACCTCGGGCAGTACCGGCGAAACCACAGGCGGCCCGGGCGGCTCAGGCAGTACGGGTGGCAGCACCGGCGGCACCACCCCGCCGGCCGGCCCCACCCCGACCCCGTCCCCCGCAGGCCCCGCCGTGCTCGCACTCGGCGAACCGGTCCATGCCGCGCTGGACAAGCGCTGGTGCGAGAAGGTGACCGTTGAGTTCCGCAACACCGGCGGCTCGCCGGTGGCCGCGGGCACCGTCACCTTCGCTACGCACATCATCGGCGCACTCGGGATCGACTGGGCGACCATCGAGTCGGCTCAGCCGCTACCCGCGCCGATCGCCGCGGGAGCGGTGAGAAAGCAGGCGTACACCGTGTGCGTGGACGCCTGGCGGGTGCCGCTGGGCATGCATATCGAGACCCAGGACGTCACCGCAGTATGGAAGTGACCCCGCGGTGGAGGCTCAGCCCAGGGCGAGCCAGGCCACCGCGCCGAGGATCACGACGGCCGCGATGACGCCGACGATCAGTCCGGCCCGCGAGGAGGACTGCGCGGCAGGCGCCGCCTGGCGGCCCTGCGGCGCACCCTCGTCGACGAAGGCGCGGAACATCTGGGTGCTGCCCGCCGGGTCGTAGTTGCCCTCGGGGCCCTGACCTTGGGGAGCGTGGGGGTTGTGTGCCATGGGGCAGGACCCTAGCGAACGACGGTTCGCCGCCCAACCCCGGGCTGGTAGCAGATACCTCCCCCGGCGGGCCATGACCGGCGGCATGCGAAGCCTTTGGTGTTCCTTTACTACCTGACGCCCGAATTCGTTTGCCTGCAGCAACCAACAGCTTCTATGGTTGCCCAAAGCAACGAGATGCTGGGAGGGACGGCCGTGGCCGCACAGAGTCAGTACGCGGAGCTGGCCCGTCAGATCAGCGCCATCGGCGCCGTGAAGCGCGACCTCGCGCGGATGCTGCCCGCCGAGTGCCCGTCCGGTTCGGCCGCCGTACTCACCCTGCTCGACCGGCACGGTGAGATGCGGATGAGCCGGCTGGCCGAACTCCTCGCCGTCGACATGTCGGTCACCAGCCGCCATGTCGCGCACGCCGCGGAACGCGACTGGATCGAACGGCTCCCCGACCCGGGAGACAAACGCTCCCGGATCCTGCGGCTCACCCCCGCAGGGCTGGACATGCTCGACGAGCTCGCCCAGCGGACGGCCGACATGTTCGCCCAGAACCTCAAGGACTGGTCCGACGAAGAAGTCGGACAGCTGATCGTGATGCTGGCCCGGCTCCGCGACAGCTTCGGCGACTGCCGGGCCCACCACCCCACCCGTACACCCGCATAAGAAGAGTGAAGGAAGTTCATGGCTACGACCACACCGACCGGTGTGCGGGGCGGCCACGCCAAGCACGGAGGCCAGTCCTCCGCCGACGGCGCGCCGATGACACACCGACAGATCATGGAGGCACTGTCCGGGCTGCTGCTCGGCATGTTCGTCGCCATCCTGTCCTCCACGATCGTCTCCAACGCCCTGCCGGAGATCATCACCGACCTCGACGGAGGGCAGAGCGCCTACACCTGGGTGGTGACGGCGGCGCTGCTGTCGATGACCGCGACCACCCCGCTGTGGGGCAAGCTTTCGGACCTCTTCAGCAAGAAGTTGCTGGTCCAGATAGCGCTGATCATCTATGTGGCGGGCTCGGTGGTGGCCGGGCTCTCGCAGAACACCGGCATGCTCATCGCCTGCCGCGTTGTTCAGGGCATCGGCGTCGGCGGTCTCACGGCCCTCGCGCAGATCGTGATGGCCGCGATGATCGCCCCGCGCGAGCGCGGCCGCTACAGCGGCTACCTCGGCGCGACCTTCGCCGTCGCCACCGTCGGCGGCCCGCTGCTCGGCGGCGTCATCACCGACACCGACTGGCTCGGCTGGCGCTGGTGCTTCTACGTCGGCGTGCCGTTCGCGATCATCGCGCTGATCGTCCTGCAGAAGACCCTGAAGCTCCCGGTCGTGAAGCGTCAGGTCAAGGTCGACTGGTCGGGCGCCTTCTTCATCAGCGCGGCGGTCTCGCTGCTGCTGCTCTGGGTGACCTTCGCCGGTGACAAGTACGACTGGATCTCGTGGCAGACGTACGCGATGGTCGGCGGCGCGATCGTGCTCGGCGCGATCTTCCTCCTGGTGGAGTCGAAGGCGAGCGAGCCGATCATCCCGTTGCGGCTGTTCCGCAACCGCACCATCACGCTGGCCTCGCTGGCCTCGCTCTTCGTCGGCGTCGCGATGTTCGCGGGCACCGTCTTCTTCAGCCAGTACTTCCAGCTTGCGCGTGACAAGTCGCCGACGATGTCCGGCGTCATGACGATCCCGATGATCGCCGGCCTGTTCATCTCGTCGACCGTCTCGGGCGTGATCATCACCAAGACGGGCCGCTGGAAGGCCTGGCTGGTCAGCGGCGGCGTGCTGGTGACGGCCGGCCTCGGGCTGCTCGGCACCATGCGGTACGACACCGAGTACTGGCACATCGGGGTCTTCATGGCCGTGATGGGTCTCGGCCTCGGCATGATGATGCAGAACCTGGTGCTCTGCACGCAGAACCAGGTCGCTCCGGAAGACCTCGGCTCGGCCAGCTCGGTCGTCACCTTCTTCCGTTCGCTGGGCGGTGCGGTCGGTGTCTCGGCACTGGGCGCGGTCATGGCCAACCGGGTCACCCACTACGTCAAGGACGGACTCGCCGAACTGGGCCCGCAGGGCGCGGCGCTGAGCCACGGCGGCACGGCGGGCGGCGGCATTCCCGATCTGGACAAGCTGCCCGCGCCGATCCGCACGGTGATGGAGAGCGCGTACGGACACGGTGTCGGCGATGTCTTCCTCTACTCGGCGCCGTTCGCGCTGCTGGCCTTCCTGGTGACGCTGTTCATCAAGGAGGTGGCGCTGAAGAGCCACGCGAAGCCGGAGCAGGTCGAGACCGCAGAGGTCCCGGCGGCTGTGGAGGCCCAGGCACCGGTCGCGGCGGTCGTCGCCGGGACCGCCGTACGCGGTGTGGTGCGCGAAAACGAGGGCGCGCCCGTGGCCCACGCGGCCATCACCCTCATCTCCCCCGCCGGACGGCAGCTCGGGCGCTCGGTCGCCCAGGCCGACGGCAGCTACGCACTGGACGCGCCGGGCGCCGGCTCGTACGTACTGATCGCCTCCGCCGACGGCTACCAGCCGCAGGCGTCCACGGTGGTCGTGGGCGGCGAGCCGCTGGCCTACGACATCCTCCTCTCCGGCACCAGCGGTCTCGCCGGGACCGTGCGGGCCGCCGAAGGCGGAGCGCCGGTGGAGGGCGCGATGGTCGTCGTGACGGATGTACGCGGCGATGTGCTGGCGACCGGGAAGAGCGCGGAGCAGGGCGAGTTCGCCTTCGGCGAGCTGGTGCCCGGTTCGGTCACCGTCGCGGTGAACGCCGACGGCTACCGGCCGCTGGCGCTGCCGGTGGAGATCGGCGGCCAGGGCGTCACCCGCGTCGAGGTGGCCCTCCAGGCCGGCGCGCTGGTCCAGGGCGCCGTACGCGGCGGGGCCGGCCGGCGTCCGCTGGCCGACGCCCGGGTCACGCTCGTCGACGCCGCGGGGAATGTGATCGCCACCGCGACGACGGGGGAGGACGGCGCGTACGCCTTCGCCGACCTCGACTCCGGCGAGTACACGGTCATCGCGACCGGATACCCGCCGGTGGCCGGCGCGCTGACCGTGGCCGGTCACGGCGTCGACGGTCACGACATCGAACTCGCCCACCCCGGCGAGTAGTTGATCTCCCGGCCGCGTTCCGAGCGGAGGCGCGGCCGGGACCGGGGCGGCAGGCAGGGGACGGCCTGCCGCCCCCTGCTCTTTGCGCAAGGAGAAACGGGATGGGACTTCACGCACAGGTACGGACGCGGGACGGCTGGGCGGTCCAGCACGCGGTCGTCACGGTGACCGACATGACGGGCGCGCAGGTGCTGCGGGCTGCGGCGGACGGGGAGGGCGCGGTGACCACGGCCGATCCCCTGGTGCCCGGCCCGTACACGGTGATCGTGACCGCGCTCGGATACGCACCGGCCGCATCCACCGCGATGGTGACGGCGAGCGGCCGGGCGGAGGTCGGCACGGTGATACTCGCCCGCCAGGGCGGCGTGGAACTGCCCCCGCCGGGCACCTGGTCGGTGGACCCGGCGCACTCGTCGGTCGGCGCGGTGGCGCAGCACCTGGGGATCTCCAGCGTGAACGGCCGCTTCACGGACTTCGGCGGCCGCGTCACGATCGCGCCCGATCTGACGCAGTCCCGCGTGGACGCGGTCATCCAGGCGTCGTCGATCGACACGGGCAACGGCCTGCGCGACAAGCACCTGTGCTCGGCGGACTTCCTGGACGTCGAGCGGTACCCCGAGATCACGTACCGCAGCCACGGCCTGACTGCGGCGGGCACGGACCGCTGGACCGTCCACGGCACGCTCACCCTGCACGGCGTCGTCCGCGAAGTCGATCTGGACCTGGCGTACTTGGGGACGGGGCCCGATCCGTGGGGCGGGGTGCGGGCGGCCTTGCGCGCGACGGCCGAGCTGCAGCGGGAGGACTTCGCGATGAACTACAACCAGGTGGTGCAGGCGGGGATCTCGGCGATCGGGACGACGCTGAAGGTGGAACTCGCGATCCAGGCGGTCCAGGGCGAGTCGGTTCCGGCGGCCTGAGGAATAGGCTTCGCCGCATGGCACCCAACATCGCCACCAACACTGCGGTGGAACTGGACGAGTTGCTGGAGTTCGTACGCCCACGTCACCGGGCGATCCTTCTGACGACCCGCGCGGACGGCACCCCGCAGGGGTCCCCGCTGACGTGCGGGGTGGACGACGCGGGCCGTCTGGTGATCTCCACGTACCCGGAACGCGCGAAGACCCGCAACGCCCGGCGGAACCCCCGGGTCAGCGTGATCGTCCTGTCGGACGACTGGGACGGCCCGTGGGTCCAGATCGACGGCACGGCGGAGGTACTCGACGCACCGGACTCGGTGGAGCCGCTGGTGGAGTACTACCGGAACATCGCGGGGGAGCACCCGGACTGGGACGAGTACCGGGAGGCGATGGTGAAGCAGGGCAAGTCGATCATCCGGGTGACGGTGGAGCGCTGGGGGCCGGTGGCGACGGGGGGCTTTCCGGCGAGGCTGAGCGACGCCTGACGGTGCGGGTCCGCGCGCAGCGGACCTCAAGGCCCGCACAGGGGACCTCAAGGCCCGCGCCCCGGCCGCCGCGCCGTCACCCTACGCGCGAGCAACCATCGCTTCGATGCCCGCCACCAGCATCTCCAGCGCGAAGCCGAAGTCCCTCTCCCGCATTTCCTCCACCGTGTCCCCGCCCCGCGCCTCGATCAGTTCCGTCGCGCTCTCGAGCATCTCCCGGAACTGGGGCTGCGCGCTCACCGTCCCCATCGCCTCGCGGAAGTAATCGTCCTGGCTCATCCCCGCCGCCGCGCACCGCTGAATGAAGTGCCCCTCGATCGTTCCGAACCCGTACACGAACTGGAACACCGCCGAAAGCCCGCCCATCTGCCCGTGCGGCGGCAGGCCCGTGTTGCGCATCACCTGCTGGACGGCCAGCGAGAACGCCATCGAGTTCGGGCCGATGTTCAGGAACGTACCGATCAGCGGTGACACCCACGGGTGGCGGACCAGCAACGCCCGGTACCCCGTGGCCAGTTCGCGCAGCTGCTCGCGCCACTCCGCCGCCGCGCCCACGTCCGGCAGTGGCAGCGTGCCGAAGACCGAGTCGAGCGCGAGCTCCAGCAGGTCGTCCTTGGTGTCCACGTACCAGTAGACCGACATCGCCGTGACGTTCAGCTCCGCGGCCAGGCGGCGCATCGAGAACTTGGACGCGCCCTCGGTGTCGAGGAGCCTGACCGTCGCTTCGATGATCTTGTCGCGGTCGAGACCGGCCGGCTGGTCGCGGGTGCCCGACTTGCGGCCGCGGTCCCGGTCAGCCTTGCCGTCCAGCCACACGCTGGTCCGCGCGGGACCTTTCGCGCGGTCGGCCGCACTCACCATCGCGCATCCTCCTCGGTTCGCCCCCCGACTCCGATGCTATGCCGCTGCCCTGGGTGAGTCTTCCCGCTCGGCCCGCCGCAGCAGCATCGCGGCGAGCAGCCCGCCGGCGAGTACGGCGGCCGCGCCGACCAGCTGACTCGTCTGGAGGCCCGAGGCGAAGGCGTCGCAGATGCGGACGCGTTCCGCGGGGCCGTCCGCCGCGGCGAGGGCTGCCGGGAGGGAGGCGGCGCCCACGACCGTCGGCACGAGCGCGGCGAAGCGGGAGTTCAGTACGGCGCCCAGGACGGCGACCCCGAGCCCGTTGCCGAATTCCGCGAGGGTGCCGTTCACGCCCGCGCCGACCCCCGCCTTCTCCGGCGGAATCGCGCTCATGATGGCGTTGGCCATCGCGGGCATGGAGAGTGCGACACCCCCGCCCATCACGACGAGCCCGAGCAGCATCCCCCCGTACCCGTCGCCGCCGAGCACCGCGATCGCCGCGAGACCGGCCGCCACCAGCGTCATTCCGGCGGCGATGGTTCCGGGAGTGCCGAGCTTCGGCAGCAGCCGCGCGCCCACGCCGGTCAGGTTGAGGGCGATGACGGTGAGCGCGAGCGGCGCCGTACGCAGACCGGCGTCCAGCGGCCCGTACCCCAGCACGAACTGGAGATGCTGGGTGAGCAGGAAGAGCGAGCCGCCCATGCCGAAGGCGACGAGGATCGCTCCCGCGACCGCCCCGATGAAGCGCTGGTTGCGGAAGAAGTGCATGTCCAGCATGGGATACGGGATGCGCAGCTCCCAGAGGACGAAGACGGAGAGGACGAGAAGTCCCACCGCCCCTGAGGCGAGGACCTGTCCGGACGTCCAGCCGTGCCCGGGCCCGGAGATGATCGCGTACACGACGGCCGTCATGCCGACCGTGGAGAGCAGCGCACCGAGCAGGTCGGGCCGGTCGCCCTGCGGGTTTTTGGACTCCGGTACGAGTGCGACGACCGCGAAAAGACCGATCACCGCCACCGGGATGTTCACCAGGAAGATCGCACCCCACCAGAAGTGGTCGAGCATGACCCCGCCGATCAGCGGACCCGCCGCGAAGCCGAGGGAGTTGACGGTGGACCAGAGGCCGATGGCCTTGACGCGTTCGGCGTCGTCGAAGATCTGGACGACGACCGCGAGGGTCGTCGTCATCAGCAGCGCGCCGCCGACGCCCATGCCCGCGCGCGCGGCGATCAGCTGGGTCGCGGACTGCGCGAGTCCGGCGGCCAGCGAGCCGAGTCCGAACAGCGCGAGTCCCGCGACCAGCATTTTCTTGCGGCCGTAGCGGTCGGAGGCGTTGCCCGCGGTGAGCAGCAGTCCCGACTGGACCAGCGAGTAGGCGTTGATCATCCACTGGATGTCGGCCGTGGAGGCGTCGAGCTCCCGGGTGAGGGAGGGGATCGCGACGCTGAGGACGGTGTTGTCGAGCAGCACGGTGAGCTGGGCGAGGCAGATGACGCCGAGGATCAGCCAGCGCTGCGGGTGGCGGCCGGTGGTGGCCAGGTCCGTCTCGGCAGTCGTTGCCGTCATACACGCTCCTTGTACGGTGTACGGGATGTGATCCCGTACACCGTACAAGGATTTCCTATACGCCGTATAGGGTTATTTCTGGTCGGTCAGGTCGTAGAGGGTCGTGCCGTCCACCGTGACCTTGGTGAAGGTGGACTCCACCCAGGTGGTGATCCCGGAGCTTCCACTGCCGCCGGGCCCGCCGCCCTGACCACCGGCGATGAAGTAGTGGATCTTCCCGTCCGCGACGTACTGCTTGAACTGCGCCAGGCTCGGCGACGGGTCGCTGCCGTTGAAGCCGCCGATCGCCATGACCGGCTTCTCGGTGGCGAGCTGATAGCTGGCGGCGTTCTGGGAGCCGATGGCCGCAGCGGCCCAGGTGTAGTCGCCGGCGTTCTGCTTCAGCTTGGCCTCGACCTTGGCGTTGACGTTCGCGCCGCTGAGGAGGCCGCCCATGCCGCCGCGTCCCATACCGCCCTGGCCTTGTCCGGCCTGGCCGCCCTGCCCGGCACCGGGGATGCCTCCGGGCATCTGTCCCTGCGCCCGGCCCTGCCCCTGGCCCTGGCCCGTCTGACCGCCGGTCGGGGGCTGCCCCGTACCGCCACCCGGCACGGCGCCACCCTGCTGGCCCGGAGGCAGCATCCGCGCACCGTCACCGCCGAGACGGCCACCTGGACCACCACCGCCCGGGCCGCCGCGGCCGCCCGCCACCGCCGGTCCCGCCGTCACGATCGAGCCCGCGTGGCCCTCGTTCACGGTCGTCAGCGTGTACGCGACGGGCCCGGCCAACGAGGCCGCGAGCCCCACAGCCGCCGCCCCCAGGGCCAGTTGACGCCCGACGCGGCTCGCGAGCAGCAGCCCGGCCGCGGCCGCCAGACCACCGATCAGCACCGCCCACCGCAGCCACGGCAGATAGGCCGTGCTCCGGCCGAGCAGCGTGTACGACCAGTACGCCGTCACCGCGACCGTGCCGCCCAGCGCCGCCGACGCGAGGACCGAACGCCGCTCCTCCCACAGCACCGTCGCGCCCATGCCGACGAGCGCGGCGAGGTACGGCGCCAGCGCCACCGTGTAGTACTCGTGGAAGATCCCCGCCATGAAGCTGAAGATCCCCGCGGTCATCAGCAGTGAGCTGCCCCAGACGAGGAACGCGGCCCGCGCGGTGTCCGTGCGCTTGGCCCGCCAGGTGACAACGAGCCCCGCGACGAGCAGGAGCAGCGCGGCGGGCAGCAGCCAGGCGATCTGGCCGCCGATGCTCCCGCCGAACATCCGGTCGATGCCGGTCTCGCCCCAGCCGCCGCCACCACGGCCCCCGCCACCGCCTCCGACGCTGCCGGTCTCATTGCCGTTGATCCGGCCGAGGCCGTTGTAGCCGAAGGTCAGCTCCAGGAAGCTGTTGTTCTGCGAGCCGCCGATGTACGGACGCGAGGACGCGGGCCACAGCTCGACGATCGCCACCCACCAGCCGCCCGCGACGACCATCGCGAGTCCGGCCAGGGCGAGCTGGCCGAGCCGCCGCCGCAGGGTCGTCGGTGCGCACACCGCGTACACCAGAGCCAGCGGCGGCAGGATCAAAAACGCCTGCAGCGTCTTCGTCAGGAAGGCGAAACCGACCGCCACACCTGCCCAGACCAGCCACTTCGTGCGCGCGCCTTCGAGGGCGCGCAGCACGCAGTACACCGTCACCGTCATCAGCAGCGCGAGCAGCGCGTCCGGGTTGTTGAAGCGGAACATCAGCGCGGCGACGGGTGTCACGGCCATCGCCGCGCCCGCGATCAGGCCCGCGGCGGGGGAGAAGCGCCGGCGTACGGCGCCGTACAGCACACCCACCGTCGCGACCCCCATCAGCACCTCGGGAACGAGGATCTGCCAGGAGCCGAGCCCGAAGAGCCGTACCGACAGAGCCATCGGCCAGAGCGCGGCCGGGGGCTTGTCGACGGTGATGGAATTCGCCGCGTCGGACGAGCCGAAGAAGAAGGCCTTCCAGCTCTCGCTGCCCGCCTGGGCGGCGGCGGAGTAGAAGGAGTTGGCGTAGCCGGACGCGCTCAGGTTGTAGAGGTAGAGCAGCGCGGTGAGAAGCAGAAGTCCGAGGAAGGCGGGCCGGACCCAGGCGGCGTCGTCGGCCCGGCCGCGCCAGATCCGGGTGCCCGGGGCGCTGCGGGTGCGGGCATGGCCTGGGCTGTCCGCCACTGCGAGCCCGTCGTGCGGAAGAGTCGTCGTCATCGTGAGTTCCTTACGCTGTACGGAAGTTCGGAGTCGGCGCACGCGTCGGCAGCGGGCTCGTCGGCAGCGGGCTCGTCGGCAGCGACCTCGTCGTCGCGCCGGTCCGGGAAGACCCACGCCCGGAAGAGCAGGAAGCGCAGCATCGTCGCCGCGAGGTTCGCCGCGATCAGGACCGTGAGCTCGGTGGCGTGCGACGGATGTCCGGCGGCCGCCGACAGTGCCGCCAGCGAGCCGCTCGTCAGCGCGAGCCCGATGCCGAACACGACCAGGCCCTGCGCCTGATGGCGTACGGCGAGCTCCCGGCCACGGATCCCGAAGGTGAGCCGCCGGTTCGCTGCCGTGTTCGCGACGGCGGACAGCAACAGCGCGCCCGCATTGGCGATCTGCGGCCCGGCCCCCGCCCTGAAGAGCGAATACAGCAGCAGATACAGCAGCGTGGAGAGCGCACCGACCACACAGAAGCCGACCAGCTGCCGGGCGAGACCGCCCGGGACCCCGCTCAGCTGCCGGTCGCGCGGATCGTCCCCGAAGGGCCGCGCAAGTCGGTCCAGCGGCAGCGCGCCGACCGCCAGTGCCCGCCCCACCCGCCAGACGCCCTTGAGGTCCTCGGTCGCCGTGCTCACGATGTGCACCGTCGAGTCCGGGTCGTCGACCCAGTCCACCGGCACCTCGTGGATCCGCAGCCCGGCGCGCTCGGCCAGCACCAGCAGCTCGGTGTCGAAGAACCAGCCGGTGTCCTCGACCATCGGCAGCAGGCGCTCGGCGACCTCACGCCGTATCGCCTTGAATCCGCACTGGGCGTCGGAGAACCGTGCTGCGAGCGATCCGCGCAGAATCAGGTTGTAGGCCCGCGAGATGAACTCCCGCTTCGGCCCGCGCACCACGCGCGACGAGCGCGCGAGCCGCGACCCGATCGCGAGATCCGAGTGCCCGGAGATCAGCGGTGCGACCAGCGGCAGCAGTGCGTTGAGGTCGGTGGACAGATCCACGTCCATATAGGCGAGTACGGGAGCGTCGGAGTGCGACCACACGGTGCGCAGCGCCCGGCCCCGGCCCTTCTCCTCCAGCCGGTACGCCTCCACCTCGGCGATCGAGTGGGCGAGCCGGACCGCCACCTGGGGCGTGCTGTCGGTGCTCGCGTTGTCGGCGATGGTGATCCGGAAGCCGTACGGGAAGGTGCGTGCGAGGTGGTCGTGCAGCCTGCGCACACACCGTTCGAGGTCGTTCTCCTCGTTGTAGACCGGGATCACGACGTCGAGTACGGGCCGGCCGGCCGTGTGGGCGAGCAGATGCTCCCGGGCCGGAAGAGTCCCCCTTGGGGTATCGGTTCGCATGACACGACACTCGGCGGCCGCGCTGTCACGCCTGTGTGATGTGCCTGTGGGCCGTCTGTGAGTCGTCCCGTGCCGTGTACGCGGCCGGCATTCCCACGGAGAAGACCGTGCGCCCCGGTTCGGACCGCACGCCCACCGTGCCTGCGTGCGCGGCGACCACCGCGTGCACGATCGCCAGCCCGAGCCCTGTGCTTCCGGCGTTCCGGGACCTCGACGCATCGCCGCGCGCGAACCGTTCGAAGATGTGCGGCAGCAGGTCCTGCGGAATCCCCGGACCGTCGTCCTCGACCTCGAGCACGACGTTCGGGCCGCCGCATCGCACGCGCGCGGTGACGGTCGTGCCGGATGGTGTGTGGGTACGGGCGTTCGCGAGCAGATTGACCAGCACCTGGTGGAGCCGGGCGCTGTCGCCCAGCACCGTCGCCGGTTCGACCGGTAGCTCCAGACGCCACTTGTGGTCGTGTCCCGCCGCCTGCGCATCACCCACCGCGTCCACGACGAGCGGCGAGAGATCAGTGCTCTCGTACGAGAGCGGGCGTCCGGCATCGAGACGCGCGAGCAGCAGCAGATCCTCCACCAGGCCCGTCATCCGGGTCGCCTCGGCCTCGATCCGCCCCAGTGCGTGCCGGGTGTCCGCGCCGACGTCCTCGCGGCCGCGCCGGGTCAGCTCGGCATAGCCGCGGATCGACGCCAGCGGCGTCCGCAGCTCATGGCTGGCGTCCGCGACGAACTGCCGCACCCGCGTCTCGCTCTCCTGCCGCACCGCGAGCGCCGAACCGACATGCCCCAGCATCCGGTTGAGCGCAGCGCCGACCTGACCGACCTCGGTCTGCGGATCGGCCTCGGCGTCCGGGACCCGCTCGTGCAGGGCCACCTCACCGCTGTGCAGCGGCAGTTCGGAGACCCGGGTCGCGGTCGCGGCGACCCGCCGCAGCGGCCGAAGCGCGACCCCGACCAGGGCGGCGCCCGCGATCCCGGCGGCGATCAGCCCGGCGCCGGTGACAGAGACCTCGACAAGCACCAGCGTGCCCAGCGCGTCCTGTACGTCGCTCAGCGGGACACCGACGAGGTAGGAGCCGCGGACCCCGGTGACGTACTCGACCCGGTAGTCGCCCCGGCCCGGCAGCCCCTGGGTGTGCGGACGGCCGTCGCGCGGGACTTGGGCCAGGGCCTTGGACTGTGCCTCGGTGAGCGGGCTCTGGCGCGGCCCCAGCGCGTCCGTCTTCGGTTCGATGCTCGCCACGGCCAGGACAACCTTGCCGCTGGTGGCAAGCTGCGCCCCGACCGTGCCCACCGGCGTACCGGCGCCGGTGACGAAACCGAGCGGCTCCCTCTCGGACGGCATGCCGGCGAGCGGCCGGTCCTCGATCGGTCCCGGCGGGCCGGAGGCACGCATGCCGACGGTGCCCAGCTGGGTGTCCAACTGCCCGTACAGATAGGTGCGGTAGGCGATCGTCGTGACCGTGCCGATCACCGCCGACACCACCGCGATCAGCGCCACCGCCGAGACCACGAGCCGCGTCCGCAGCGACCATCTGCGCCGCCGTCCCCGCGGGCGCTGCGCACTACTCACCCGGCTTGATCAGATAACCGGCCCCGCGCCGGGTGTGAATCATCGGCGGCCGCCCCGCATCGATCTTCTTCCGCAGATACGAGACATACAGCTCGACGACATTGGCCTGCCCGCCGAAGTCGTACGACCACACCCGGTCGAGGATCTGCGCCTTGCTGAGCACCCGCCGCGGATTGCGCATCAAAAAGCGCAGCAGCTCGAACTCGGTCGCCGTCAGATGAATGGACTCGCCGCCCCGGCTGACCTCGTGGCTGTCCTCGTCGAGGGTCAAGTCCCCGACGGCCAGCAGGGATTCGCTGCGTACGGTGGCGGCCCCCGACCTGCGGATCAGACCCCGCAGCCTGGCCACCACCTCCTCCAGCGAGAACGGCTTGGTGACATAGTCGTCGCCGCCCGCCGTCAGCCCGGCGATCCGGTCCTCGACCGCGTCCCGTGCGGTGAGGAAGAGCACCGGCACCTCGGGCTGTTCGCGCCGCAACCGCCCCAGCACGGCGAGCCCGTCCATGTCGGGCAGCATCACGTCGAGCACCACCGCGTCGGGCCGGAAGTCGCGCGCGGAACGCACCGCGCCCGCGCCGTCCCCGGCGCTGCGGACCTCCCAGCCCTCGTAGCGCAGGGCCATCGACAGCAGCTCGCTCAGCGCCGCCTCGTCGTCCACGACGAGCACCCGGACGGGGCTGCCGTCGGGCCTGAGCATTTCGGTACGCCCGTGGGGCGAGGTCGCGGTCATGCTCGTCACCCTGCGGCCCCGCCCTGAGAGGGTCCTTGCCCTTTGCTGTGAATTCCCTGAGAAAACGCTGGGTGAGAGCTGGGTGAGATCTCCGGGTGAGAACGCTAGCGAAGCCCGAACAACACTGCGCCGTTGTCGTGACACACCGCGCGCAGCCAGTCGTCGCCGAGCTCCAGCCGCTCCAGCGCCTCGAGCTGATGGACGTACGGATACGGAATGTTCGGGAAGTCCGTCCCCAGCAGCACCCGGTCCGCCAGCGCGAGCAGCCGGGCCCGCTCCACGACCGGGAAGGGGCTGAGGCTCTCACTGAAGTCCGTGAACGCCATCGTCGTGTCCAGCCGGACTTCCTGGTACCGCTCCGCAAGATCGAGGAAGTCGGTGTACTCCGGCATCCCCATGTGGGCGACGACCAGCCGCAGCCGCGGATGCCGCGCGAGCAGGCGCCCCACCGGCTCGGGCCCGGTGTGCTTGCCCGGCACGGGCCCGGACCCGCAGTGCATCACCACCGGCATCCCCGCCTCGGCGAGCAGTCCCCATACGGGGTCGAGCAGCGCGTCATTGGGGTCGTACGCCCCCACCTGGAGGTGCGCCTTGAAGACCCGCGCCCCGCGCTCGACCGCATCCCGTACGTACCGCTCGACGCCGTCCTCCGGGAAGAGGGTGGCGGTGTGCAGACAGCCGGGGGTGCGCTCCGCGAAGTCGGCGGCCCAGCCGTTCAGCCAGGCCGCCATGCCCGCCTTGTGCGGATAGAGCATCGAGGTGAAGGAGCGCACCCCGAACTCCCGCAGCAGCGCGACGCGTTCCTCTTCCTCGTGCCGGTAGGCGATCGGCCACTCCGTGCCGGTCAGCGGTCCTACGGCATCGAAGTACGCCCACACCTTCTTGAGGACCTGCTCGGGCATGAAGTGCGTGTGTACGTCGACGAGCCCGGGAAGTCCGAGCCGCTGCCAGAACCGGCGTACGTCCTCGGCCTCGCTGCCCTCGCCGGCCACACCAGCCTCGCTAGCCTCGCTCAAAGTCGTAACTCCGCTCCACCTTGCCGATATGCACGCTGTAGCTGTCGTACCACTCGGCACGTCCGCGCTTCTGCGCGGCCTGGTGCTCCAGATTCCGCTGCCAGGCGGCGATGGATTCTTCGTCCCTGAAGTAGCCGACGGTGATCCCGAGCCCGCCGGGAGTCTTGGCCGACTCGTACCCGAGGAACCCGGGCACCTCCTGCACCAGTTCCTTCATCCGCTCGGCGGTCTCGCCGTACCCCTCGGGCCGGTCAGGACGGACGGAGGTGAAGACCACTGTGTAGTAGGGCGGTTCATGCGCTGCGACAGGCCTGATGCTCTGAATGCTCATGACGCCCACCCTCCGTTCCCGGCCAGGGAGGTGTCCAGCCTCATTGCAGTAAGGGATCCAAAGGGGATCCAACACTTGACCATCCGGTCAGAAGAGCCCGTCCTGAACGGCTCCGCCGGCCACGTCGAGCAGGGGCACCGTCACGCCCTCCCCCGACCCGGCGCCGATGAGCGACCACCCGGTCATCAGACGCGTATCGAGCACGACAAGACCGTCCTCCGCGGTCCGCAGATGCAGATCGGGCCCGGCGGCGGCCACCAGGCGCCCGGCGACGACGCCGCCGTCCACCAGCTCGCGCACGATCCCGGTCGCGGCGGGCAGCCCGTCGAGCCCGAACACCTCCGCATGGTCGACCGCCTCGAAGTCCATCCTTTCCAGCGACTCGGCCCACCCGGCGAGCCCCACCGCGCGCCGGTGCAGCTCCTCGATCTCCGCGGCCCGCTCCGCCGCCCCGGGCAGCGCGGCCCGCACGGCGCGCTTGTCCGCGTACGGAATCCGGTCCGGCACCCCCAGCGCACTGCGCAGCAGCTCCTCCGTCCGCCGCGCGGCCATCAGCGGCCCGCGGCCCAGCCAGCTGAAGACGACGGCCCCCTGCTCGAGCAGGCGCGCGGGCCCGCGCGTCTCGGCCGTGATGCCGACCTTGACCATCCCCGGCCCGAACCAGGCGAGATACACGCGGTACGTCCTGGGGTCGTCGGCGATGGTGTCGGCAGCCACCGAGTGCGCCCGGTCCAGCCGCGCGCACTCCGCACACCGCCCCTGCGTGGCCCGCCCCACCACGACGGCCCCGAGCGGACAGGGATTCCCCCGCGCCCCGACACACCGCCGCTCGCCCTCGGCCCGGAACCCGAGCTCTTTCCCGGCGGTGAGCGGACTGACCCGTCCGCCCTCCCAGCCCAGCACGGGAATCCGGGTCCCTCGCGGCCAGCTGAGCCCTGCGCAGCGCCACGCCATACACACACCTCCGGCCGAAAACGGGGACGTTACCGGAGCGCACGGACACCGGCGGCGCCCGGCTCGGCCCCGGCTCGGTCCCCGCGGCCCAACCCCGGCTCAGCTCTGGCCGGTCCGTACCGACAGCCCCCGGCGCAGACACTCGACGAGCCGCGCGGCGATGCTCCCGTCAGGATCGAGACGGGGATTGAAGATCGTCACATCGAACCCGACGGCCCGCTCGTCCCCCAGCGCCGTCCGCAGCACACTCTCCAGCTCGGTCCAGCTCAGCCCGCCGGGAAGCCGGTAGTCGACGGCGGGCATCACCGCGTCGTCCAGCACATCGACGTCGAGGTGCACCCAGTACTCCCCGAGCCGCCCCACGGCCTGCCGCGCCGCCGCAGCGGCCCCCACCGCCCGCACCCCGTCGAGGTCGACGGCGCACAACTGCAGCGGCAGCGCCTGCATCCCGGCATCCGCCGACTCCCCGGCATCCCGGAACCCGAGGGCGACGACATCCTCGTCCCGCACCAACGGCCCAAGCCCTTCAAGGTCGGCGAGCACCCGCGGCCCCCGGCCCGTCGCAAGCGCGAGCTCCATCGACGCCACCTCACCGGTCGGCTCCGCGGCCGGCTGGTAGAAGTCGGTGTGCCCGTCGAGGAACAGCAGTCCGTACTGCCCGCGTCGTCTGAGCGCGAGCAGATTCCCGAGCAGGATGCTGCAGTCCCCACCGAGGACGAGGGGAAACAGCCCACGGTCGAGGACGCCACCCACGGCGTCGGCGAGCCTGCCGGAGTACCGCGCGATGCCACCCGGATTGAGCACCCCGCTCTCCGGGTCACGCCTCGTCTCGTACGCGGTGGCCTCGACCCGCCCGCCCCTGACGGCCCCGAGTCCCTCCACCAGCCCAGCGCCGAGCAGCGCCTGTGGCAGCGCCTCGACTCCGGACGGCCGCAGCCCGAGGACGGACGGCGCCTCGATGATCGCGAGTTCCCGCACGCTACAAACGTCCAGCGCCCGGGCACATCTCGCAACGCAAGAGGCCCCCCGGATTTCTCCGGGGGGCCTCTCAGCTGTGTGCACTCGGCAGGATTCGAACCTGCAACCTTCTGATCCGTAGTCAGATGCTCTATCCGTTAAGCTACGAGTGCTTGCCCGCGGCCTTGGCCGCTGGTGTCACCGCCCGGGCTTTTCTGCCTGGTCGGCGTTGCGGGAACAACATTACATGACCTGCGCCGTCAGGTGAAATCCGTTAAGCACACCTCGCCTGACCTGCGAAAACACCGCAGAAGCGCCACAAAAACGCCCGCACGAAACGACCGAAGCCCCGGCCATCAGGACGGGGCTTCGGTGATCAACTGGCGGAGGCGGAGGGATTTGAACCCTCGATGGGCTTTAAGACCCAAACCGCATTAGCAGTGCGGCGCCATAGACCGGACTAGGCGACGCCTCCAGCCCACCCGCGCGAGCGCGAATGGTGCGTGCAGATGATGACACAGCCACGCGGGGTGTCACCAATCGCTGTCCACGGTACTAGGCACGCGGGCCACAGAGCAAAGCGCTTCTGCGGTTGCGCAACGCCGCGGCGCACGGAGCGTTAGAGATGCCGGGGCGCCCCGCGCCCCGGACGGAACCGTGACTCTCCAGCTCCAGGAGTTCCCATGCTGCGCTGCATCGTCCTCACCGCAACCGCGTCCGTCGCCGCGCTGGTCGCCGCCGTGCCCGCCGCCGGGGCGTCGCCCCTGCCGCTTCCGCTGCCGGTGCCGGTGGCGGTGCCCCTGCCGCTGCTGTCCTCGCCGGCCGACGACCAGCTGACCGTGACCGTCTCCGACACCGCGCGGACCGACGGGATGTACGAGCTGGAGTGCGGGCCGACCGGCGGGGACCACCCCTCGGCGCAGGCTGCCTGCGACCGGCTGGACGAGTTCGCGCGCGAGGGTCAGGACCCGTTCGCGCCAGTGCCGCAGGACCAGATGTGTACGCAGCAGATGGGCGGTTCCGAGACCGCGCACATCACCGGAACCTGGCGGGGGCGGGATGTGGACGCCACCTTCAACCGGACCAACGGCTGCGAAATCTCGCGCTGGCAGAGCATGCAGCCCGTACTGCCGAACACCAGGTCATAGGCCCAGGGCGTACGCCATGTGCACACAACCTTGGTGAGAGCTCCCCCTCATCCGCCGCCCCCCGCGCATCCGCTGCCTTTAGACTCCCTCCAGTGACAGGCTGAGGCCCGAGAGGCAAGATGGGACCGGCCGTCCGCAAGATGCAGTAGGTCAGGGAGGAACCGTCGTCGTGAGCAGCAGGCCATCCCGAGGCGCTGCTCGCCTCGCAGCCATACTCGACGCGCTCCCCGACGGGCTCGTGCTCGTGAACTGCAACGGCACAGTCGTCAACGCCAACACCATCGCCCTCGAACTCTTCGAGAGCGCCGGCACCGCACTCGTCGGACGCGGGCTGCTCGATCTGCTGCCTTCCTTCGACTCCCGGCTGATCCCGGGCTCCATGCGACGGCCCGAGGCGGCCGACGACCGGGGGCGCACCAAGCCCGCCCGGATGATCGCGCGGCGCACGGACGGCAGTGAGTTCCCGGTCGAGGTCACCAGCGCGAGCCTTGAGGACGGGCGCGAGGCGTACGACTCGTACGGCAGCAGCTACACCGGAGACGAGCTGCTGATGCTCGTCGTACGGGATCTGTCGGGCACCGTGGACACCGAGGCGGAGCTGGCGCGTTCGCAGCGGCAGACCGAGATGATCCTGCGGGCCGCGTCCGAGGGTGTCGTCGGGACGGACACCGACGGGCGGGTCGTGCTGGTCAATCCGGCCGCCGCGCAGATCCTCGGGTTCCGGGCGAGCGACCTCGGCGGCCAGGAGCTGCATCCGCTGATCCTGCACTCGCGCGCGGACGGCGAGCCCTTCCCGTACGAGGAGTCGCCGCTCGCGGACACCCTCAAGTCCGGTCGCAAGCACCGGGTGCGCGGGCAGGCGCTGTGGGCGAAGGACGGCTCGAAGGTGGCCGTCGATCTGACGACCGCGCCGGTACGGGACGGCGACCAGCTCGTCGGCGCCGTGATGACCTTCACCGACCGGCGTCCGTACGAGGAGCAGGCCGAGCAGCACACGGCCGAGCTCACGGAGACAACTGAGCGCCTGACGGCCGAAATCGTGGAGACGACCGAGCGGCTGTCGGCTGAGCTCGCGGCAACGACCGAGCGGCTGTCGGCGGAGCTCGCGGACAAGTCGGAGCGGTACGCCGCCGAGATCGAGGAGCGGACGGACCGGTACGAGGAGCTGGCCGCCAGGCATGCCCAGCTGACCGCCGTCCTGGGTGAGTCGCTGCGCGGCCCGCTGGAGGAACTGCGCGCCGAACTGGGCACGCTGGCCGCCGATCCGGCCGGGCAGCTGTGGCCCGAGGCCAACCAGATCCTGCACCATCTGGCCGCCGGATATGCCCGGATGACGACACTTGTCGACAATGTCCTGGGTTATCAGCGGCTCGACACGGGCGCCGAGGAACTTCGTAAGGCAAAGGTGCTGCTCGACGGCGTCGTGGCGGCGGGTGTCGAGGGTGCGATCGAGCTGATCGGTCCCGGGCGGGCGCAGTTCGCGGTGCACGCGCCGCCGATAGAGGCCGAGGTGGACGGGGGACGTCTGGCGACGGCGCTCGCGCATCTGGTCGCGGACGTGGCCGGAGTCGACTCGACCGGCAAGGCCCGGGTGGTCCCGGGCGGCGGGTATGTGGACTCGACGGTCGTGGTCGCGGCGGCGCAGCGCGGTGATGTCGTACGGATCGAGGTGCGCGGGCCGTACGCCGGGGGAGACCCGGTGCACGAGCCGATCGTGCGCGGGATCGTACGGGCGCACGGCGGAGTACTGCAGACGCACGAGGTGCCGGGGATGAGCGGCAGCGCGTACGTCCTGGAGGTGCCGCTCGGCGAGGGCTCGGGGACGGTGACGGCTCCCCCGGCGGGCGGTCCCGGTGCGCTTGCCCTGCCCGAGCAGCAGACCGGCTCCCCCGCCTCGAGCGGCGGGGGCGGGCGGCGGCGCGCGCGGCGGGCCTCGACGGATGCGTTCCTGGAGAGCCCCGTGGCCATGGAGGACCCGGTGGCCGCGCAGCCGACGGGTCGGCGCCGGGGCCATGCGGGAGAGCCGCAGCAGGAGCTGATCCCGGCCCAGGATTCAGGCGAGGGGAATTCCGGGAACGGAGGGAACGGCGGGACCGGGCGGCGGCGCGGGCGGCCGAGCCCTGCCGAGGAGGCTGTCGCGGTCGCCGCGGGAGCGGGCCCGCGGCCCGCCGAGGGTTCGGTGGTGACGGCCGCGGAGGGCGCGGCATCGACCGGGCGCGCGGCGCTGGGTGAGACGGTGCCGCCGCAGGGCGTTCCCGTCGACGCGCATGGCACAGGTCCGTCGGGGCGGCGCGCGCGGCGTCCGGAAGGCGGGCTGCCCGAGCTGCCGTCCGCCCCGAGCGCGGCCCCTGCTCCTGCTCCGGCCGCGGGTCGACGCGCCAGGCGGGCGCTGGCGACCGCGCCGGCCGAGGTGGAGGCCGGACGCACGGCGTTCGCGCTGCCCCCGGCCGAGGCCGACCGGATTCCGCCGACGGCGGGTGAGGCCGACGCCTCGCTGCCGGGCCGGCACGACGCCGTACGCACCGAACCGGGCACCCAGCACCACACGCCGCCGCAGCAGCACCCGGAGCCGACGGGCCGCCGCCGGGCCCGCAAGGAGGCTCAGCCGCTGCCCGCCGAGACGTCTCAGCCGTCGTCCGATGTGCAGGCGGACTGGGCGGAGAACGGCACCGCGGGCAGCGGTCTCGCGGCGCTCGCCGCCGGGGACCCGACCGGACCTCACACGGCGACGGCCGGCGAGGCCGCGTCCCTGCAGAACCCCGCGCTCAACGCCGGCGAGACGGTTCAGGCGACCGGTTCCGTATCGCTGCCGGTGCCGGTGCCCGCCGCCGAACCCGCCGCGCCGCGGGCCGCGCAGCCGCTGCCCGCCGAGGCTCCGGTTCCGGCCGACGCCTCGCAGGGACGGGCCTTCAGCGTGCGCACGCTCGGGCAGGGCGTGCCGTTCTCGCAGCAGATCGCCGAGAAGCAGAACCAGACACTCGGCTCCGGGCGGCGCCGGAAGCTATCCACGCCGCCGGGCGGCGAGCGTTCCGAACCGTCCGCCCGTCCGCACCCGCAGTCCGCCCCACAAGCTGTGGCGCAGACCGGTTCGCTGATGCCCGCCGAGCGGGCCGAGGGCCGGGCGTACGCAATCGGCGCCCCCGACGAGGGCGCTGAGGGCCCCGAGCCGCTGGACGGCCCGGGCGGCGCGGTCGAGGTGGCCAACCAGCCGCAGCCGCAGCCCGTCGACGACGAACTGCCCCCGGAGCCGCTGGACAACCCGCGCCGTCTCCTTGTCTGGCCCGCGCCCGACGTCTCCACCCAGCAGGCGCTGAGCGACCGCGGCTATCGCCCGGTGGTCGTCCACTCGCGTGAGGAGGTCGACGCGCAGATCGCGGCCTTCCCGGCGGCGCTCTTCGTCGACCCGCTGACCGGCCCGATCACCAGGACCGCGCTGCAGTCGCTGCGCCAGGCCGCGGTGGCGGCGGAGGTTCCGGTGCTGGTGACGGCCGGTCTGGGGCAGGCGACGCGGGAGGCCGCCTACGGCGCGGATCCTGCCGTACTGCTCAAGGCGCTGGCCCCGCGCGACAGCGAACAGCACCCCTCGCGCGTGCTGTTGATCGAGGAGCACGAGGAGATCGCGCTCGCGCTGTCGGCGACGCTGGAGCGCCGCGGTATGCAGGTCGCGCGCGCCGGGGCGGACACCGACGCGGTCACGCTCGCGACTCAGATGCGGCCGAACCTGGTGGTGATGGACCTGATGCAGGTACGACGCCGCAGGGCCGGGATCATCGACTGGCTGCGTGCGAACGGCCAGCTGAACCGCACCCCGCTGGTCGTCTACACCTCGGCGGGCCTGGACCGCGCGGAGCTGCCGCGGCTCTCGTCGGGGGAGACGGTGCTCTTCCTGGCGGAACGCTCCACGAGCAGCGAGGTGCAGGCGCGCATCGTCGACCTGCTGGCGAAGATCGGTACGAACTAGCGCGAAATGGGCGGCGGTTGTGGCCGCCGCCCCTTCCGTACACGTCCTGCAGCTCCGAGCTACAGCTCCGTCACGTCCAGCTCGCCGTCCGCGTACTGCCTGCGGATCACCTTCTTGTCGAACTTGCCGACGCTCGTCTTCGGAACGGCCGGGATCACCGCCCAGCGCTCAGGCACCTGCCACTTCGCGATCTTCTCGGCGAGGAAAGCCTTCAGCGTCTCGTAGCCCGGGCTCGCCCCCTCCTTGAGCACCACCGTCGCCAGCGGCCGCTCGCCCCACTTGGCGTCCGGGACCGCGACGACCGCCGCCTCGGCGACCGCCGGATGTGCCATCAGCGCGTTCTCCAGGTCGACGCTGGAGATCCACTCGCCGCCGGACTTGATGACGTCCTTCGCCCGGTCGGTCAGCGTCAGGAAGCCGTCGGCGCTGATCACGCCGACGTCGCCGGTCTTCAGCCAGCCGTCCTCGCTGAACTTGTCCTCGGGCCTGAAGTCCTCGCCGCCCGCGCCGCCGTAGTACGCGCCCGCGATCCAGGTGCCGCGCACCTCCAGCTCACCGGCCGAGGTGCCGTCCCAGGGCAGGATGTCGCCGCCCGGGCCGACCAGCCGGCCCTCGACGCCCGCCGGGAAACGGCCCTGGGAGACGCGGTACGGCCACTCCTCCTCCGCGCTGAGGCCCGCCGGCGGGTGGGCCATCGTGCCGAGCGGGGAGGTCTCCGTCATGCCCCAGGCGTGGCAGAGCCGCACACCGAGCTTGTCGTACGCCTCCATCAGGGCCGGCGGGCAGGCCGCACCGCCGATGGTGACCTGCTTCATGGAGCTCAGGTCCCGGGGGTTGGCGGTGACCTCGGCGAGCAGCCCCTGCCAGATGGTGGGGACGGCCGCGGCGTGCGAGGGCTTCTCGCGCTCGATCATCTCGGCGAGCGGCGCGGGCTGCAGAAAGCGGTCGGGCATCAGCATGTTGATGCCGGTCATGAACGTGGCGTGCGGCAGGCCCCAGGCGTTGACGTGGAACTGCGGGACCACCACGAGCGTGGTGTCCCGGTCCGTCAGCCCCATCGACTCGGTCATGTTGACCTGCATGGAGTGCAGATAGATGGAGCGGTGGGAGTAGACGACACCCTTGGGGTCGCCGGTGGTGCCGGAGGTGTAACACATGGCGGCGGCGCTGCGCTCGTCCAGCTCCGGCCAGTCGTACGTGCTCGGGCGGCCGGCGATCAGCTCCTCGTACTCGTGCACCTGCGCCTGGGCGCCTTCGAGGAGCGATCGGTCGCCGGGGCCGGAGACGACGATGTGCTCGATCGTCGGCAGATGCGGCAGGAGCGGCGCGAGCAGCGGCAGCAGGGAGCCGTTGACGATGACGGCCCGGTCGGCGGCGTGGTTGACGATCCACACCAGTTGCTCGGCGGGGAGGCGGAGGTTGAGGGTGTGCAGTACGGCACCCATGGCGGGGATCGCGAAGTACGCCTCGACGTGCTCGGCGTTGTTCCACATGAGGGTGGCGACGCGCTGGTCGCCGTCGATCCCGAGCTCGTCGCGCAAGGCGTTGGCCAGTCGGGTGGCCCGCTCGCCGACTTCCGCGAAGCTGCGGCGCTGCGGCTCGGCCTCTCCCGTCCAGGTGGTGATCTGCGACTTTCCGTGGATCGTCATCCCATGCTGAAGGATGCGGGTCACAGTCAGCGGTACGTCCTGCATGGTGCTCAGCACGGCGTCCTCCCGGTGGGCGCTAGCGCTACGTGGCAGTAAGGGTGGGAAGATTCTGCTCACGTACCGCGCGGTATGTCACTACCCGGAGGTAATCAATCGGCGCCGGAAGATCAGTGCGGAAACAGCAGGGGCTGGGGCATCAGGAGGGGCAGAAGGGGTTGAGCAGGCAGTACGGCCCGGGGCCGCTCAGCGTACGGGCGACAGCTCCGGGTCCTCGCGGAGCTTGCCGAGCGCCCGCGACACCGCGCTCTTGACCGTGCCGACCGAAACCCCGAGCACCTCGGCCGTCTGGGCCTCGCTGAGATCCTCGTAGTAACGCAGCACGACCATCGCCCGCTGCCGGTCCGGCAGCTTCATCACGGCTCGCCACATCGCGTCGTGCAGCACCTGCTGCTCGGCGGGATCGGGCGCGGGCACGGTCTCCGGCTCGGGCAGCTCCTCGCACGCGAACTCGTCGACCTTGCGCTTGCGCCACTGCGAGGTGCGGGTGTTGAGCAGCGCGCGGCGGACATAGCCGTCGAGTGCCCGGTGGTCCTCGATCCGGTCCCACGCGACATATGTCTTCGTGAGCGCGGTCTGCAGCAGGTCCTCGGCGTCGCTCGGGTTCGCGGTGAGCGAGCGGGCGGTTCGCAGCAGCACGGGCCCCCGCGCCCGTACGTACGACGAAAACGATGAGTAGGTCGCATAGCGCGCGTTCGGCGTGTACGAAGCCACCGGCGCGGCGGCCTTCGAAGCGCTTGTGCAGACTGGCGTGGTCATAGGTCCACGCTAGGAGCGGGCACTACTGTCGCGGATCGGCCCCAGGTCCCGAAGCGGTGTCCGCCTCAGGTTGTACGGGTGGTGCTGACCCCACCTCCTGAAGGTGGAGGACACCCTCAGGGTCGGATACGGGCCGCTGCGGCTTCTTTGCGGTGCATCGGTCGCCCGTCGGCGGTCCCGCCCCGGTGCGATGGCCGCCCGCGCGGCTTCCGTCAGCCGTCCGCCCCCAGGATGAGCCCGGAGGTGGGGACGCCGGTGCCCGCGGTGACCAGTGTCCTGGACGCGCCGGGTATCTGGTTGACCGAGGTGCCGCGGATCTGTCTGACCGCCTCCGCGATGCCGTTCATCCCGTGCAGATACGCCTCGCCCAGTTGCCCGCCATGGGTGTTGAGCGGCAGCACGTCCGCGGCCACGAACTCCGCGGCCTCGCCCGGCTTGCAGAACCCGAACTCCTCCAGCTGCATCAGGACGAAAGGGGTGAAATGGTCATAGATGATGCCGACGTCGATGTCTCCGGGAGTGAGCCCGGAGGTCGCCCACAGCTGTCGGGCGACGACGCCCATCTCCGGCAGACCGGTGAGATCGTCCCGGTAGAAGCTGGTCATCTGCTCCTGAGCCCGGCCCGCACCCTGCGCGGCCGCGACGATCACCGCCGGCGGCTGCGGCAGATCGCGGGCGCGCTCGGCGCTGGTGACGACGATCGCCTGGCCGCCGTCGGTCTCCTGGCAGCAGTCCAGGAGACGCAACGGCTCGACGATCCAGCGGGATGCTGCATGCTCGGCGAGGGTGATCGGCTTCCCGTAGAAGTACGCGGCGGGGTTGTTCGCCGCGTGACGTCGGTCGGTGACGGCCACATGTCCGAACGCGTCGGGCGTCAGCCCGTACGTATGCAGATAGCGCTGCGCTGCCATGGCGACCCAGGATGCCGGGGTGAGCAGCCCGAACGGGAGGTTCCAGCCGAGTGCCGTGCCCTCGGCGGACGGCTCGCGGTGCTGCACCCCGGAACCGAAGCGCCGGCCGGACCGCTCGTTGAACGCCCGGTAGCAGACGACGACTTCGGCGATCCCGGAGGCGACGGCGAGAGCGGCCTGCTGCACGGTGGCGCAGGCCGCGCCGCCGCCGTAGTGGATACGGGAGAAGAAGGACAGCTCCCCGATGCCGGCCGCCTGGGCGACGGTGATCTCCGGGCTGGTGTCCATGGTGAAGGTGACGAGGCCGTCGACGTCGGCGGGGGAGAGGCCCGCGTCGTCGAGGGCGGCGTGCACCGCCTCGACGGCCAGCTTCAGTTCGCTGCGGCCGGAGTCCTTGGAGAACTCGGTCGCCCCTATGCCGACGACGGCCGCCCGGCCGCCGAGCGTGTCCCGGCCGCGGATGCTCATACGGCGCCCTCTGGGCTCTGTGCGAGGCTCACGGTCACCGTGCCGGTGACGTGGTTCCCCATGCCGTTGGCGCCGACCACCCGCACTTCGGCGGTGCCGTCCTCGACGGAGGTGACCGTGCCGCTCAACACCATCGTGTCTCCGGGGTAGTTGGGTGCGCCGAGCCGGATGGCGACCTTGCGGAGCTCGGCGTGCTCCCCGAGGCAGTCGGTGATGTACCGCCCGACCAGGCCGTTGGTCGTCAGGATGTTCATGAAGATGTCCGGGGATCCCTTCTCCTTCGCGAGCTCCGTGTCGTGATGCACGTCCTGGTAGTCGCGGGAGGCCACGGCCCCGGCGACGATCAGGGTGCGGGTGATGGGGATGGTGAGCGGCGGGAGTTCGTCACCGGCTTTCACGTACTGGCTCCTTTGCGAGCAACTGGCCGAGTTCAGCGAGGAGTTCGGGACCACAGCCGAGGTAGGCGTCCAGCTGGCGGCCCCACAGGAAGTGCCGGTGGACGGGATGGTCCAGGTCGGCACCGGTCCCGCCGTGCAGATGCTGCCCGGCGTGGACGACGCGCTTGCCGGCCTCGGAGGCCCACCATGCGGCGGTCAGCACCTCGGCGGCCGCGTCCAGCCCTTCGTCTTGGCGCCAGGCGGCTTCGTAGGCCGTGACCCGTATCGCTTCGGTGTCCATATGGGCGTCGGCGGCGCGCAGCAGCACGCCCTGGTTGGTGGAGAGCGGACGCCCGAACTGCTCGCGGGTCGTGGTGTGTTCGACGGCCCGGGCGAGCGAGCCCGCGCACACCCCAGCCTGGAGCCCGGCGAAGGCGGTACGGCCCAGGGCGAGCACGGACTCGTACGCACCTGGCCGGCCCAGCTGCTCGCCCGGGGTCCCGCACAGGACGAGCCGCCCCGCCGCCCAGGGCGCCGTGGTCTCCACGTCCGTCACCTCCGCCTCGGCGGTCTGTACGAGCCACAGCGCCCGGTCGGCGTCCGGGACCAGCACATGGGTGGCGTCCCGGAGCCATGGCAGGAACGGCAGTGAACCGCTCAGCCGGCCCGGCGCAGATACCCGTATGCCGCCGCGGGCCGGGAACGCCCCGGTCGCCACCGCCGTGCCGTCGCGCAGCGCGGGCAGCAGCCGGGCCCGCTGCTCGTCCGTGCCGTGCGCGGCCACCGCCAGCACTCCGTACACACACGTCGCGGCGAAGGGCACCTGCGCCGTGGTCCGCCCCTGCT
Organism: Streptomyces sp. NPDC005408; assembly: GCF_040606445.1. Taxonomy (NCBI): domain Bacteria; kingdom Bacillati; phylum Actinomycetota; class Actinomycetes; order Kitasatosporales; family Streptomycetaceae; genus Streptomyces; species Streptomyces sp. NPDC005408. Next base: position 34,909 of record NZ_JBEXEX010000017.1, on the reverse strand, counting down.
CCTCCAGGAGCAGCACAAGACCGAGCAGACCTATGTCCTCGGCGGCCCCGGGAAGGCCGGCCGCACACAGCGCCTTCCACAGCTCCGCGTCCGTACCGGTTCCGGCGGAGGCCAGCCGCTCATGCGTGGAGAGATCGCCGAAGATCCGCGCCGCCAGGTCCCGCGCGGCCGTCTGCTCCTCGGTGGGCGTGAAGTCCATCAGCCGGCACCCCCGTCCCCGTCCGAGCAGCTGAAGACCGGTAGCTCCAACTCCTCGTCCACCCGCAGGAAATCGAGCCGCACGGGCATCCCGATCCGCACCTTGTCGTACGGCACGCCGACCACATTGCTGACCATGCGGACACCTTCCGCGAGCTCGATCAGCCCGACCGCATAGGGAGGGGCGAAGGCCGGGAACGGCGGATGGTGCATCACCACGTACGAGTAGACCGTCCCTGCGCCGCTCGCCTCGACCGTGTCCCACTCCGCCGAGCCGCACGCACCGCATCCCGGCAGCCAGGGGAAGCGCAGTGCCCCGCACCCGCCGCACCGCTGGATGAGCAGCTTGTGCTCGGCCACCCCCTCCCAGAATCCGGCGTTGTCCCTGTTGATCACCGGCCGTGGGCGCCTGGCCGCGGCCTTCGGTTTCCGCCGGGCCGGTGCGTACTTGAGGATCCGGAAGCGATGCGTCCCGGCCAGTTCACCGTCGGCCCTGACGTCCATCCGTGTCGTGACGAAGTGGCCCGTCCCCAGCTTCGTCGTCTTGAGCTCCGACACCGACTCGATCAGCCCGTCGAAGGTGATCCGGTCCCCCGGCCTCAGCGGCCGCAGATACTCCTGCTCGCAGTCGGTCGCCACGATCGAGGTGTATCCCGCCTCGTCGAGCAGGCCGAACAGCTCGTCATGCGCCGCCGACCGCTCCGAATGCCCGGAGAGACCGCCCATCGTCCAGGCCTGCAGCATCGTCGGCGGCGCTATGGCGTCCGGTCCGCTGTAGGCGGGGTTGGTGTCCCCCATGGCCTCGCACCAGTGCCTGATCATCGGCTCGTTGACCAGGTCCTTGCCGACGCCCGGGGAGGCGGCGGTCGCCCGCCCCTCGTACGCCTTCAACCGCTCATACAGGTCCGTCACCGCTTCCCCCTCTTCATGCCGAGTCGCATCGTCGCGACGATCTCCCGCTGCACCTCGCTCACCCCGCCCCCGAAGGTGTTGATCTGCGCCGCTCTGTTCATCCGCTCCAGCTCCCCGTCCCCCAGAGCTCCGATGTCGAGCGAGCCGGGCGATCCGGCCCGGATCAGCCCCGCCTCCCCCGTGATTTCCTGGCACATTCGATACACCTCGACCGCTGATTCGGTTCCCGCGAACTTCACGCCGCTCGCATCGCCGGGTGCCAGTCGGCCCGCCCCCACATCCCCCACCAAACGCCAGTTGAGCAGGCGCGTTGCCGCCAGCCGGGCATGTACTTCGGCCGCTCTGGACTGGACCCACGACGCGTCAATCCGGCGCTCGCCCGTCACCGGATCGGGTGTTCGCGCCCGCTCCAGCGCCGCCGCGTAGAAGTCCGCGGCCTGCATTCCGATCGCCGCGAGGGCGACCCGCTCGTGGTTGAGCTGGTTGGTGATCAGCCCCCAGCCGCCGTTCTCCTCGCCGACGAGGTTCGCGGCGGGCACCCGTATCCCGTCGTAGTACGTCGACGTCGTGGTCAGCCCGCCCACCGTCTCGATCGGCGTCCACGAGAAGCCCGGCGCGTCCGTCGGGACCAGGACGATCGAGATGCCCTTGTGTTTGGGCGCCTGCGGATCCGTACGGCACGCGAGCCAGATCCAGTCGGCGTTCTGGCCGTTGCTGGTGAAGATCTTCTGCCCGCCGACGACCCAGAAGCCGCCGTCCCGCACGGCACGCGTACGCAGCGAGGCAAGGTCGGTACCGGCCTCCGGCTCGCTGTAGCCGATCGCGAAGACGAGGTCGCCACTGAGGATGCGCGGCAGGAAGAAGGACTTCTGCTGCTCGGTTCCGTACTTCATCAGGGTCGGACCGACGGTGTTCAGGGTGACCATCGAGACGGGCGCACCGACGCGGTACGCCTCGTCGAAGAAGACGAACTGCTCGTCGGGGCCCCGCCCCTGGCCTCCGTACTCCACGGGCCAGCCGAGACCGAGCATCCCGTCCGCCCCGATGCGTCGCAGCAGCAGCCGCCGGCCCGCCTCGTCGTCGGCGGGCGGCGGCCCGTCCGGCATCAGATCTCGGAAGTACGAGCGAAGTTCGGCGCGCAGCTGCTGCTGCCGCTCCGTCGGGGCGAGGTGCACGGCGGCCGCCTCCCGGGCGTACGGATCAGGGTTTCTGACTGTCCGTCAGATGCGCGTCCGCTGTCAAGGTCGGCGCAGGTGCAGTGCCGGGACTCGCCCATGCCCCTGTACGCGTCACAGCCTGCGCGGCACGCACAACAGCGTGCTCGCGGTACGCACAACAGCCTGCGCAACGGCACCGAAGTACCGTCGCGCAGGCCGTCGTTCACCCTCGGTCCAACCCCCCGTCGGGGGCCGGTCCTCACCACAGATTCGTGAAGTTCACCACCGCGCTGGACTGGTCGATCGCCGTGAAGCCCGAGCCGTTCACGCTTGCGGTGTTGTTCTGGTTGGACGCTCCGGCGCCGCTCGCCACCTGCTGGGTGGTGGTCGAATTGCCCCAGTTGTCGCCGGCGACGCCACTGCCGACGATCGAGGCCACCGTCGCGTTCGATCCGTCGTCCGCGAACGCGCCGTTGTCAGCCTGGGCGACACCCGAGAACAGGGCGGCAGCGAGGGGCAGGGCAGCGACGGCGGCGAGAGCGCGGGCGGTACGGATGCTTGCCATGTCATTTCCTCCAGGAACTGGAACTGGAACCGAACTGCAGAACTACGGCTTGTTCCAAGGCAGTTGGCCGACCGCCCGGGATCGTGGTCACGACATCGCGAGATCAAGTTGCCCACCGAATCCCTGGCGAACCACCCCGGAGGCCCCAATTCCCCCTCAAGCGTGATGACATGTCGATAAACCCCCTCCGCGCCGACAGAACCCCAGCTCAGCCCCCTTAACACCGCACAACCCGGACAGGGCAAGGAGGGAAGCGTTACGGCATATTTTCGGCCAATCTTTCCCCCTTCCTTTCTTCGAACACCTGTACGAACATAGAGCCATGGCCACCACCGACCGGCAGAACGCCACCCTGGCCCTCGCCCACGCTCTCTCCGCCGCCGAGCGCGGGCTCCCCGTCATCCCCTTGTCCCCCACCAAGCTCCCCGCCCTGCGCTCCCCGCACCGGGGAGAGGCCGAGCCGGTCCTGTGCCGCGGCGAATGCGGCCTCCCCGGCCATGGTGTCCACGACGCCACCACCGACCCGGCCGGCGTACGGGCCCTCTTCGCCGCCGCCCCCTGGGCCACCGGCTACGGCATCGCCTGCGGCAGGCCGCCGCACCATCTGATCGGCATCGACCTCGACACCAAGTCCTCGACCGACTCCGTCGCCGCGCTCCAGGATCTGGCCCTGCGCCATCTGTTCACCATCCCGGAGACGGTCACCGTCCTCACCCCGAGCGGCGGCCGCCACCTCTGGCTGACCGGCCCGCCCGACGTGGTCGTCCCGAACTCCGCGAGCCGGCTCGCCCCCGGAATCGACGTCCGCGGCGCCGGCGGCTATCTCGTCGGCCCCGGCTCGGTCAGCGCCCACGGCGCGTACCGCCTCGCACCCGGCACGGCGGAGCTGTCCCCCGCGCCCTGCCCCCGCGCACTCCTGCGCCTTGTGACACCCCCCGTACGCCCCCACCACACCCAGGCCGCCGCGTCGCGCCCGCCGCAGGGCCAGGGCCTGGTCCAGTTCGTCCTCGCTGCGCACGAGGGCCAGCGCAACACCCGGCTGTTCTGGGCGGCCTGCCGCGCATACGAGAACGGCTTCGGCGACGAACTCGCGGACGCCCTCACCGAAGCGGCGGTCCACGCGGGCCTGACGGAACGGGAGGCCCGCGCGACGATCGCCTCGGCCGACCGGCTCACGTCGGGACGCCGCCACTGACCGGGGTCCCGGGTGCGTGGGCATCCTCACGGGCACACTCTGGATACATGGGCACCGCGACTCCGGGGTCCTGTGCACCCGCGAGCGGGTCGCGGGGCTGATCGCGGCCGCGGCTCTCTGGACGGCCGCGGTCCCGCCCCCGTCCCCTGGGGGACTCACGGAGACTCACCATGAGCATTCACAAGGCAGGACGTGACACCACCGTCCTCAGTGACTATCTCGAAGTGCCCGGAATCGGCTTCCTACCGGTCAACGCCTTCGTCCTGCACGCCCTCGAGCCCGTGGTCGTCGACACCGGCCTCTCGCTCGCCGACCGGGACTTCCTCAACACCCTCGGCTCGGTCCTCGACCCGGTCGACGTCCGCTGGATCTGGCTCACGCACCCCGACCGCGACCACACCGGCGGGCTGTTCGACCTGCTCGCCGCGGCACCCAAGGCACGCGTGGTGACCACCTTCATCGGCGCGGGCATCATGTCCACCGAACGGCCTCTGCCCCTCGACCGCGTCTGCCTGGTCAACCCGGGCCAGACCCTGGACGTCGGCGACCGCGTCCTCAGGGCGTTCCGGCCGCCGCTGTTCGACAACCCCGCCACCGTCGGTTTCTACGACGACCGAACGGCGACGTGCTTCAGCTCCGACTGCTTCGGCGCGCCGATGCCCAGCGCGGAACTTGCCGTCGCCGACGACGTCGGCGCCGTACCCGCCGAGGACCTGCGCGGCGGGCAACTGCTGTGGGCGACGGTCGACAGCCCCTGGGTGCACGCGGTCGACAGGGACAAATACCTCGCCACACTCCAGCCCCTGCGGACGATGGCCCCGGACCTGGTCCTCTGCACCCACCTGCCGCCCGCACCGGGCCTGACCCCGCAGATGCTCGACACCCTCACCGAGGCCCCGGGCGCGGACCCCTTCGTCGGCCCGGACCAGCATGCACTCGAGCAGATGCTCGCGGGCTTCGAACCGGCCGCCGGCGCAGGTTCACGCGCCTAGTCCTGAATCAGCAGGTCCGGGTGCGTGATCACAAAGATCATGTACGCGACCGCCGCGGCCGTCCCCAGGGAAGCAAGCCCCAGACCGATCAGCGTCTGAACCCGACTCGCACCGTGCTGCGACGCAGCGCGGTTCTCGACGACGCCCCGGACCAGGCCCGCCAGGCCAAGAGGCAGGGCCAGCAGCCAGACGACCATCCAGAACGGACAGCAGAACCAGAAGGCGACGGAAGCCCCGCCGAACGCGAGCGCGAGACTCATCGTGGCAGCGGCGCACCTGGTGCTGTCCGTAGCGGCCCTCTCCGTAGGAATGCCGGCGGAGAATCTGCCGGCATGGTTCCTCATTCCAGGGCTGGTCTCCTCTGTGGCGCGACTGGCGTCTGTGTCCTTGATGCGCGCGAGGAAAGGATGATCGACGCCGTCCGGCGATGATCTCGACCAGAGTGCGGGCGCGCATCGCTGTCCTACAGCGCTACTACGCGAAGGTCCTGGATGGCGAAAAGGCCAGGATGAACGACCTCATCGATCAGGGCTTCGCAGAACACGGGCAGGGCAGCGGCAGGCCTATCGCCTGAAGGGCGAGCGCCTGCCACGGAAGCAGTGTGGTGCGGCTGAACGCGGAAGGGGTGCCTCTCACTGAGAGGCACCCCTTCGGAACGTCACCCGGGTTCCGTCGGCCCGGCGTCCCGTGCGGAGCAGTACGCCGCCTTCGGGAACCGGACCGGTCAGTCTTCGATGTCGAAGGCCTCCACCGTGTCCAGGGGGAGGGCTCCGCCGTTGCTACCGCCGATGGCGTAGACGCATGTGCGGTGCAAGCTATCGGGGCACGGCGCGGCGACCCCTGCCAGGTTGAAGCGCGCGGTGGGCATCGAGGGCAGCGTCGCCCAGACATTGGCCGTGGGGCTGTAGGCCTCCACCGTGCGTAGGGCATCGCTGGTACGAACGCCGCCGAACGCGTACACGCAGATCTGCCTCGCGGCCTTGGGGCACGGTGCGGCCGCGCCTGCCAGGCCGGAGCGGGCAGTGGGCATCAACGGCAACGTCGCCCAGACATTGGGGGTGGGAACGTACGCCTCCACCGTGCGATGCAGATCATCGGGGGCGCCGCCGCCGGGAAAACCGCCGTAGGCGTACACGCAGGTCTCGTTCCGTCCCACGACCGCGTTCGGGCAGGGCGCGGCCGCTCCGGCCAGAGAGTTGCGGGCGGTGGGCATCGAGGGCAGGGTCACCCACATGTTCGTGGCCGGACTGTACGCCTCCACCGTGCTCAGCTGAATGAAACCGGCCCTGCGGTTGCCGCCGCCTACGGCGTACACGCAGGTCCCCCTCAGCCCGGCGACACCCGGGGGGCAGGGCGCGGTCGCCCCAGCCAGCGTGTCCCGGGTGGAGTTCATCGAGGGCAGGGTCACCCACATGTTCGTGGCCGGGCTGTACGCCTCCACCGTGCTCAGCTGGTTCGCGGGGCCGGCGTCGTCGGAGCCGCCGAACGCGTACACGCAGGTCCCCCGCAGCCCCGCAACGCCCGAAGGACAGGGCGCGGTCGCCCCCGCCAAGCCGGAGCGGGCAGTGTTCATCGAGGGCAAGGTCACCCACATGTTCGTGACCGGGCTGTACGCCTCCACCGTGCTCACCACGCCGGTGCCGTCGGAGCCGCCGAACGCGTACACGCAGGTCCCCCGCAGCCCCGCAAGGCCCGAAGGACAGGGCGCGGTCGCCGCCGCCAAGCCGGAGCGGGCGGTGTTCAGGTGAGGCACCGTCAGCCATGCGCCCTGGGCGTACGCGAGCGTGGGTGTCAGGGCCAGCAGGGGCGCCAGCAGCATCGACAAGAGCCACCGACGGATCGCTCCGGTTCGGGAACCCCCTTCCCGCCTGAATGAGATTTTCACGTACGTTCCTGCCTTCCTGGCGATGCCTCGGAGAGCTGAGCCTTATGCCGCAAATCGGACACGCGCCAATACTGTGGTGCTGGCAGGTACCAGGCCTCCCGATGGCGGCAACCGGCTGAACCTGCTCCGTGGCTGGGCCGCTCGGCCGAGGCCGCCGCCGCTGCTGCTGCTGCTGCTGCTGCACGAACGGTTGCGACAACCCGTGCGGCGCCCAGCGTGACGGCCGCTCATATCCGCAGGCCATCCCTGATGGTGAGTGGCGAACGGATGCCGACTTCCCTCGTCAGCCCCCCTTGACCGCCCCGTTTGCTGGTGGTGGGTCGGGCTCGGTCGCCAGCCTCGGCATCGGACTGCGGTGGTCGACTGTGCCGGGCGTCGGCGGGCCTCTGCCCGGCGCGCACCGCCGCGTCGCGCGGCCGGACCCGGGCTCGTGGCCGTCTTACTCGCGAGTGTTGCCTGACTTGGCAACGCTAGTCGCCGATTCGGGGCGGGAGGTAGCGGTGCGGATGGAGGTGCGAGGCTGTAGTGCCGGAGGGCGTGCCAGACTCGTGCCAGGTCGAGCGGTTATCCAGGGTCAGGTGGGGTTTTGCGAGGTGCCGTCGGACGTGATCGACCTGGTGCTGCCGTATGGCCTATCGGCCAGCGACGACTGGTGCGTACCACCGTCAGGCTTACAAGGAAGATGTCACTCCGGTTGGCTGTAGCGCACCGCTGACGGGCCCCCGCGTTAGGCGCGGTCAGCGGCCGGCGGTGATGGCCTTGACGAGACGTGCGACGTCGTCGCCAGTCGGCCGGCCGACGGTCCGCCGTCGCGGTCGGCTTCCTCGGCGACCGGATCCGTGCCCGGCCGCTGCTCGCCGCGCTCGCGTTCGTCCGGGCCGCGGCGCAGCTCCCACCGCCCTGGCCTGCGGATATGAGGAGCGCGCAAGAAATTTCCCCGGAGCGCCATCCAACGGCCGCTCTGAGACGTATCTGGATTGAAATCACATTGCAGGAGGGAAGCTCATGATCTTCAGTCATCTCAGTCCCGCGAAGCACCGTCGCGGCAAGAAGGACAAGCCGTCGACGTCAAGCCGCGCCGACTCCACCGGCAAGCGCCGTCGTCGTCGCCGTACCACCACCCATGGTCACAAGTGACCGCAGACAACGGCTGAGCGGGCCGGAGCCCCGGTTCCCGGCCCGCTCAACCCATGATCCATGAGGATGCCATGGCGCGTGTCTCGGTTCTGCGGCGGCTGCTCTCAGTGACCGATGACCACGATGCGGTTGTCGCCGCCGCGCCTCCGGTCGCCCCGCGTGAGGTGTTCCGGCGTTTTTGGCCCTATACACGCGGTGGTCGGCGCTGGCTCGTTCCCCTGCTCGGCTTCAGCATGATCGGACCTGTCATCGACGCGGCCGAGATCTGGCTTTTCAAGGTCGTGGTGGACGACGTCCTCGTCCCGCGTGATCTGGGCCCCTTCCTCTGGATCGCCCTTGCATACATGGGCCTCATCGTCTGCTCCGGCATTCTGGGATTCGCCGACGATGTGCTCTCCACCTGGGTCAGCGAGCGGTTCCTGCTGACACTCCGGTTGGATGTGTTCCGGCATGTCCAGGGACTCTCGCTCGGGTTTTTCGAACGACGGCGCCTGGGGGACGTGCTGTCCCGTGTCACCGGCGACGTCGACGCGGTCGAGACGTTCCTCCTCTCAGGGGTGGCGAACGGCCTCTATCACGTCGTCCGCCTGGGCGTCTTCCTCGGCCTGCTGTTCTACCTGCGGTGGGATCTGACTCTCCTCGCACTCGTCATCGTGCCGCTGTTCTGGTGCTCGGCCCGGCGTTTCTCCCGGCTGATCAAGGCCGTGTCACGGGAGCGCAGACGGCGCAGCGGTTCGATCAGTGCGATCGCAGAGGAGTCGCTCGGCAACACCGCCCTGGTCCAGGCGTACAACCGGCAGGAGTGGGAGGAGGGCCGGTTCGAGCGCGAGAACGTGGGCAGGTTCCGCGCGGCGCTGGCTTCGGCGCGGATCCGCGCGGTCTACGGGCCGATCGTCGACATCATCGAGCTGACCGGGGCGCTGGCCGTGATGGCGCTGGGCACCTGGAAACTGGCGCAGGGGCAGCTCACGCTGGGCGGGCTGCTGGTCTTCCTGGCGTTGCTGAGCAAGCTATACAGCCCCATCCGCGACCTGTCCCACCTCACCAACACCTTCTACGCGGCGTCCGCCTCCGCCGAGCGGATCATCGAGTTGCTCGACCAGCGCCCCCAGGTCCTCGAAGCCGCCGACGCCCGGCGGATCGGGCGTGCCCGCGGGGAGGTGGAGTTCGACGGCGTCTCCTTCCGCTATCCCGGCACGTCCCGGTGGGCGCTGTCCGACGTGTCGTTCCGAGTGGAGTCCGGCGGGACGCTGGCGGTGGTCGGGGCGAGTGGTGCCGGCAAGTCCACGGTCGCGAAGCTGCAACTGCGCTTCTACGACCCGGAGCATGGGGCGGTCCGCCTCGACGGCACCGATCTGAAGGACCTCCGGCTGTCCGAACTGCGCGAGAACGTCGCGGTGGTACTGCAGGAGACCCTCGTCTTTCACGGCACCGTGCGCGAAAACATCGCCTACGGCCGCCCGGAGGCGACAGACGCGGACATCGTCGCAGCGGCCCGCGCCGCCGACGCGCACGACTTCATCCGGCTCCTTCCGGAGGGTTACGACACCCTGGTGGGCCAGCGCGGTCGGACGCTCTCCGGCGGGCAGCGCCAGCGCCTCGCGATCGCCCGCGCGATGATCAGGGACGCGCCCGTACTGCTCCTCGACGAGCCGACCACCGGTCTGGACGCCCAGTCGGGTTGGCGGATCATGGAACCCCTGCGCAGGCTGATGTCCGGTCGGACCACCATCGTCATCTCGCACAATCTGCTCACGGTCCGCGACGCGACATGGATCGTGGTGCTGGACCACGGCCGGGTCGTCGAGCGCGGCACACATGAAGACCTGCTCGTACGCGGGGGGACCTACGCCCGGCTTCACCGGCTGATCGGAGCAACCGGCACCGTGCCCGCTGGCTCCCCACCCGCGAGGAAGGTGCTCTCATGAGCCACGCCACAGCACGACCGGCTCCGCCGCCCCTGGCGCCCGGAACGAGACCCGCGCCCGGTTACGAGGTGCTTGCGCACCTCGCCCGGACCGGGTGGCTCGACCTCTACGACAGCTGGAGCGAGGAACGCGGCTGCCGATGCGTGGTGAAAGTGGTGCGCCCCGACCGACGTCACGAGGATCGGCTACGGGATCGGCTGCTGCGGGAGGGCGACTGGCTCCGGGCCTTCACCCATCCGCACCTGGTGCGCGCCTACGAGAATTTCGAGTCGCCCGAACCGCTCGTCGTGCTGGAAACGCTGACCGGCGAAACGCTGTCCCACCTCATCCACCGGTTGCGGCGCCGAACGGCCGCCGAGGACGTGGCCCTCCTCGGCGTGCACATGTGTTCCGCGATCCACTACCTCCATGGGCAGGGTCTGCTGCACCTGGACCTCAAGCCCTCCAACGTCGTCGTCGACTGCGGGCACGCCAAAGTGCTCGACCTCAGCGTTGCGCGCCCGCCCGGCATCGCCCCTCCCGGCGTGGGCACCTTCTGCTATCTCGCTCCCGAGCAGGCGCGCGGCGGCCCGCTGTCGGCCGCCGCCGACGTGTGGGGCATCGGCGTCACCTTGTACGAGGTCGCCACCGGCGATGTGCCGTTCGACAGTGGCGAGACCGTGGACGGGACCGGTGGCGGCGGCGAACCGAGCGGCCGGGACGATTGGTATCCCCAGCTCGAAGGAACTGCGCCGCCGATAGCGTCCCGCCGACGCCTGCCGCGCGACCTTGCTGCGGCCATCGACGGCTGCCTCCGGCCCGACCCGGGCGCCCGGCCCACGATCCCCGAACTCGCCGCCGTCTTCGGCGCGAATCCACCCAGGCTGCGGCGCCACGGTGCACCGCCTTCGGTCGCTCGACGCGGCAGGCAATGAGCAGAGGTGACCAGGCTGCACCACCGCCGCATCCGGGAAGCCGCCCACGATCCACACTCCGTGGCGCTCGCCGCGTTCCTTCCCTCGCCGTGGCCCGTGCCGGGGCGAACGGTACCGGAGCGGGAGCGGCCGCGTTCGCCGCCCGGACTTCCCCGGGGCCGCTTAGTCCTGGGCCACACCTGGGCCACACACCCTGGTCAGACCCGGGGCACAGGCGAGAAACCGTGAGACAGTTCGAATACGGAAGGGGTACCCGGACGCTCCGGGCACCCCTTCTCACCTGGCCTTATGTGCCATATGCGGTGGGTGTGGGATTTGAACCCACGGTGACATCGCTGCCACGACGGTTTTCAAGAGCGTCAAGCGTGCGGCACGAACGCCCTGGTCAGGTGCCGTTTCGGCTCCCGTCAGGGGTGTCTGGCCCACACATGGCCCATGGGCCCCGGAAAAGGGCCCTTGCCGTCACCGGCTCACCGGCGATATGGGGAACTTCGGGGTGACGAAATGCTGGAGTGACGGCTACCGCTTGACCCGCCCACGGATGGCGAGCACGGCGAGGCCGAGCAGCACGGGTTCGGCCAGCCGGGAGGCCATCTCGGTGTAGATACCGGCAGTGGAGAGGTCCTGGCCGGAAGAGCGGAAGACGACCGAGTTCACCACGGTCCGCAGGGACTTCTCCCATCGCTCGGGAGTGAGCCGGGTGCGGAGCGGGCCGGAAGGGTTGACCGGGTCGGGCTTGTCGGTGGTCAGTGAGATGTCCTGTCCGGCCAGCCGTCCGGTGGTGGCGGGTTTCGGGTCGTCCAGCGGTAGCCCCCACAGCATCATGACCAGCACCGTGCCAGCCATGGCACCGAGCAGCCAGCCCAGTGCGCGGGTAGCCCGCAGACCGTACCCGGACACCGCCCAGTACACGGCCAACAGTGCCCGCTCGGCGCGGGGCCGTTTGCGATCGTGGCGGCGCATCTCCATCTCGCCGTAATAGAAGTCCGCCGCGTCCGGCTCGTTCTTGCTGTCCTCGAAGGACTTCCGCAGCTGCCGGTACACCGGCGCCAGTCCCGCCGGACCCACCACCTCCACCCCGTACGGCGCCTCTGTCCAGCCGGACAGCCCCTGCATATGGCGCCAGTGCTGTTCCTCGGCCAGCGTCCGCCGTGCGGTCCAGCGCACCGGAAGCAGCCCACGCCGCCGCAGACCAGCAGGGATGGGCGCAAGCGGGCATTCACCTTCCAGCCGCAGCTGGTCCAGGTGCACCGTTCCGGACAGCAGGCAGCCGCTGAGGTCCACGTCGTGGAGCACCAGGTGCGCCGCGTCTGCTCCCTGCAGGGACTCCATGCGCACCCCCGAATCGTTGCCAATCAGCTCCCCCTCTGGCAGGCCTCGGCCGCTCGGATGGGGGAAGGGTGCGGGCCGAGCGGTGACGCTCAGCGGATACTCGAAGACCGCGTCGCTCAGGTCGACACTGGCGTATCTCAGCCGCAGGGCGGCCGTGGAGTCCCACCGCGTTCGCTGGCACTCGAGGCGGGCTGCTGCCGCCTCAAGTGTCACGGGGCTGGCGAACCGTGCTCTGGACAGGACGAGGGTTCCCTGGCAGACCAGGGGGCCCAGCTGCCCAGTTTTCTCGAACGTCGCCCATTCGAAACAGGCGTGGGCGGCGAACCTCGCCCAATCGAACCGGGCGTCGGCGGAAAACGTCACCCCCTCGAACTGGGCTTCGGCGGCGAACCTCACCTTGCCGAACCAGGCGTCGCCGGAGAACGTCACCCCGTCGAACCGGGCTTCGGCGGCGAACCTCACACTGATGAATCTGGCGACGTCGGAGAACTTCGCCCTGCCGAACCAGGCGTCGCCGGAGAACGTCGCTTCGTCGAACCAGGCGACGCCGGAGAACGTCGCTTCGTCGAACCAGGCGCCGTCGGAGAACTTCGCCCTGCCGAACCGGGCTTCGGCGGCGAACCTCACACTGCCGAACCAGGCGCCGCCGGAGAACCTCGCTTCGTCGAACCAGGCGACGCCAACGCGGGGTTGTCCGCTAGCGGGATCACGGAGCGCGTCCAGGAGTTGCCGCAGCAGACTCTGTGAGATGGGGGTGCCGCGGTGGTCGACGTCGCTGCCAGGCGTCAGTGCGCTGAGGTAGGTGGCCCTATCCGCGTTCCTGAGGTGAGCCAGGCACTCGCCGGACGGCTCTACCCGACGACCGCGGCAGCCAACCGGGTCGCTGATCGGGTCCGCACCGCCTGCGCAGTGTGGCCAGTCCGGCGGGCTTAAGGGGGGCGGTGTGCTGGTGGTCGTCATGTCCGCTGGGACGCTCTCGGCCGATGCCCGGTTGCCGCGGGCGGGATCCGTCACGGCCTGTATCCCTAGAACCGCAGGAAGATGAATTCCGTCGGTGGCCCTCACCCCTTGCGGGGCGTCATCTGTTCAGGCGTCGCCACACATCGGAAGCCTGTGTCGTCGTCATGCATCGTGTCGTTGGCGTCGTTGGAAACGGCGGGCGCTCCCCGGAACAGAGGGCTCGTGAAGGCGCTCCCGCGAAGTTCGTACCGCCCTGGCGTAGTCGGCGTCGCGAGCCATTCCCACACGTTGCCCACCATGTCATAGACCCCGTACGGCGAAACGCCGCTGTGGTATCGAGAGACGGACGTCGTAAGCTCCACCCCGGTCTCTCGGACGTTGCACTTTGCGGCCGTCTTCTGGTCGCCCCACGGGAAGGTACGGCCGGAGGTGCCTCTCGCCGCCTTCTCCCACTGTTCGGCTGTCGGCAGCGACTTCCCCGCCCACGTCGCGTACGCGTTCGCGTCTCGCCAGGTCACGTGTACAACGGGATGGTCGTACAGCTCACGCGGACACCGGCCGTTCTGCCAGTGCTCAGGCACCGGATGCCGGGTGGCGGCGCAGAACCGCGCGTAGTCGGCGTTGGTCGTCGGGAAGGTGTCGATGTGGAATTCATCCACCCACACCGGATCGTCGTCCTCCCCCGACAGGAAGATCCCTTCCGGAACATGTGCCATGTGCTTCCCGTCACCGGAATGCTTCACGTAGTCGCCGCTGCTCGTCTGTTCTTCGTCGGGTTCGATAACCGCTTGGGTAGGGATGTCGTCCTCCGCAAGGATGCCGACGAAGCGCCCCTGAGCATCCTGGTCGGCCTTGGCGAGCAGGGTGTCCAAGGCCGCTTGATTCACCATGCGCAGGGTGGCTTGCTCGCCGTCTGCCTCCCACCGAGAGACGATGCGATCGGACACCCCGAGCTTCTCGGAGAACTCCATGAGGCTCATGCGTACGGCTTCACGCAGTGCCTTAACTTCACGTCCGGTCCATTTCGTAACGAGTGGCATGGGCTACCTCACGTGAATCGCCGCTCCGGAGAGGGGCGGCGGCACGCGTCTACAGGCGGTCGCCGGGAATCCCGGCGTAGCCGAAACGCAGTGCGTCGAGCACAGGGTGGTCCTGCGGGAACTGCACGTCGTCGAGCGCGCTCACGGAGCGCACGCCGATCGACGTGTTCGTGGCGAATGCGGCGGCCATGTTCGGGACGTCGGCAAGCTGGACCGGGGCAGTGACCTGCTTTGGAGCGTCAAGGCTCTGAAGCAGGAGCATCGTCGTACCGGGGAGCACGGGGGCGTCCGGCCAAATGACTGTCCCGTCTTGGGCGACGAAACCGAGATTCCACGTGCCCCCCTCGGAGACACGGCCGTCCGGTTCGACGAACACTGCATCGTCGAATCCGGCGAGTTGTGCGTCACGCCGAATCCGGAGCTGCGAGTGGAGGCCGATGTGCTTCACCGCGGCACTGTCACGAGTGAAGGTGAAGGACTTGGCGGTGAGCGGGGGCGGGGGCATGGCTCCCGCCGGCCGCAAGTTCACCAGAACGTGAGGGGACTTGGCGTCGCTGGGTCGTCCCATGTCGATAGCGGGATCAAAGACTGTGACGCGAAGACCAGCGGCACCGGTGACGCCCTCGGCTGCCTTACGGATGTAGCTCTGCGTCTGATCGCGGTCCAACTCGACACCGAAGACGATTCGGCAGTCCCGCACCAATCGGTCCAGGTGAAGCGATAGGCCCCGGATGGTGCCGTCTTCCATGCGCATCGACGTGAAGTGCCCATAGTTCGTGAGGGCGAGGCTCTGGAGTTCGTCGAGGGTGACGGGTTTTCCGTTCAGTTCAGCCATGCAGCCAGTCTTGCAGCCGCTAACGACCCGCCAACACCCCGTTAAGCAGCCAAAGTTCGGATTAGTTCGGTGCAGGGGCGGCGGGAGTACGTACTCACGGAGCGCTCGCCGGGACACGCTAAGAGCATGATGGCGAACGCACCGCGAGAGACGCTAGGCGCCGGGCTCCCCCTCGGTGGGGCCCACGACCGCCTCAAGCTGCTTGACACGCTCGACAAGGCCGACGAGTTCGGTCGAGACGCGCGCGACCTCGGCTTGCAGGTCGGTCAGGCGCTGGGCAGCCTCGCGGGGGCCCTGCTCACCTGGGGCGGGGTCGCGGACGTAGGTGCCGCTCCCCGAGACGCCTTCCACCAGCCCCTCTTCCTGGAGCTGCGCGTAGGCGTTCTGCACGGTCATCAGCGCCACGCCGAGCTTCTTGGCGTAAGCCCGGGCACCAGGGAGGCGATCCCCAGGACCGAACGTCCCTGCGGCGATCTCGTCTCTGATCCGGGCGGCGATTTCGCGGGCGTTGGGCTTCCTCTTCGGCTGTGAGTCCACACCGAAAGCGTACTTGACCTAGGTCGTTTGCAATCAGGCCGCGTGAGCGCTTGACGAGCCACAAGCGACCTAGGTAGCTTTCAAATTGGCGGCAAGCGGCCTAGGTCGCTTCGCTTCCTTGGTCCTTTGACCAGGGGAGCTGCCCGATCCCGACGTGTTCGTACACGGGACGCAGAAGGGCTCACCACGACCGCACGAATGCGCAGGGCGGGGACGCTGCAATCCCGCTAAAGGCCAGGGGAACGGGGCTTCGGCCCTACTGGCGAGGTGGCCCGGTGACCGCGAGCAACGGCCGGAGAGTGGGGGCACGGTCCCCCTTGCAGTGCGTATCCCCTGATCAGCGACCTGAAGGAGCGGAAATGAGTCGACGAAAGCGATAGGCGCGGCCGTGATCGACCGGCACGGCGGCGCGCCGTTCCATCCCCGGTCCGCGAGCACATCGGAGTGCCGCGGCCAACCGGTCACCTTCCACCGACTCGTGGCGGATAGCGCCGCGCCGGTTGCCTCCGCTGCTCGTCTCGTACGAGCAGCGCTCAGGGGAGCCGGATCTTCCGACTTCAACGGCGCGCGGCTCCCGGGTGGCACCCCGGGAGCCGCTGTTCGGGCCGTTCCACGCTGAGAGGAACACGACCCATGGAGTACATCGGTGCTGTTCAGGCGGTTGTTACCGCCGCGGAGTTTGACCGCGAACCGTCGGCCGCACAGCTGGATGCGATCGAGCTGGAGATGCCCGTCATCACGGCGGAAGTCGAATTGCTGGACGCGCAGATCATCACGCTCGATCGTCCGGCGACGGAGCTGGACGCGCGTCGTATCCGGCGGGCTCGACGCAAGGTGCTTGCTGCGCGGAGGGACCACGCCAACCAGTCCGACGCGGGGAGCGTGTCGGGGGTGGGGGCATGACGCAGACACGCAGGCCGTTGACGAAGGCACAGAAAGCCGTTTTGGCTACGGCGTTCGTACCCATGCTCGCCACCGGCGTGGCCGGTGGCATTGGGACGTTCAGCAACATCAGTCGTGCGTACGGCGAGGGAACTGCGCTGGGTGCGGTTGCGGCCGGTGAGGGTGCGACCGCTGTTCTGGCCCTGGTGCTGCTGGGGTTGACCATGCTGGGGCAGCCCTCGCCGCGCGTCATCCGGATTGGGCTGTGGGCCCTGCCTGCTGCTGCGTCTGCGATGGCTGCCATGGCCGGGGGCGACCCCGGGCGGACCGTGATTTACGCGGTGACCCCGATGGGCATGTGCGTGTCGGCTGAGGGCATGGCGTTCCTGGCTCGCCGCATCGTGGTTCACACCGACGGCCGGGATGCCGAGGCGGAAGCGCGCGCCGCTGCCGTGGTGCGGGAGTTGGCGTATCACCGTGCCGTGGCTGCGAACCACCCTGATGAGAAGGTTCGGGGTGCCTCGGAGCGCACGTCGTGGGAGCTGGCCCGCAAGGTTGGGTTGGGTGACCACTCGCTCGGCATGCGGTTGCTGGATATCCAGCGTGAGCGGGTTGCGCACGGTGCGGATGCTGCGTTGGCGGCCATGTTCGGCGCGTCGTCGACCGTTGTCGCAAAACAGGAAGAAACGCAGCAGGTTACCGTAAATCAGTCGCCCTCTGAGCTGCGGGAATCGACCCCCTCCGACCCGATCCCGGTCGACGCTTCGGCCGATTCGGAAGCGGTCGCTCGTGAGCGCGTGCTCGCCGGTCTCGGTCTGCCGATCGAGCCGACGGCTCCGGTCGGGCCTGGTCGGCGTCGGCCGACCGGTCGGGTGCCCGTTGCGGCCCGATCGGATCGACCGAAGCGCACGGCGGACGAACTCCTCGCTGAAGCCCGTGAGAAGACGGCTGGTTGGTCGGATGCTCAGCTGACGGCTGAGGCGATCCGTAAGGCGGTCCGCACCGCGCCGGTCAAGGCCCGTGCGCTGCGCGACACGCTCAAGGCAGAGCGCGCCGACAGGGGCGACGGGGAGCGTGAGGCGGTGGCCGCGTGAAGCGGCTGACGCTTGCCGACTGCTTCGACCCGACAGGTGAGCGGTTCGGTATCCCCACTTTCCCGTGGCGCTGTGCTCCGGACGGCTATGCGACGCGTCGCCAACTGCGTGTCTGTGACTTGCGCCCTGGTGGGCAAGACGTCGCCGCGCAGCTGCTGCGTCCGCGCCGCAGGCGTGGACCGCTGGTGGCCTTCCTGTACCGCGTTGACCTAGCCCGGCCGGTCCGGCCGATGAGCGAGGGCATGTGGCGCGCGCACGAAGCGATGATGCGCGCCCGCCGTTGGTGCCGGGTCCACCAGGGCGATGCGGGTTACTGCATTCCGCCCTCGCTCGGCATGTGCGTGACCTGCGCCGATCCGCAGGAACAGTCCGCTGCCTGAACACCCCGTCCAGTCAAGGAGATTCGCTGTGATCAGCCAGACCATCCCGGCCGCCTGGCCTGCCGATGTGCTGTTCCGGTTCCTGACCATCGTGGGCGCGACTGTCGACGTCGTGCCGCAGCCGACCAGCGCTCTGCCGGACCGCCACGCGGCCGTCTGCCGGGGCTGCGAAGCGTCCTACTTCAACCACGTCGGCGTGAGCTACGACCTCAAGGACTGGGCTCAGAACCACTCCTCGAACTGCCGCGCTCTGCCGCGCCCCACCGCCTGAACGTTCATCGCTTCCGGGTCCGGCCGTCCACCTCCTACAGCGCCCGGCCGGACCCTTCGACTCCCGTGAAGGAGCAGATACATCGTGACCGAGAACACCGCGTTCCCGCCCCCCGGCGAGCCGGAGGGCACCTACGAGCGAACAGCCGACGTGCTGCCGTTCCCGCCCACCAAGGGCACAAGCCCGACCACTAGCCCGGAGACTCCTGCCGCAGGCACGGTGAAGCCGGGCGAGTGGGAGGCAGAACTCCCCGACACCGGCGACCCCGAGGCCGATGGACTCGTCGAGGGCGAGCCGGTCGACCCGCCCCGCGAGGTCTACCCGCCGTCCGTCGCGGAGTGGATGGAGGCCAAGGACAAGGCCCGACTGGCCGTCTTGCCGGACTGGGTGAAGCTGCCTGACCAGCGCAGGGCCGTCCGCAAGTGGGCGATACGGCACTACTCGACGGTGCTCGGCTACCACGCGGTTCGCCTGCCGTGCATCTACACGCCGAAGGTGATGTGGTACTCGCCGCGCGGTGCGTGGCGCTGGTCGACCGCCGTCGGACGGTGGGTGTTCGACGCGGAAGGCAAGGGCCTGCGACTCGCCTCCGTGGCCAACGAGGACGCTGCCGAGTACCTGAAGCTGTCCCGGCAGCGCAACGACCGCGTGCGGCTGCGCGGCATCACCGCTGCGCTTGCCGGATTCCTCGGCCTGGCCGCGGCGTTGACGCTGTACGTCATGGCCCCGTCGTGGCTTCTCTTGCTGGCCATGGCGACGCTGACCACCACGCTGGGTGTGGTCGGTGCTCCGGCCGACCGGCCGCTGATCGATATGGCCAAGGTGACGTTCCGCAAGCGCAAGTTGAGCAGCGACATCGTCATCCGTGCCCACGATGCGGCGAAGCTGACGAACAAGGATCAGTCGATCGCGTTCCCGCGGCCGATCGGCCGGGACGGGGACGGCTGGCGCGTCGTGGTCGACCTCCCGTACGGCAAGACGTTCGAGGACGCTCTCAACGCCCACGCGCGGCTCGCCTCCGGTATGGACATCGCGCCGACTCAGCTCTTCCTCGACAAGGACGAGACCAGCGGCCGGCGGGTGTCGTACTGGATCGCCGACCGCGACCCGCTCGCCGTTCCCTCCGGCAAGTCCCCGCTGTTGGGGGCGACGCGGGTGGACTTCTGGAAGCCGTTCCCGTGGGGCGTGGACGAGCGGGGCAACCCGGTCATGGCCACGATGCTGTGGCTGTCCCTGCTGGTCGGCGCGGTACCGAGGCAGGGCAAGACGTTCAGTGCGCGCACGATCGCGCTCGCTGCCGCGCTGGACCCGTACGTGCGGTTGTACGTGTTCGACGGGAAGGCGTCGCCGGACTGGCGCAAGTTCGCCAAGGTCGCCCACCGGATCGCGTTCGGCATCGTCCCGAAGAACGGGTTCGACCCGGTGGTGCACCTGCTGACCTCGCTGCGCGAGCTGAAGGCGGACGTTGAGGACCGCTACCACCGGCTCTCGGAACTGCCGCTGCACATCTGCCCGGAAGGCAAGCTCACCCCGGAGATCAGCCGGGACAAGAAGCTCAACATGCCCCTCACGCTGTTCGTGGTGGATGAGGTGCAGGAGTACTTGCAGCACCCCGAGCACGGCAAGGAAATCCTGTCCCTGCTCGTCTACCTCGCCCGCGTCGCCCCCGCGGTCGGCGTGAGCGTGATGACGTCGACGCAGAAACCGGACGACAAGGCGTGCCCCTCGGAGCTGCGCGACCAGCACCAGGCCCGCTTCGCGCTGCGCGTCGGGGCGTACCAGGTGTCCGACACCATCCTGGGCGCGGGCTCGTACTCGGAAGGTCTGGATGCGTCCAAGCTGCTGAAGTCCCACAAGGGCGTGGGCCTGCTCAAGGGCATGTCCGACGACTCCGGCATCGTGCGCACCTACCTCGCCAACGGCCAGGACGCCGAACGCATCCTGACCCGTGCCGCGGTGCTGCGCGAGGCCGAGGGCACCCTGTCCGGCGACGCGGCAGGCGAGGCTCCGGCGCCAGAGGTGTCCGCCACGATCCTGGACGACGTGGCCGCGGTGCTCGGCAAGGGCGAGGCCAAGGTGTGGTCCGAGACCATCGTCGACCGCCTCGCCGACCTCCGCCCCGAGGCGTACGGGCCGTGGGCGGAGCTGGAGTCCAAGCCCAAGGCGGAAGCGCTCACCGCAGCGCTCAAGCCGTTCGGCATCGCCACCGACCAGATCAGCCGCCGCATCGACGGACGGCAGGTCAACAAGCGCGGCATCAAGCGCGACGACATCGCCACCGCGATTACGGAGCGCAACAAGAAGCGGGACGCCGGATAGGTCTCACAGCCTGCTACCGGTAGCGGCAGACGCTGCTACCGGTAGCAACCCTGCTAGCGACCCAAACCGCCCCTGATCAGGCCGCTAGCACATAGCGGCCCACCTGCGGAAACCCTCAAAACCCGCCTGAGAGGCCCCTGATGAGCCTTCCCGTCCTCGCTACCGCACTCCTACTGACCGTCACTTTGTGTTACAGCGCACGGTGCTGGCTGAGCCCGTTCGGCGACTGCCGTAAGTGCGACGGCATGGGCCACGCCTTCAAGACCGACCGCAAGGGACACCTGAAGCGCGGCAAGGACTGCCGCCGCTGCCACGCCACCGGCAAGCGCATACGCATCGGCCGCTGGCTCTACAACCGCGCCGCGCGCACCTACCGCGCGGGCACCCGCTGACCACCTGCCTCGGAGGACTCATGGTCATCACCATCCCACTCGTGCTGCTCCTCGCTGCCGGGCTCGCCCTGCTGCTGCGCTTCAAGGCGCTCGGGTTCGGCGCGGCCGTCGTCGCTGCGCTGTTCGGCTTCTACCTCGCCGCCACCGACGCGAGCGACACCGTCAACCAGCTCGTCACCGCCGTGACCGGTGCGTTCGCCGGAGGTGCGAAGTGAACGAACCCACTGCGTACCGCCTCCCGGTCGGACACGACACGGCGGCTGTGGAGGTCCACCGACCCGCCCCGATCACGCCCGCTCACACGGTGCCCCTCGTTCCAGTGCAGCCGGGCAGCAGCCCGGCGGTGGCAAGCATCGTTCTGCCGGACGGCCGCGTCGTCACCGGCTACGCCATCGAGCCCGCCAAGCCCGAACCGGTCGCAGCCAAGCCGCTCGTCTCCCGCACGGCGGTGAACATCGCCCTCGGGGGCATCGGGTTCGGTGCCGTATGCGGCGGACTCGTGCTGCTCACCACGTTCATCGCCGCGCTCGCGGCGCTCATCCACCAGCTCATCATCCTGGCCGCCGTCATCTTCGGCGGCTGGATCGCCGTGCAGATCTTCGGCGCGAGCGGCCGCAGCGGCGGCAACACCTTCCACATCCGCAAGGCCGTGATCAAGCGCAACCACTTCCACGGCTAGCAACGCCAGGGGCGGCCCCCTCTCGCCAAAGACCGGGCCGCCCTGACCAACCAGCATCCCTCCAAGGAACTGGAGACCTCCAGCATGACGCAACCCACCGACATTCGGGGAGAGCACCTGCGGGCCGCTCTGTCCTTGGCAGCCTCCAGCGTGCCGGTGCTGCCGTTACGAGCCGGGAAGGTGCCGTTTGGCAACTGCCGTCGCTGCGCCGACAACGCGTGCGGCGGCCGGCCGAATATGAAGTCCCCCGGCCCCTGCACCTGCCCGCACCCGTGCCACGGCTGGGCCGCCGCTACCACCGACCCCTGCGTCATCAACGCACCGACGTGGGCGCGGGCTTGGCGCGGCGCGGCAGCGGTGGCTTACCACCCCGGCGGCGCCAGTCTCACCGTCGTCGACCTCGACAGCGCAGAAGCCATCGTGTGGGCCCGTGCAAGCCTGCCCGCCACACGGACCGTGCGCACCAACAGGGGTGAGCACTGGCTCTACCAGGGCGTCATGCAATCCGCCAACGCCGTGCGCCCCGGCGTCGACGTCAAGTCCACGATGGCCTACGCGCGGTGGCTCGGCCCCGGCACCGGCACCATCACGGCCCTGCCGGACGTCGTACGCGCGCTGGCCGTGAAGGAACCCTCCACGGTCCGGCCCGCACCACATGCCATCACCGTGCCCGGACGGGCAGGTGACGGAGTGTGCCGCCACCGCACGCCCACTTACCTGGACCGCGGCATCGCCATGGCAGAGCAGCGCATCACCGAGGCTCGTGACACGGTGCACGCCACCGTCTACCGGACGTTCCTCGCTGTGCTGTCCGTCCACGGTCGGTGCGGCTGCCTCACCGAGGCCCACATCGCGCGACTGTTCACCGCCGCGCAGGCCAAGGGCGAATCGCCCCGGCACTGCACCGACGCGTGGTCCAACGCCCTGACCAGGTTGGGACTGTAGCCATGTCCGAAGATGAGAAGACTCCGGCGCGCGAGGTCATCGCCGACTACGCGCAAGAGCACTTCCGGTACTTCCGCACCGCGGATGGGACGGTGTTCGCGCAGAAGAACGGCCACCCGGTGGCACGTCCGATCCGCTCACAGGGCACCTCGGGCAGCCACCGGCAGGAACTCATGGTCGGCCTCTTCAAGGACGGGCTCGGCGTGTTCAACGGGACCGCGCTCAAAGAGGCGCTGGATCTCATTGAAGCGCTGGCGATGATCCAGGACGTGCAGCCCGTCCACATCCGCGTCGCGCCGGGATTCGACGGCGCGACGTGGCTTGACCTTGGCCGCGACGACGGGCAGTCCATCCGCATCCACCCCACCGGGTGGGACATCGTCACCCCCGACCCGCAGGAAGTGTGCTGGCGACGCACCCAGCTCACCGGGGAACTCCCCCTGCCCGCCAAGGACACCGACGGCAAGGGCATCGACCTCCTGCTCCGGCTGTGCAACTTCGCCAACGCCGAGACCGAATGCCTGGCTGTGGCCTGGCTCATCGGCTGCCTCGGGCCGTCCGTGCCCGTCCCCGCCCCCTTCCTCACCGGCCCCCAAGGGGCGGGCAAGTCCACCGGGGGACGGATGCTCGTCAGGATCATCGAAGGGATGAGCGGCGACCTGCGCCGCGCCCCCAAGGACGAAGAGAACCTGATCGCGGCCGTCGCGGCCGGATGGGTCACCGCCCTGGACAACCTCTCCCACCTGGCCCCGGACCTGTCCGACCTCATGTGCTGCATCGTCACCGGAGCCGAGACCATCAAACGCGCCCTCTACACCGACGGCGACGTGGTCCGCGCCCGCTACCGCCGCCCCCTGCTCCTGACCGGCATCGACGTCGGCGTCATCCGCCCCGACCTCGCCGAACGCCTCCTCCCGCTGCGCCTGGAACGCCCCCGCGTGAGGCGTACCGAAGCCGAACTGTGGGGGGAGTTCGAAGAAGTCCTCCCCGTCGTCCTCGGATCCCTGCTCGACCTCACGGTCAAAGTCCGGGCAGCCGAGGCCGACATCCCCACCGACCTGCGCATGGCCGACTTCGCCCACCTGTGCGCACAGCTCGATGCGGCCACCGACCTCGGAGCGCTCAACGCCTACCGGACCAGCCTGGACGACCTCAACGACGACGTCATCGAAGGCGACCTCCTCGCACAGACCGTGCTGCAGCACGCCGCGAACCTCGAAGCGGGCGCAGAGGAACGGATGACCTCTGCCGAATGGCTCCACTGCCTCACCCGGCTCCACTCGGGCGACGACTGCCGTCCGCTGCCCAAGGGCTGGCCCACGACAGGCAAAGTCCTCTCGGACCGCCTCAAGCGCCTCCAGCCGACCCTGGCCGCACGGGGCGTCCTCATCGACTGGGGCCGCACCAAAACAGCCCGCTACATCGAAATGACCCGACCGCCGACCCCGCCCCCACACGAGCAAGAGCCGATGCTCTGACCTGCGACGCACGACCGTCCGGACAAGCAAGAAGAGCACCACGTCGAGGCGTGCTCCTCTTGCTCTTCGGCGGCACGCCGCCTGATGATCGCGCCGCGTAGCGGCTCCTTCTTCACGCTCTGAGGCGCAGCGCACCACCACAGACACCCCTCTCTTTTTTCCTAAGAGAAGGGACGCTGCGTCACCTGCGTCACCCGAGGGCGCAAAACGGCCCTTGATCTGCTGCTACAGCGGTGACGCAGGCGGGCGGTGGCTGCGTCACCCCGCGTCACCCGCGTCACCGGTGACAGAGACCACCCGCGCCGGTGACACACGCTCAGACCCTCTGCGTCACTCGAAACCGCAGGTCAGACGTACAAGTGACGCAGATGACGCGGTGACGCAGAATCCCGCACCTCGGACAGACGCGAGCCCCCGACAAGCCCAATGTTCGAAGACCCCCGTCACCCTCCCGAAAGATCGAAGCCTCGAAGGAGTCGCACCGTGGCACGCCCCAAGATGCTCAAACTCCCCGAAGTACTCGCCGAAATCGACATGAGTCGCGCCGCCTTCTACCGCATGCGCGCCCGCGGCCAAGCCCCCCGCCTCAGCAAGCTCCCTAACGGCCAACTCCGCGTGAAACGCGCGGACTTGGATGCGTGGTGGGAGCGGTGCGAGGAGCACGCCGCTTAAATCCGACCGCTTCACCGGGGCCCGCGCCGAGCGCGGGCCCCTCGTTCTGTTTGGAGAGACATGCTCACGTACGACGTCGATATCTGGTCCATCCGCAAGCGTGCGGGCCGCCCGAAGCCGTGGGAACTGCGTTGGCGGGTCGGCGAGCGTCCGCACTCCCGGAGCTTCAAGCTCAAGCCCCAAGCGGACGGCCGTCGGGCAGAGTTGATGACCGCTCTGCGTGACCACCAGCAATTCGACGAGGAAACGGGGCTTCCCGCGGGCGAGTTGATGGCTCGCACCTCCCCTTCCTGGTACGAGCACGTCACGGGGTACGTCCTCATGAAATGGCCGCAAGCCGCCGCCAAGCACCGGGCGAGCATTGCGGAATCGCTCGCTGTCGTGACCCCCGCGCTCGTCACCAGCAAGCGGGGAGCGCCCCGCTCGACTGTGCTGCGTGATGCCCTTTACCAGTGGGCGTTCCGGGCGGTTCGTGGCCCGGAAGGGTCTTGGGTGTCGCGTCACGTCGCCGAGGAACCGCCCGCGGACATCCGCGCCGCCCTGGAGTGGATTGCCGCCCACTCCATCAAGGTCAAGGACTTAGAGGACCCCACCCTTCTACGTCCCGCCCTGGACGCGCTCTCGCTCCGGCTGGACGGGGGCAAGGCCGCCGAGAACACGGTCAGGCGCAAGCGCATGGTGCTGAGCAACGTGCTCCGCTACACCGTTGAGGAGAAGGGGCTACTCACGGCGAACCCCCTATCCCGCGTGGACTGGACACCTCCCGAGAGCGACGACGAGATTGATTTCCGGTACGTGCCGGGCCCGAGCAAGGCGCGTGCCTTGCTCGGGGCTGTCCGCGACTCCGGGCCCCGCGGCGAGCACCTACACGCGTTCTTCGGGTGCCTCTACTACGCGGCTATGCGACCCGGTGAGATCGTCGCGCTCAAAGAATCGGACTGCACGCTGCCGCCCAACTCGCCGGAGTCCGTCAAGGAATGGGGCGAACTACTGCTCGGGGAAAGCCGCCCGGAAGTCGGTGGCGGCTGGACAGACGAGGGCACGTCGTACGAGAAGCGCGGCCTCAAGCGACGCAAGCGCGGCGCGACGCGAACCGTGCCAATCCCGCCCATTCTTGTGCACCTACTCCGAGAGCACATCGCCCGGTACGGCACGGCCGATGACGGCCGACTGTTCCGGGCGGCGCGGGGAGGGCGGGTGGCCTCCACGGAGTACTGCAATGCCTGGGAGAGAGCCCGGAGCGCCGTGCTCTCTGCCGGTGAGGTCGAGTCCGCCCTCGCGGCAGTGCCGTACTCCCTACGTCACGCGGGGGTCTCCCTCTGGATCAAGTCGGGGGTCGACCCGGCGGAGGTCGCCGCTCGCGCCGGCCACAGCATCGCGGTGCTGTACCGCTTCTACGCGAAGATCCTTAAGGGCGGTCAGCAGCACTCCAACAACCTGATCTCCCGCGCGCTGGGCGAGGACGAGGGGCCCTGATCCTGGCCCACAGATGGCCCATACGCACTGGTCAAAGCTGGGATACCGGCGAGAAAGGGTGAGACAGCCTGTACGCGAAAGGGGTGCTCCGGCAACCGGGGCACCCCTTCTGACCAGCACCTAAGCTGACCTGCGCGGTGGGTGTGGGATTTGAACCCACGGTGACATCGCTGCCACGACGGTTTTCAAGACCGTTCCCTTAGGCCGCTCGGGCAACCCACCTGCGCTGCCGCCCACCAGGGACGGAGCGGGTACAGCGTACCGGCCCCGGATGCTAAGCGGGGGCCATGGTCCACACGGGGTCCACTGGCTCCGTTCCGCTCCCCGGGACTCCGGTCAGCAACCCCGCGGCCCCACCACGCGTAGAAGGCTCAGGCCGTGGCAGCCATTCCCGGAAGTGAAGGGCCACCGACGGGTCGTGTACTCGTGCCCACACCCATGGGTCCGTTGAAGTACAGACGCGGGAGGAGCCCGCCACCTTCTGATCCGTAGGATCGGGCCGCACCTGGCAAGGAGAGCCAGCGGCCTTCTGCTGCGATCGTGCAGGATAGCGATCATGCACGACTGCGTGCCGGCGTTGCCGTCAGCTTCGGCCACCGGTCCGCCTTCACCCACGGTGACCTTTGAGAGATCACTACCGCTAGGTGCGGTTCGAATGAGAACATCATCACCATGGAGCAGAGGGACTTCTCGGTGACGGACTTGAGCCTTGACTACCAAAACCCCCGACATGATATGCCCACACCAACAACCCGTGAGGCTATCGCAGCCCTGCTCCAGAAAGATCCCGAGAAGCTAGCACGCCTAGCGCAAGATATAGCCGAACAGGGTTTGAATCCAACAGAATTACCGATTGTCGTCCACGAAGAAGGCAAAATAGTCGTCATCGAGGGCAATCGCAGGCTCGCCACCTTAAAGGCGTTAGCCGATCCATCTCTGGTGGATGACCCTCGAATCCGCCAACAGATGGGCATCATCGCCCGTCGGCACTCCATTCCTCGCGCCATGCGCTGTGTAGTGGCAGAGAGTCGAGAAAAGGCGAATCACTGGATTACGCTCAGACATACCGGAGAAGCAGAAGGTGTCGGAGTTGTCCCGTGGACCTCCGAGCAGAAAATTCGCTTCGCCCAGAAGGAAAATCCCACAGCTAGAGCCCTCCGATTCATTGAACAGGTTTCGGAATGGTACAGCACCGACAATGACCTATTGCAGGACATAGCAACAGTCCGCACTACCAGGCTCACCACACTGGCACGCCTACTTTCGGACCCCAAGGTCCGAAACTCACTAGGTTTCGATTTTCGAAATAGCGGCATCTTGGCCGACTATGACCCGGAAATTATGCATAGTTCGGTACGTAAGCTCTTCTCTGACCTTGCTACGCACCTTTCCGTTACGCACGTAAAGAGCAAGGAACAGCGGACGGATTATATCGGCGCCATCAAGGATCACTTGCCTCAGCCCTCGGAGCGCCTACCTCAACCTCGTCACACCTCCCCGAAGAACCAAAATTCAAATCGCGGAGATGTCCAAGACCAAAAGGAAGCCGCGCCGCGGCCATCGACGTCCCCCGCCAGCACGCCCCAGAAGGACAAGCGAGTCTTCCAGAATGTCATTCTGAGGAATGTCAGTCCTAGAACCGCCAAGGTGCTGAACGAAGCGAAAAAGATTGTAATCGAGGACTCCCCTAACGTTGCAGCAATCATGATCAGAGCCGTGATCGACATTACTGTGACTGAAGCAGCAGAACGACAAGGATGGCGTCGCCGGCAAGACAAACTACGCGAACGAATCGGTGTCGCCCTCCGGCATATCGATCCGGCCGATGCAGACAAGCAATTGGACGAAGCTCGCAGGATGTCGCAGAACGATGGCGCCCTGTCCGTAAAGAATCTACATAGCTTTATCCACCAGTGGGACGTACAGCCCATGATTTTGGACATCACCACTCTCAGTGCGGTTTACACTCCAATGCTCATGAAGCTGGACCAATACTTGGGAGAAAATCCCAAGTGATGAGATATCTCAGCCCTCTCCGCTACCCCGGCGGAAAAGCACGTTTGGCGAGCTACATAGGGCAGCTCATTGATTCACAAATACCGAGGTCCACCCACTACGCAGAACCATTTTGCGGGGGCGCAGGCGCGGCTCTTAAGCTGTTGGTCGACGGCAGCGTGGATCACATCCATCTGAATGACGCTGACCCAGGAATCGCCGCCTTCTGGCGTAGCGTTTTCCATGCGACCAGCGACCTTGCATCAATGGTGCGTGGCGCTGACGTCACAATCGATAGTTGGCACAAGGCTGCGAAATTATATGCAAGCCCTATTGGAAAATCAGACCTCGATCTAGGTTTCGCCACTTTCTTCCTCAACCGATGCAATAGGTCGGGAATCCTCAGGGCTCGCCCCATTGGCGGCTACGACCAGGCGGGAAAATGGAAGATTGACGCACGCTTCAACCGCGAAGCACTCGCGAAGCGGATCGAGTTTCTGGGCACTTACCGGGACAACGTCTCTCTGTCACAACAAGACGGCCGGCAGCACATTCGCAGCCTGGAGTCCTTGGGAGAGACCGTACTTGCGTATGTAGATCCGCCCTATTTGGTACAAGGCGATCGTCTCTACATGGACTCGCTCAGCTCTAAGGATCACAGCGAATTAGCGCAGGTTCTTTGCGAGAGCCCCATCAAATGGTTTTTGACTTACGACGCTGAAAGTCGCATCACAGATAGCTTGTATACCGATCACCGATGCATGCAATTCGAGATATCTCATAGCGCGCAGGTGCGACATCTGGGCGTGGAGTACGCCGTTTTCAGTAACGGTCTCAGCATTCCTGACTTTGACGGCGTCATCGGGAAGGGCGACTATCTATGGTTGATGAACTGAGAGAACAAGCATGAGCATTGTGCATTTTCCAGAATATCGCGCTTATGAGCAAGACAGAATTAGGGCCAGTGATGCCATGATGGCATTGCTGGCTGGCTCGCGGTTAGCAGAGAACACGCTACGTCTAACTGAAGGCAGCGCGCGCTTGCTGCCAGAGATATTCCCGGCAGTTCCCCACATCCAACGGATGAATCTAACCACGGCGAGTGCTCGCACATTGCTCTCTCATGCAGAGCAGCACTTGAGCGCTATGGCTGTCCCCTATGCACTCGCTATTCACGAAGATTTCGTACAAACATGCTTCGGAATGCTGATAAAGGCAAAGCAAGTAACTCGAAAGGAGGTTGCCGATTCGAATGCCTCGTCGATGCACAGATTGTTCCAACAAAAGGTGGGTCGGCAGCTCCCGAAAGAATCATTGGAGCAGTTCCATTTGATTCGCCAGATGCGAAATGCTGTGATTCACGCGGGAGGGAAGCCCAAACAAGGCCTCATCACGGCAGCTAATAATCTTTCACCCAACGCGCTTGCTCAGTGGACAAAGGTTACCGGTGAACATCCAGCTACTCGGGTTGCGCTGGGCGTTCCAGTTACCCTTTCTCACGGTGAGCTGATCCTAGCCCTCGCCGTAACGAAGCGTATTTCGCAAGAAATGAATTTTGCGCTGAGAGACAGTCTTTCACGTGAGGTCTGGGCGGACGCTGCTCTTTCCGACTTTGAAACAGAGCACCCACAGTTGAATCACGTCTCGCAGCGCAAGAGGAAACTTACTGGTTTTCTCCGCACTTACTACCAATCGCTCAATCTGACGGAAGCGGAAATCGCTCCAGCGATACAGAGAGCAGGGTGGTAAAGATAAAAGAGGGCGCTCTCCCAGTTAAGCTACTCGCCGGGACTCGAACCCGGACCTCCCTCTTCTGTGGATGCCAGCGGTCGTGAACCACAATGGGCTTCTTAGGCCTCGCACCCTCTGCTAAACAGATTAGCATACCCCGCAGCGAGCTGACCAAACCTCATGCCCCCAGGTCAGAGGTCAGTTGGGTCCCCGACCTCGCCGAGCGGCGCAGCCAGGCACCAGTGCCAGCCGCCCTCATTTCGTCACTCTGACGCATTTTGCTTCAGTTGATGATGCCCCTGCTCTCTTCTGCGATGCTGGAATCCGATCGAGAGGGGTCACAGCCATGCAGTGGAAGATCCACGGGGAACGTCCGATCTACGAAAACCCCTGGGTGAACCTGTGGTTGACCGACGTGGAGCAGCCGGATGGGCGCCGGTGGGAGTACCACGTCGTCAAGCTTCGTCATCTGGCCGTGGCTGCCGTAGTCAACGATCGCCAAGAGGTCTTGATGATGTGGCGGCACCGCTTCATCACGGACTCGTGGGCCTGGGAGTTGCCCATGGGCCTGGTCGAGGACGGCGAGTCACCGGAGGAGGCAGCGGCCCGCGAAGTCCTGGAAGAGACCGGCTGGCGCCCCGGCCCCATCAAGCCCCTGATCTACGCCGAGCCGGCCAACGGGATCACCGACTCTCAGCACCATGTCTTTAGTGCAGATGGCGCGACCTACGTCGGACCGCCCACCGAGAAGAACGAGTCCGATCGCATCGAGTGGATCCCTCTCAGCGAGGTACGGGGCATGATCGACCGCCGCGAGATCGTGAGTAGCGGATCCCTTGTCGGTCTCCTGTACCTGCTCATGGATGAAGCGTTCCGCTGACCGGTGGAAGGACTTCCCGTAGCCGCGCCTCGAAGGCCAGAGCTACGGGCTCTTGTCTGTGCGGTGCCAACTGGGCGTAGAACTCCCTGAGATGGCCTGACACTCGCTCCGAGGCCACCGCCAATGCGGGCTCCAGAGCCTGCGTGGCGGTGTGGCACGCCTGATCGAGCTTGCCTTGGTCCAGCTGCGTACGAGCGAGCCAGAACGCGTGAAACGCACGGCCGCGCTGGTTGGTGCGGTCCTCTCGGCGCAATGCATCTGCGATCAAGGGTTCAGCAATCGCGGCCTCGCCCAGCCGGCCATGGGCGATGCCGGTGTCGACGATGAGCTTCGGCTCGTCGAAGTAGCTCACCCATGAAGGGTCCGGGTCGCTCGGCAGGATCTGCTCGAACTGGCGGTGAGCTTCCGTGATTGCCGCGTGAGTGGCGGCCTGGCTGCCGAGGGTGGCGTGGGCGAACGCTTCACGCATGAACAGCATCGACATGACGCGTGGAGTGGTAGCGGGTGCTGAGCGGGCCTGGTCCTGGGCGGCGGTCACGAGGGCCAGAGAGTCCGCGGGCTTGTCCTGGTACGTGCCCTGCAAGCTCATGCAGGCCAGGACGTTGGCCATGAACTGGCGGTCGTCGATTTCCTTGGCCAGTTGCAGGGCCTCGGTGAAGTACGCGCGGGCCTGGTTGTACTGGCGGGCGTCGAAGTAGGTCCAGCCGGTGAGGCGTGCAAGCTCGGCTGCGATTCCGTATAGACCGTTCTGGATGGATGGTGGTCGGCTCTCCTTCAGGAGTCCGACGACATAGCGGAGTTGGCCGACGATGGCCGGTCGCAGTGCCTCGCCGCCGTGCTGGTCGTCCCGTCGCCAGTAGTCCTCGATGGAGGAACGGAAGGCTTCAAGTGTGGCCGCGTTCAGGCTCGTTCGCGTGGCCAGCGCCAAGATGCTGTCCACATCGGGACCTGGCAGCGACGTGGGGGTCTGTTGCTCGGGCTCCGGTCCTTGGGGTGCCTCGCGCTCTGCGGCCACGAGGGCTTGAGGCGTTTCCCACGCTCGGCGGGCAAGCCCGAGCATGTGCCCCGGAATGTGCAGGCCGTCCGCGATGCGCTCGATGACGTCCATGTGGAGCAACTGCCGCTGCCCAGCGATCACTTCGCCGACCCGGCTAGGCGTCAAGTCGCATCGCCTGGCGATCATCGACGGGTAGATACCCGCCCGGGTCTTCACCAGCCGGAAGACTCTAGCGAAGTCCCGCACTCGGCACGCGTTGATCATCTCGGGATCGGTGAGCAGCCCGGCGGGCAGTTCCTGCGGCCGGTCGGCGTCGGGCATTGGGCAAGCTCCCACACTGCGAGGGCTACGCAACGTTGCGGATTCTCTACTTGCCGCGATGTTACCCAAGTTGGGTAATCAGCCTGACCTTTTGGCGACGGTCCCCGATCGCGATGCTCCTAGGCATGGCGAGCAATCAGCAGACCAGACCAGGCATCGGTGAACTGGCCAAGGACAGCGTCAGGGACCGTATCGGCGTCGTCATGGGTGAGATCGGGGGCCGAGTGCAGATGAGGCCAATCCGTGGCGGCAGAGAGTGGGATGCCATGCCGGACCAGGTGGTGACGCTCAGCGCGCGGGAGGAGCTGAGCGCACGTCTGGCCGTGAGGAACAGCAACAGTCAGGTCGGACTGTGATGCGCGCCGTCGGCCGGTACGCCGGGGTCCTGTTCATCATCTGCATCAGCGGATCGTGCGGCCTGGTGACCGGCATGGCCCTCGCCATGGGCCAGTAGATCGGTCGACCCCGGACGGGCGCCAATTCCTTGGCTCCCCAATTCCGTTCGGGGTCGGCCATCCAAGCCCGCTTCCCGATTGTCTGTGAGCCGAGCTCGACGATCAATGCGGGCGGTAAGTGCCACGCACCGCCTCACACAAGGAGATTCGTATGACGGCAACGGCGAACGATCAGAAGACCGGTCGCGCGGTGGCTGGTGAGGAGCTGTTCGAGAGCCTCGCCCACTTCGTGGTCAGCCACAACGGGCAGTCGCCCGAGCGTGCTGCGCAGATCGCGGACCAGGCGGTCGCGTTCGTGGTCACCGCAGCCACCGCCACCGTCCGCATGGTCCCGTCGGACGACGTGGACCTCGGCCTGCACGCACTCATCCTGCACACGAAGGAGTACGCCGAGCTGTGCGAGCGGTTCGCGGGCCGCTTCCTGCACCACAACCCGATGCCGGGTGGAGGGGCCCGCGATCCTGAAGATGTCGCCGCCTCGGCACGCGCCATGAAGGCGGCCGGGTTCCTGCTCTTCGACGACCTGTGGACCGTGGACGGCACGAACCTCGGGCAGTGCGACTCGGACTGCGGCCGGCCGTACGGTCAGGCGTAGCCCCCGAACCCGACAACAGTGATGCGGCCGGCCTCGACTCGGGGTCGGCCGCGTTCGCCCGGAAGGAGAAGAGACGTTGTCCGGCTCAACCCCTGAACTGCCGATCGTGGTGCTCGACGCACTCATGCCCACGGCTCAGCACCTGGTCATCAACCGTCGGGGCTCCACGGTCTGGGAGGTGGAGAGCCACCGGGGCCACTACGCCGTGAAGCTCGGCCACCCGATCGAGGCCACCAGCGACTGGCCTGCCCAGCCCTGGACCGCGCTCGCGCCCGCCCGCGAAGGTGCCGTCCTGCATCGCCTCGGCCTCGATGACATCGCGTACGGCGAGTGGGAGCAAGGGACGTGGAACCTCCAGCCGTGGCACGAAGGCCCGGACCTGTACCGGCTGTGGGAGCCCTGCCGTGGCCCGGACTCATCCATCGCACCGCACACCAGCGTGGCCCTGGGATGCGTCGAAGCGCTGGCCGAACTCCACGCCAAGGGCTGGGCACACGGTGACGTGCAACCCGCGCACTTCATCATCGGACCGGAGCGGACGCACCTCATCGACCTCGCCCTTGCGCGGGGCGGCAACGTGCCCGAGAGGTACGACTTCCCGTTCCGCGGCTGCCTCGTCCACTACGAAGCACCGGAGATCGCCCGCAGCGTCCTCGCCAC
Source organism: Streptomyces sp. NPDC005408 (assembly GCF_040606445.1). NCBI lineage: Bacteria > Bacillati > Actinomycetota > Actinomycetes > Kitasatosporales > Streptomycetaceae > Streptomyces > Streptomyces sp. NPDC005408. Next base: position 1,100 of record NZ_JBEXEX010000017.1, on the reverse strand, counting down.
AGGCGAAGCCGAGCCGACCCAGGAAGCCGACATCTACGCCCTCGGCGCCTCCCTGCTCATCTCCGCCACCGGCTGGCGAGCGGTCGAGTACTCGGACGACGCTCCGCGCCCCGTACAGCGGGAAGCAGTGGCGAAGGGCCGTCGTCGTCCCGTGAAGGCACCCGGTGAGCTGGGCGAACTGATCGACGCGATGCTCAGCGCCGCTCCCGAGGATCGGCCGACGATCTACGAGGTGGGCAAGGCCCTGAGCTGATCCCGAGGCCCCGGTTCACGGGGCGGCAGACGCACGGCTACGGCCAACAACTAGAGACCGGACCACCCCTCAGCCTGGACAGCATTCCGGGTGGTCCGGTCGTGGAAGCCCTGATCAGGACCCCGGTGCCGATGGTACCGGGGCGGTCGGCGTGCCCGAATGTGGGTTCGGCTGCAACCCCGGCTTCCTGTTGTCGAGTTGGAGAGGATCACTGTTGCGGTTCGGTCGGCAGAAGCCCAGTTCTGACGTGAGCCCCCGAAAGTCAGCCACGACGGCGGGAGCGTCGAACGAGCACCCGTCACGTGTGTTTCCAGCAACCCCGCACCGGTCTCAGCCACGCTTCTTCAGTGCGTCACGGGCCGCACCTCGATCCGGCCTGGGCGTTGCCGACGCGCCATGCCAACTGGGCTCGGACTGCGGCTCTGAGGGCCATGCGGCCTTGAAACGGCGCGTGGTTGGGGGCGTGATCACACGTGGTCAGTGTCGGCCTGGTCCTTGTGCTCGGAGTGGTCGGGTTGCTTCCTCGTCTGGCTGTCCGCCTGGCGGTGTTGCGCGCTGAGCGGGTGGGGGCTGCCGGAGCGGTGGCGAAGACATGGAGCGGCGGCGGCCCTTGGCCGCCAGCGCGCGCGGCCCGCCGTAGGCGGGCCGCCTTGATCCAGTAAAGAAACTCTGAACAGCTCTGCTGCGCTGGGCTCTTGTCTTGTCTCGGTTGATGCTTGACGTTGTGGCTTCACTTGATGCTTGACACCGCTTGCCTCGGCTTGGCTGTGCGCGTCTGATCCGCGTGCAGGGAGGGCCGGGGCCGTGCTGGTGGAGCTGAGCGTGGTCGAGCAGCGGTATCACGCGG